>DASXKI010000257.1:0-1843 GCA_036496945.1 Streptosporangiaceae bacterium | reverse complement strand
CCGGGAACGAGGCGGCATGACACGTGGCCGACCGCCCTGCGCGGTATGACCGTGTACTTACCCCCGCCGGCAACGCCGTTGATTTCCAGCGTCGGCCGCTCCCAGAGCCGCTCGAGCGTGGTGTAGCCGGGCTCGCCGTGGCCCGCGGTCAGGCCGAGGTCCGCGACGAACCCCGTTTCGTCGAAAGGCACGCGCGCTATCTCGTGGCGGCGCGCGCCGGTCAGCGGCGGGATGCCGTCGTAGAAGCCCGGCACGGCGACTCGCCCGTCCGGGTCGTGCAGGCTGGCCAGGATCTGGCTGAGCGCGTGCAGCGGGTTGGCCACCGTGCCGCCGTACCGGCCGGAGTGCAGGTCCGAGGCGGCGCCCTCGACGACGATGTCCATCGAGACCAGGCCCTTGGAAGCCAGTGACAGTGACGGCTCGGTGGGCCGCCACATGGCGCCGTCGGCAGAGATCACGAGGTCGGCGGCCAGGTCGCTGGCGTGCCCGGCCACGTAGTCCGGCAGATGCGGGCTGCCGATCTCCTCCTCGCCCTCGAACAGGAACTTCACGTTGAGGGGGAGGCCGCCCTCCTGCGACCAGAATGCCTGGGCGGTCTTGAGCACCATGTACACCGGGCCCTTGTCGTCGGTGACACCGCGCCCGCGCACCACGTCACCGTCTATGGCCAGCTCGAACGGGGGAGTGAGCCACTCGCCCATCTCGCCGGTCGGCTGCACGTCGTAGTGCCCGTAGACCAGGATGGTCGGCGCGCCGGGAGCGCCGAGCCACTCCCCGCGGACGACGGGGTGGCCGGCCGTCTGCTCGACCCGGCCGCCGGCGAAGGACAGCTGGCCGGCCAGCCACTGCGCCGCGGCCGTCATCGTCGCAGCGTCGGCGTCGCGGCTGACGCTCGGCACGGCCACGTACTCGGCGAGCTCACGTAGGTAGCCGCCGTCGTCGGCGGCGAAAGTCAGGCTCACAGGAAGGCGCTCCCGCCGTCGATGGCGATGACCTGGCCGGTCACCCAGCCGGATCGCAGCGAGGCGAAGAACTGCACGCCGTTAGCGATGTCGGCCGGCTCCCCGAGCCGCCTGGTCGCGATGCCGCTGATCAGGTCACGCTGGCCGTCTGGCCCGTAACTTTGCCACTGAATCTCGGTCGTCGGATTCGACAGGATGAAGCCGGGGGCGATGCAGTTCACCGTGATGCCGGCCGGGCCGAGCTCATGCGCCATCTGCCGGGTGAACCCGATCAGGCCGGCTTTGGCGCTGGCGTACGCCTGGATGCCGGTCTTGCTGACGGTCAGCCCGGCCGCCGACGAGATGTTGATGATCCGGCCCCAGCCGCGTTCCTTCATGCTCGGGACCACGGCGCGTGTGCAGTGGAACGCGGTGCTGAGGTTCGCGTTGACGACCGCCTGCCAGTCGGCGTCGGAGACATCCTCCAGCGGATGGCCGACCTGGCCGCAGACACCGCCGGCGTTGTTCACCAGGATGTCGACGGGGCCGACGCGAGCGAAGTAATCCCGGACCGCCGCGGAGTCGGTCAGGTCGGCGGTGTCCTTGTCGACGTCGTGCACGGTGGCGCCGTCGTCGCGCAGCGCGCGGGCGATCGCGGCACCGATGCCGTGCGCGGTGCCGGTGACGACCGCCTTCTTGCCTGCTAGTGCTGTCGTCATGGCGCTCCTTGGTAGGTCCTCGTGCGGTTGGGCTGGGGCCAGGCTGGCGTCACGGTTGCGACATCACGGGGGCGGCGCCACGGAGGCGCGCGGCACGAGAAACATCGGCTCCCGGACGAGTACGTCCGACGCTGTGCTGCCGTCGATCGCACTGCCGTCGATCGCACTGCCGTCGATCGCACT
>DASXKI010000256.1:0-11369 GCA_036496945.1 Streptosporangiaceae bacterium | reverse complement strand
GGGTGCCCCGGCTGAAACGCCGGCCTCGTTGCCGAGCAATCCGTGCGCGCCCGGTGAGGCACCGGGAATGCATCCTGGCCGCCGCCATAACCGGCATCACCAGCAAGAAGAACCTCAACCCGGTGCGGCGGGACCGGACCTACCCCAGGGTGGTCAAGCGCGCCCGCCACAACTCCTACCGCGTCAAGCGGCCCCGGCGACCACGGCACCCGCCACCCCGGCCCGGCCCCCATCAGCCTGGTCAACCTCCGCCAGCTCACACTCGCAGCGTGATCAGCTCAGCCCGGGCGGCACCGGCCCTGGGGGCCTTGAGTTCCGGCGGGGCGGCGGGCCCGGCCGGGCCGCAGGCGGCTGCGGCGCGCTGAAGAATGGGCCCATGGCCGACACTGGCAATCTGCGCATCTATTTCTTGCTCCGCGGAACCGGCGGGCTGATCGACGTATCGGTCCGCCGAAACACAGATCCTGAAGCAATCGGATACACCATACTCAGCGACGGCCTGCCGGTGGACTTTGCCCGGGACTTCCCGGTGTGCCGGGCCACGGTGACTTATCCGGCCGACGGATATGCGGCCATCTTCGGCTGGACGCAACTGGTCCGCACCACCGACACGGCGACAGGCGGTTTCGAGATGGACCCGATCGCCTCGACGTGCTCAGGACCGGTTACCCCGAGTGGACATTCGACGCTGGGTTTCTCGATTCCTGACCCCAGCAACACGCGCTCATTTCCTCGCGAAGGCGGCGGAGCAGTGCTGGCTGTCGGTGCTACGGGTTAGTCTGGCGTGATGCTCGAGTCGTTCCATCCGGCCATCCGTGCCTGGTTTGAGCGGCGGTTCCCGGCCGGGCCGACGGAGCCGCAGGCGCAGGGTTGGGCCGAGATCGCGGCCGGCCGGCACACTCTGATCGCCGCGCCGACCGGATCCGGTAAGACGCTGGCCGCGTTCCTGGTCTGCATCGACCGGCTCTATCGCGCGCATGAGGCGACCGCGGCGCTCGGGGAGGCAGAGGAGGTCAGGGCTGCCGAGCGCGCTGAGCCCGGTGGAGCGCCTGGACTTGTGGGGCCGCGGGTCGTATATGTCTCGCCCCTTAAGGCACTCGCGGTTGACATCTTGGAGAATCTGGAGCGTCCGCTCGCCGAGATCGCTGGCATCGCGGCCGAGCTGGGCCTGACCGCTCCGGCGATACGTGTTGCGGTCCGGACCGGGGACACGGCTGCGGCCGAGCGCGCAGCGATGTTGAAGCGGCCGCCAGACCTCCTGATCACCACACCCGAGTCACTGTTCTTGCTGGTCACGGCCGACAAGCCGCGGGCAATGCTGCGCGCTGTGGACACGGTGATCGTGGATGAGATTCACGCGGTCGCGGGCAATAAGCGCGGATCGCATCTGTCCCTAACCTTGGAGCGGCTTGGGCACGTTGCCGAGCGGCCACTGCAGCGGATCGGGCTGTCGGCCACACAGCGCCCGATCACGGCCGTGGCCCGGCTGCTCGTCGGCGCGGGCCAGGGCCGGTCCGAAGCCGATGGTTCGCCGCGCTGCTCGATCGTCGACGCCGGTCACCGCCGCCAGCTCGACCTAGGACTCGAGCTGCCGAGCGAGGAGCTGGGCGCGGTGGCCACGACGGCTCAGATGGCCGAGGTCTACGACGTGATCGCCGGCCACGTTCAGGAACACAAGACCACTCTGGTCTTCGTCAACACCCGTCGGATGGCCGAGCAGATCGCGCACGAGCTCGGCGAGCGGCTCGGCGACGGCCAGGTCGCAGCCCATCACGGCAGCCTCTCTAAGGACCGCAGGCAGCGAGTCGAGGCCCGTCTGCGGACCGGGGACCTGCGCGCGCTGGTGGCCACGGCCTCGCTGGAGCTGGGCATCGACATCGGGCCGGTGGAGCTGGTCTGCCAGATCGGCTCACCGCGCAGTTTCGCCACGTTCCTGCAGCGGGTCGGGCGTTCCAATCACACGCGGACCGGGATCCCGGCCGGGCGGTTGTTTCCGACAACACGCGATGAGCTGGTCGAATGTGCCGCGCTCATGCGGGGCGCGCTCTCCGGCAGGCTCGACGCGCTGGTCATCCCGCAAGGCCCGCTGGACATCCTGGCCCAGCAGGTCGTCGCCGAGTGCGCCGCGGTGGAATGGACGGAGACCGGGCTCCGGGCGCTGATCCGGGGCGCGGCGCCGTTCTCGGCGGTGTCCGATGCTGACTTCGATGACGTGGCCGAGCTGGTGTCCGAAGGCATCCGAACCGGGCGCGGCCGCCGCGCGGCCTACCTGCACCGGGATCAGGTCAGCGGCGAGCTGCGCGGCCGGCGCGGCGCCCGGATGGCGGCGCTGACCTCCGGCGGGGCAATTCCCGAGCTGGGGGATTACCGCGTGCTGGCCGAGCCGGACGAGGCCGTGGTGGGCACGGTCGGCGAGCACTGGGCGATCGAGAGCGCGCCGGGTGACGTTTTCCTGCTCGGCACGCATTCGTGGCGGGTCCGCCGGATCGAGCCAGGTGTCGTCCGCGTCGTCGACGCGCAAGGCGCGCCGCCGTCGGTACCGTTCTGGCTCGGCGAGGCGCCCGGCCGCACCGTCGAACTGTCGGAGGAAGTCAGCGCCATCCGCACCGGGGTCGCCGGTAGGCTCGCCGGCCGGGGCGGCCGGGCCGCGGCCATCGCGTGGCTGCAAGCCGAGTGCGGCCTGGGCGAGGCGGCCGGCCAGATGGTCGTCGACTATCTTGGCGCCGCGCTGGCGCAGCTCGGCGTGCTGCCGACTATGGACACGATCGTGCTGGAGCGGTTCTTCGACCCGGCGGGCGGCATGCAGCTGGTCGGGCATGCCCCGTTCGGTGCAAGGCTGAACCGGGCGTTCGGCCTGGCGCTACGCAAGCGGTTCTGCGTGACATTCGACTTCGAGCTTCAGGCGGCGGCAAGCGACGACGCGATCTTGCTGTCGCTCGGGCCGCAGCACAGCTTCCCGCTCGACGCGGTCCCGCGGTTTCTGTCGGCCGGAAATGTCGAAGAGGTTGTACGCCAGGCCGTGCTGACCTCGCCGATGTTCGCGGCACGGTGGCGGTGGAACCTGAACACCTCGCTGGCCGTGCTCCGGATGCGGAACGGCAGGAAGAACCCGCCCGCGATTCAGCGGATGGAAGCGGACGACCTGATGGCCGCCGTGTTCCCGACGCTCGCCGCCTGCCAGGAAAACGTGGCGCCTGGCCCGCTTGAGATCCCGGACCATCTGCTGGTGCGGCAGACCCTGGCGGACTGCCTGCGCGAGGCGATGGACATCGATGGCCTGACGGAGCTGATTTCCGGAATCGAGTCCGGGCGCGTCACGGTCGTGGTCCGGGACACGACCGAGCCGTCGGTGCTGGCGCATGAGATCCTGAACGGCCGGCCCTTCACTTACCTGGACGACGCCGAGGACCGGCGCAGCCGGGCCGTGCCGCTGCGCCGCGGCCTGCCGGTCGAGCCGCATGAGCTGGGCACCCTGGACCCGGACGCGATCCGCCGCGTGGCCGAGCAAGTGCGCCCAGCGCCCCGCGACGAACACGAACTGCACGACCTGCTGCTCAGCCTGATCACCGTCCGGCCGGACTCGGACTGGCAGGAATGGTTCGACGCGCTGATCGGGACTGGCCGCGCGGTCGTCGTGCATGCCGCAGGCGGCCCATTCTGGGCGGCGGTCGAGCGGCTGCCGGCGATCGAGGCGCTGTACCCCAAGGCTACGGTCGCGCCCGCCTGGACCTGCCCCATCCCCGCGACGCCGCCGGATGAGGAAGCCGCCGCCGCCGACCTTATGCGCGGTCACCTGGAATGCCGTGGCCCGTCGGCCGTGGCTGAGCTGGCCGAGACGGTCGGGCTGGGGGAGGGCCTGATCATCCGCGCCCTCGCGGCGCTCGAGGCGGAAGGTTTCGCGCTTCAAGGCCATTTCACCTCCCGTGACGCGGAAGATGCCCAGTGGTGTTCCCGGCGGCTGCTGTCGCGGATCCACGTCTATACCCGCGAGCGCCGGCGTCGCGAGATCGAGCCGGTCACCGCCCGGGACTTCATGCGGTTCCTGCTGCGCTGGCAGCATGTCGCGGATGGCACTCGGCGCGAAGGCCGGCTAGGCGTCCTGGCCGTCATCGAGCAGCTGCAGGGCTTCGAGGTCGCGACAGGCGCCTGGGAGAGGTCGGTGCTGGCCGCCCGGGTGCAGGACTACCGGCCGGAATGGCTGGACGAGCTGTGCATGTCCGGGCAGGTAGCGTGGGGCCGGCTGTCGGTCCGCGACACTGAGCCGGATGCGGCACCCAAGCGTGGCGGCGCGCCGTCGAAGGCGACCCCCATCAGCCTGGTCCTGCGGGACGACCTGCCCTGGCTGCTTCGTGCTGCCCGCGGTGACCAGCGCCCAGCCGAGCCAGCGGTCGGCCGGACCGCCGATGTCCTGGAAGCGCTCGCCGAGCACGGGGCCCTGTTCCGCACCGACTTGACCAGGCTGACGGGCCGCCTGCCCGACGATATCGACGATGCGCTCTGGGACGCCGTGGCGCGCGGGCTGGTCACGGCCGACGGATTCCGCGCGGTACGCTCGCTGCTGCGCCGCCGCACTCCGGACTCCCGCTACGCCCCGACTCGCGGTCTTCGCCGTGGCCTGCGGAACACCACGGGCTCGTCCGGTCGCTGGTCGCTGCTGCCGGACCCGGCCGCCAATGCCGACCGCGACGAGCTCGCCGAGGCCGCCGCCGAGCAACTCGCCGCCCGATGGGGCGTGGTCTTCCGCGACCTGGCGGTCCGGGAGAACCTCGCAGTTCCCTGGCGCGACATCGTCTGGGCACTGCGCCGGATGGAAGCACGCGGCACCATCCGCGGCGGCCGCTTCGTGTCCGGCTTCAGCGGCGAGCAGTACGCCCACCCCGACGCGCTCGAGCTCCTCCGCGGGGTCCGGAAGCCACATCAAGCAGGCGAGATGGTCAGCATCTGCGCCGCAGACCCGCTCAACCTCACCGGCATCATCCTGCCCGGCCCGCGCATTCCCGCCATCGCCGCGAACACCGTCACCTTCACGGACGGCGCAACAACGGAGTCGATACCTGCATGAGTCACTCGCACTCGGGCTGAGACTCAGCCGTGCCGCTGATAGGGAAGGCGTCAGCTGGTCACGCGTTTAGCCCTGGCCGGCTTCTCGGGCCACGTCCTCAAGCTGACTGCGATAACTCTCCCACCCCTCCCGGACGCCTGGCCGCAAGTGATCGTTATCGGCCTGCAGTCCCACCGCCCCGTCGATGAGCTCGCGGACGATATCGGCATGCCCCGCATGCCGCTGAGTCTCAGCGACCACGTGCACCAGGATGCGGTGCAGCGTCACCTCCCGCTCGTCGCTCGGCCACCATGGCACATAGCCGGGCGCGTCCAGGGCCAGCAGCTGGATCGTCTCATCCGAGTGCGCCCAGGCTCGCCGGTACATCTCGACGATCTGATCACGCGGCTCACCGGCCGCGGCCCACATGTCCGCGTTGTTCCTTGCGTCGTCCTCAGACCATGGCCGCGGACCGCTGGGCGGCCGCCCGAAGGCGTCACCGAAGTACCAAAGCTCGACACCGGCCAGGTGCTTGACCAGTCCGAGCAGGTTGGTGCCGGTCGGCGTCAGCGGGCGGCGGATGTCGTACTCGGAAAGCCCGTCGAGCTTCCACACCAGGGATTCACGGGCGGCCTGCAAGTAACGGTGCAGGTCGGCCTTGGGGTCCGTTCCTGTCATGCCGGGGAGTCTGGCACACGGCACCACAGCCACAACAGTGCCAGACCGACGGCCACGTCGCTCGCACGCCTACCATCCAGGATCGTCGTGGTAGGCCCTTTGTGCCGCGATCGCTTCTATCGCGACACAAAGGGCTGGCGCCGATTAAGTGAAGCCGACGTTCAGGATGAAGTGTCCGAGCCTGAGGTTGAGTACTCCGCCACCGGCCCAGTGCACGAGGAACGCCAGCACGATGATGGCCAGGATGACGACGACCACCCACAAGAAAAACACGATGATGCCCGGGATCGCGTACCCGGCTACAGTTCTCGCTCTAGCCACGGCCGCCAGCTACCCGGCAAGGCCTTACTTATTCACCGGCGCCGTAATCTGTGTCGTAAGTCTGCAAGGACGTACCAAACTGGCTTTCCTCATGGCCGACAGCCTTCCCGGCGGTGACCAGCGCACTCTCGAAGCCGATGACTGCAGGTAGATCTGCCTGGTGGTCGCCGCCCGGCAAGTTCGTGGACGCCGGAAGAGCTGACGTGGGGCGAAGCGACGGCCTGACGGATCTAATTGCGCAGGAAAATGACTCAACCTGAGTTTGGCCAAGCACTGCCGCTCCATGACAACAGCGAAAGCATCCAGCATCGGTAAACTCGCTTAGTTTCGATCACTGGCCAGGCTCAGCTATGGATCGCAGGACGCGGGCCCGCGCTCTCCAGGATCGTTGTATAACAAACGTGCCGGCACCGCTAAATCCTAGGTAGCCAACGGTCAAGAAGCTTGCGAATCCCACATGACGAGGATGCGTGGACAAACCCACGGCTGCCTAAGCAGTAACATCCAGGCAACGGCGCGGTAATGGATGGCGAGCTAGCGTCCGGACATGGAAGTACCCCCAGTGCCGGCCAGGTCCAGCTCGGCTGACAGTAACGCCGCCGGACAGGTGTCCGATCAAGAGCCGCCCGGCCTGAGCACGCCTGACAGTGACGCCGCCACCCGGATATGCGACGGAGATCTTCCGGTTCGGATTGCGCCCGATCGCTCGCTGATCCGGCGCCAGCAGCGGATGGATGACCCTGAGGTACTCGAGCAGGTGCTGACCAGCCTGCTTAACCTGCCATGAGGCGCATGGTTCCTGCCGAGGACGGCTGGCATGCATCCCGCGCTGCGGCCGCCTTGGAGCCGGCCTCAGCGACGCCGCTGCGCTCCAGGATTTCGCGGACCTCACGGACCTGAGCCGCCGCCCCGGCACGATCTCCGTCGGCCGTGCTGCACGCGGCGAGCATGCTGCGGGCCATGACTTCCTCCATCGTCTGGCCAGCGGCCTTGAACATGTCAGCCGCCACGCGCAAGCTCGCCGCCGCCGCATCGCTGTCGCGCTCGCACTGACGGGCGCGGCCGAGCAGGAGCATGAACCTGGCCGCGGCGATGTCACTGCCATACTCCCGGGCAAGTTCGACGCCCTCACTGCACGCGCCAGCGGCAGCCGCGTACTGGCCGCCGACAATGAGCGCCTGGGCCAGCGCCCTGGTCGCGTACGCCTCGTAGGCGGGCTCGCGCAGTCGCTGCGCCTCGGCGCGGGCTTGCCGGCAGTGGTCGATACCGGCACTTACGATGCCGACCCGAGCCAGCGTCAGGCCAAGGACTGCGGTCGCGCAGCACCGCGCTAGGTCGTCACGAGGCCCAGCGAGCCGCATGGCCTGCCGGACTGCCCGGATCGCGGCCGCGTGCCGGCCGTCTGCGCTCGCACACCGGCCCAGCAGGCAGTAGCCCATCGCCGCGATGTCTCGTGCTCCAGCGCGCTCCAGCTCAGGCAGTGAGCCCGCGAGCAGCGCGGCAGCGGCGCTGACCCGCTCATGCGTCTCGGCAAGGGCCACCGCCAGGTAGTACTCGGCCGTCGCCTGGCATCGTGCGTCGCCCGCGAGGGCAGCAGCTGCGGCAACGGCGCGCCACCCGCGGATGGCGTCCGCGTAGGCACCCGTGCTGCACTGATGCGCCACGAGCCTGCTGGCCAGCGCGACCGCGCCGCGCCGGTCGCCCGCCGTCGCTGCCTGCTCAACGACAGCCAGCAGGTTGGTTCGCTCGCAGTCCAGCCATGTCTCATAGGCCGCTAGGCTCGCCTCTGCCGGCGCCCCCGAGGCCGGCGCCCCCGAGGCCAGCGCCCCCGAGGCCAGCGGTGCCGAGGCCAGCGGTGCCGAGGCCAGCGGTGCCGGACGGGCAACGAACGGCATCGCGGGCGTCCGGGCTGCGGCCAAGTCCGCGCGATACAGCCAGCCGGCCCGCAGCCGCGCGAGCGCACCCTGGCCGTGTTGCACATGCTCGCCCGCGCGCTCGCGCGCGTAGGCCCGGACGAGCGGATGCATCTGGTACCGCTGATCTAGTACTTCGGCCTGGGCGGGCATCAGCAATCCGCCGCCGGCCAGCCTCTCCGCGACGCTGCTGTCGCCGTGGGCGAGTTCGGTCAGCGCCCATACCGGGATCTCGCCGGGCACGGAGCTTGCCGCGAGCGACAACGCGGCCCGCGCGGCACCTGGCAGCGCGTGGTAGCTGGAGCCGATCGCGGCGCGTACCGAGCTGTCCTCAGCAGCGAGCACATCGAGTACGTGGTCGCCGCCGCAATCGCGAGCAAGCGTCGCCAGGCGCAGTCCCGGCCGCGCCGCCAGGACAGCGCCGGCGAGCCGGACGGCAAGTGGCATGCCTGCGCAGGCGGCAACGACCGCCCTTGCTGCCGCTGGCTCCGCCGCGGCGCGGCCTGGACCGGCAGCCAGATCGAGCAGCGTCAGGGCGTCCTCAGCGGCCAGCTCGCCGAGGCTTAACTGCCGGGCGCCAGCTAGCCCGCTGAGCCGGCTCCGGCTCGTCACCAGCACCGCGGCTCCGCCAGCTGCGGGGATCAGCGGCCGAACCTGGGCGGCGTAAGCGGCATCATCAGCGATGACAAGAACCTTGCGGCCAGCTAGCGCCGACCGGTACATGGCAGCCCGCGCGGGACCGGCCGGCGGGATGGCGCTGGCCGGGACACCCACGCTCTGCAGGATGCCAGCCAGTACGTCCTGCGGATCGCGGGGCTGCCCGGCGCCGCCGAACTCGGCATAGATCTGGCCGTCCGTGAAGCGTCGCCGCAACTGGAGGGCTGCGACCGCCGCGATCGCGCTCTTGCCCATGCCAGGTCCGCCGGCGACCACGACGACCCGGACGCCGGGGCCACTGAGGTACTCGACGATCCTCGCGACCTCCTCGGACCTGCCAGTGAAATCAGCAGGCGGAGCCGGAGCCTGGGAACCAGGCAGACTCAGCCCGCCACCGCTGAACTTGCCGAGCTGCGGCGGCGTTTCCATCGTCAGCTCCTCGGCCAGGATCCGCTGATACAAGACGGCAAGCACCGGCCCGGGCTCCGCGCCCTGCTGCTCGAGCGTTTGCTGCCGCGCCTCCTGGTAGACGTCCAGCGCCTCGGTGCGCATGCCCAGCGCATGGTAGGCACGCATGAGCTGGGCGCACGTCCGCTCCCGGCCAGGCGTCGCAATGACCGCAGCCCGTAGCTGCCCGAGTACCTGCTCATGCTCGCCCGCTGCCAGCCTTGCGTCGATCAGCGCGTCGATCGCAGCCTGACGCTGATTCCTGAGCCGCGCGACTGCTGCGGCGATGACCTCGCTCTCCGGCAGATCAGGAAGCGGCGGATCACCCCACAGAGCCAGGGCCTGAACGAAGGAAGCAGCCGCCGCGGCCGCGTTGCTCATGTCGAGCTCAGACTGGCCTTGCGCGACAAGGTCAGTGAACTCGTCCACGTCCAGCTCACCCGGACGCACCGACATCATGTAACCGCGCTGCTGGCGGTGCCCCGGTGCGCGGCCGCCAGGTGGGCCGACGCTGTCGAGCCGTGTAGCGCAATCACCCAGGCAGTGCCGTAACCGGCTGATGCACACCCGCAGGGCAGCCTCCGGCGAGCCAGGTGGCTCGCTGCCCCACAGCGCCTCGATCAGCATGCTGCGCGGGCATGGCCTGTTTGCGCGCAACAGCAGGACGGCCAGCGCCGACTGGAGCAGCGGTTGGCTGATGACCGCCGGGCCCGAGCCGGTGCCGGCATCGGCGTAGAGCGGACCGAGGATCCGGAACTCCATTGGCTGCCTGCTTACGACAAGAGAAGCGCAATAGAAGTCTCTCGTGCCGATATCTACTGGTTGCAGGCATAGTTCGTCAACCTCGCTGACCTAGGCCAGGCAGTTACGCCTGGGCAACGGAGCGGTAATGGTCGGCTCGTTATGGTCATCAGGCGCACGTGCCCCATTGTTGTGACCTTTCACCCCGCACGGGGCCTCAGCGGTCAATCGGAGCATCGACATGATCTTCAGCCTGCCCTGGCGAGCACGGCCGGTGATCGCATGCCGGGACGAGAAATGACGGCCACGGGCCGGGACATCGCCACGCCGCCCGACCTGGCGATGGCCGCTCCCGTGCGAGCACCAGTGCTTCGCGTACTGCCGGGAACGCCGCAAGCGGTGGCTGACGCGCGGAGGATCGCCCGCCAGCTCCTGGGCACCGAGCATCCAGCGACGGAGACGGCCATGCTGCTCCTGAGCGAGCTAGTAACTAACTCGGTGATGCACAGCAGGTCGGGTGAGCCAGGCGGAAGCGTGACGATCGCGTTGTGCTCGGGGCCAGCTGGCATCCTCATTCAGGTCCGCGACGATGGCGGGCCATCGGAGCCGCGCGTATCGGCCGTCGCCGCCGATGGCGCGGAGCACGGCTACGGCCTGCTGCTCGTCGACGTGCTCGCCGAGAGGTGGGGAACGATCTCCAGTCCCGACGGCCGGATCACGTGGTGCCGGGTGACCGGCGGCACCCCAAGCGCGCGATAACGGTCAGCGGTAGGCATGATCCACAAGATGCTTGCTTTGGAGCAGCCGTGATGGTCAACCTCCGTAACAAAGGTTTAACAGCGCAAGCGGCCTCAGGGGGCCTTGTGCGGCCGGCGTAACGATCACGAAACTTGGCCGAAACGCGCGCATGGGAGACATGAACCGTACCTGACAGAACCGAAGCGGTCGGCTGGGACCGTGCTGGTCGCCGACGCCTGGCTACCCGGCAGCCCTTCGCTTCAGCCCTGGAGGCCGAGAGTGAACCCCTACGCAAGCTTTCTGAGCTCAGGCGATAACGCCTGGCAGATGACAGCTGCAACGCTCGTCGGACTGATGAGCATCCCCGCGCTCGCAGTCTTGTATGGCGGGATCGTGCAGCGCAAATGGGCGGTGAACACCATGATGATGGTGTTTACCGCCTTCGGCCTCACCCTGATTGTCTGGGTACTGTGGGCCTTCAAGATGGGCTTCGGCCAGCCATGGATTGGCCACTTCGTCGGTAAGCCGGGAACTGTCGTCGGCGCAACGAGTGAGCAGGGGCAAGCCAGTATCCCGCTGCTCAACGGGCTCATGCCGAAGTTCAGGTTCCCTCAAGGCTCGCTGGTCTACTTCCAGTTCGTCTTCGCCGCCATTACCCCGATCCTGTTCATCGGCAGCGTGGTCGGCCGGATCAAGTTCAAGGTCTGGCTGATCTTCGTGCCGCTGTGGATTACCTTCGCCTACGCAGTCAACGCATTCCTCCTCTGGGGCGGCGGCTACTGGGCAGGCAAGGGCGCGCTGGACTTCAGTGGTGGTTACGTCATCCACCTGGC
>DASXKI010000255.1:0-4020 GCA_036496945.1 Streptosporangiaceae bacterium | reverse complement strand
GCCGACTGGGCTTCGCGGCGGAACCTGGCCTGGAAGGTCTGGTCTCGGGCGAGGTCATCGCGGAGCGTCTTAACCCCGACAATTCGGTCGAGACGGATATCGCGGGCCCGGAACACCTCGGCCATACCGCCACGCCCGACGATGCCGTCGAGTTCATAGCGGCCGCCGAGCAGCCGTGGCTGAGTCATGTCGCGCACTTACGTTACCGTCCTGCTTATCGGGGGCTGCGACCAGCATGTCAGGCCGGGGCCGCAGCCGTACTCCCGGCTTGTCGCCTTGCTCGGCGCCGATGATGCAGACCTGCCACGGCTGCCGCCAGATCGGGTGATCATGAATGCGCACCCAGGTAGGCCTTGATTACCTGCACCGCGATGGGTGCGGCGGCGTCCGCGCCGAACCCGCCGCCTTGCACGATGACGCCGACGGCAATCGGCGACGGCGATCCGTTGGCGCCCGGCACGAAGCACGTGAAGACGGCGTCGTCCAGGTTGCCGTTGCTGATGCCGTTCTGGGCTGTGCCCGTCTTGCCGTCGATCGTGATCCCGCCGGTTGCCTGCGGCCCCGCCGTAGCGTATGCGGTTCCGCCCGCGTTGTGGGTGACCTCATACATCATGGACTGCACATTGCCGGCGACGGTTGGCGTAACGGCCTGGCTGAGCGTGCCCGGCGTGGCCCGCTGGATCACCGACAGCCCTGGCCCGACGACCTGCTGGACCAGGTACGGATACATCAGCGTCCCGTGGTTGGCGATGGCCGCCGAGAACATGGCTTCCTGAAGCGGCGTCACCTCGTCATTGAACTGCCCGATGGCCGAGAAAGCCGTCAGCGACGGGTCGGTCCAGCCCTTGACCTCCGGCAGCACGCTCGGCACAACCGGCAGGGGGATCGATAGCGGCCTGTTCATGCCGAACTGGCTTGAGTATTTGCGCAGTACCGGGGCTGTCAGCCTGATGCCGAGCGAGCCGAACGCGGTATTGCAGGACTGCCAGAACGCCTGGATGATCGGCGGATTGCCGCTGCCGCACACCTCGCCGCCGTCGTTGATCAGGTGATTGCCGTTGGGCAGCGTCAGCGTCGTGGGAGCCGACACGGGCGTGCTGGTATTCGCGACCTTCCCCTCGGAGAATGCGGCCGAACTCGTGACGATCTTGAATGACGATCCAGGCGGATAAGTCTCCTGAGTGGCCCTGTTCAGCAGCGGCTGTCGCGGATCTCGCAGCAGCTGATTGTCGATCTGGTCGAACTGCGTGCCGTTGAAGGTCGTGAGCGCGTTCGGGTTGAAGGTGGGATACGAGGCAAGGGCCAGGATGGCGCCGGTGCTTGGCTGAATTGCCACCAGCGCGGCTGCGTGGCCGCCGTCGCCCGCGAGCGCCCTGTACGCAGCTGCCTGCGCGGCCGGGCTGATCGTGAGGTCGACTGCCGCGCCCTGCTTTTGCTTGCCGGTCAGCAGGGCCGTGAAGTTGTGCACGGCCAGGCGGGGGTCAGTGCCGTTCAGCAGGCTGTTCTCCGCCTGCTCGATGCCGGACTTGCCGTAGATCGTGTCGTAACCGGTGACAGGTGAGTAGATCTTGCCAGCGGGATAGTAGCGCTGGTACACACCCGTGCCCTTGATCAGCCGCGACTCGGCGATCGGGACCTCGGTGCCGTCGCCGCCGGCCAGGATCGCGCCCCGCTGGTAAGTGAACTGCGCGTCGAAGACCCTGACGTTGTGCGGCTCGTTGGCGAGCTTGGTCGTCTCGAATCCCTGCACGTAGTTGGCGTTGAGCAGGAGCAGCACGAACAACGCCAGGCAAGCCAGCGAGATGCGAAACAGTGCGCGGTTCATGCGGCGCGCACTATCTGCGTCATGCCCTCGTCCTGGATCGGCTGCGGCGCTGGCTTGCGTGCCGAGTCACTGATCCGGATGAGCAGACCGACCAGGAGCCAGCTGGCCGCAAGCGAAGAGCCCCCTTGGGATAGGAACGGGGTCGTCACCCCTGTCAGCGGTATAAGCCCGCTCACGCCGCCGACGATCACGAAGACCTGGAGGGCGAGGACGAAGGAGAGACCACCGGCCAGGAGCTTGGAGAATGGGTCCTTGACGGCGACCGCCGCGCGCAGGCCACGCTGAACGAGCAGCCCGAAGACCAGCAGCAGGGCCATGACACCGACGAGGCCAAGCTCCTCGCCGAACGCGGTGAAGATGAAGTCGCTTTGCACCAGCGGGGTGAAGTACGGCTGGCCGTGCCCGAGGCCGGTGCCGAACAGGCCGCCGTAAGCCATGCCCTCAAGGCCCTGCACCGGCTGGAACGACAAGCCGAGGGGGTTGCTGCCCTGGAAGGGGTGCAGCCAGGCGGTGAACCGCGCCATCACGTGATGGAAGAGGTTAGCCGTGATGAACGTGCCACCCAGGAAGAGCCCCACGCCGATCAGCAGCCAGGACGTCCGCTGGGTGGCGATGTAGAGCATCACCAGGAACAGGCCGAAGAACAGCGCCGACTGGCCGATGTCGGTCTCGAATATCAGGATCAGCAGGCTCGCCGCCCAGGCGATCAGCACCGGGCCCAGGTCACGGGCCCGGGGCAGGTCGATGCCGAGCACCCGGCGCCCGGCCAGCGCCAGCACGTCTCGCTTGGATACCAGGTAACCGGCGAAGAACACCGCCAGCGCTAGCCGGGCGAATTCGCCCGGCTGGATGGAGAACCCGCCGAACTTGATCCAGACCTTGGCTCCGTTGACGGCGCTGTGGCTGGACGGCAGCACCGCGGGGACGGCCAGCAGGAACAGCCCGACCGCGCCGAGGGTATAGGTGTAGCGCTGCAGGACCCGCGGTTCCCTGATCAGCGCTAGCAACAGGGCGAGCCCGACGATGCCAACACCGGAGAAGACCAGCTGGTACAGCGTGGTGGACGTCGACATCACCGGCGAGACGAGATTGCCGGGGTTGCCCTGCCGGCCGGATTGCTGCAGCCGGTAGATCATCACGATGCCCAGGCCGTTGAGCAGGGCAGCAAGTGGCAGAAGCAGCGGGTCGGCATAGGGAGCGAACCGGCGCACTGCGAGATGGGCGGCAAGCATCAGCAGCGCGAACACGACGATGTAGAGCGGCAGGCCCGACGGCAGCTTGCCACGCAGGCCCAGGCCGGCCGCGCCGTACGCGAACAGCACCACAGCCAGCGCGAAGAGCAGCATGACCAGCTCGGTCCGGCGACGCCCGCGCGGCATCGGGACTGCCTGGTGGGCGGCGACCGTCACCCTGCCCCCAGTGCCGGGCAGGACGCCGGCACGACTGGCTTTGCCGGGATAGTCACCGTCGGCGCCTTCCCCCTCTTTCTGGTCGTCTTGGGCGCGGTCGTTTTGCTGGCGTACTTCGCGGTCCAGGCGTCCAGTGCCTTCTGGTCCTGGCTGCAGGCGTAGGCATGCTCGATGGAGGTGAGCGTGGCCATCGTCTTCGGCAGCGACGTCGGGGTCGTGGGAATGCTCAGGTCGCCCGGCACATGCGAGGTAGGCACGCCGGTCCTGCGGTACACATGCGACAGGCTGATCCAGGCGATCTTTTGGTTGATGCCGCGGTAGATGCTCAGCTGAGTGCCGTCTGAGGCCAGGTAATAGTTGCCCTGCGTAGCCCGGTAGCCGACATAGATGCCGCCCACCACTAGCAGGACAAGGAGGGCCAGGACCGTCGTGACGACCGGCCAGCGCCGCCGCGGCTCGTCGAAGTCGTCCTCGTCGTCGTCCGGCGCGAGCGAGATCGACGCGGGTGACCGGCCGCCATGCCCGTTCAGGCTGGCGTCGGATGCCACCGGTGTCAGGCCCGGGCCGGTCGGGGCGCTCGACCCGCTGGTCGCGGCCTGGAGCAGCGTGCTGACGTCCCCGTTGGCGGCAGCCCCGGCTAGCTGGGCGTCGACGGTCGGCGCGACGGGCCCGCCCGCACTGTCGATGACGTCGGCGACAATGCACGTGATGTTGTCGGGGCCGCCATTGCGGATAGCAAGCGCGATCAGCTGATTCACCGCCGCGTCGGCGTCGGCGATGGTGGAC
>DASXKI010000254.1:0-4210 GCA_036496945.1 Streptosporangiaceae bacterium | reverse complement strand
GGCTCGCCAACTTCCACACCACCTCGCTGTGCTCCCCCACCAGGGCCTGCCTGCTGACCGGGCGGAATCATCACCGCAGCGGCATGGGCCGGGTAGCTGATCTGGCCATCGGCTACCCCGGTTACTGGGGTAAGCCGCCGCGGGAGAACGGCTATCTGTCCGAGATCCTGCGCACGGCCGGCTACGCCACCTATGCCGCCGGCAAGTGGCACCTGTCCCCTGAGGACGAGACCAGCATGGCCGCGTCGCGCGCGACCTGGCCGCTAGCACGCGGCTTCGACCGCTGGTACGGCTTCCACGGCGGCGAGACAAGTCAGTTCGTGCCAGCGCTCTATCACGACAACCACAGCGTCCCGCCGCCTCGCTCGATCGAGGACGGCTATCACCTCACCGAGGATCTGGCCGACCGGGCGATCGAGTTCCTGGGCGACCTGCGCGCAGCCGACGGGGACAAGCCGTTCTTCCTCTACTTCGCCACCGGCGCCTGCCACTCCCCGCACCAGCCCCCGCGGCGCTGGCTCGACCGCTACCGCGGCCGGTTCGACCTCGGCTGGGACACCTGGCGCGAGCAGGTGTTCGCGCGCCAGCTGGCGCTGGGCCTGCTCCCTGCCTCGACCGTCCTGTCGTCGCGACCCGCCTGGGTGCCCGCCTGGGATTCGCTTGGCGACCGGGAAAGAGCGGTCGCCGCTCGCTTCATGGAGTGCTTCGCCGGGTTCCTGTCGCATGCAGACGAGCAGGTCGGCCGCCTGCTCGCCTTTTTGCGGGAACGGGGTGAGCTCGACAACACCATCGTCTGCGTGGTCTCCGACAACGGTGCCAGTGCGGAAGGCGGTGCCGATGGCTCGATCAACGATGTCCGGATGCTCAACATCGACCCGGCCCAGCCAGCCGAAATGTTCGCCCGGATCGACGAAATCGGCGGCCCGCTCACTCACAACAATTATCCGTGGGGCTGGACGATGGCCGGCAACACGCCGTTCCGCCGCTGGAAGCGCGAGGTACACGAGGGCGGCGTCGCCGATCCGTGCATCATTTCCTGGCCGCGCGGCACGGTCGCGGCAAGCACGGGCCAGCCATGCACTGTCCCGGCAAGCACAGTCGAGCCAGGCGCCATCCGGCACCAGTTCGCGCACGCGATCGATGTGATGCCCACGCTGCTCGAGCTGGCCGGCGTGGGTTTGCCGACCGAGATCGACGGCACTGCGCAGACAGAGCTGGACGGGGTCAGCCTGGCGTACCTGCTGCCTCCTGGCGGCGGCAGTGCGGCCGAGCGGCACAATACCCAGTACTTCGAGATGTTCGGCTCCCGCGCGATCTATCACCGCGGGTGGAAGGCCGTGGCGTTCCATCCGATCGGTCCGCTGTACGACGACCAGAACCCGAACGCGCCGTTCCGCGATGACGTCTGGGAGCTGTACCACGTCGCGCAGGACTTGTCGGAGTCACGCGACGTGGCCCGCGAGCGGCCGGAACAGCTCGCCGAGATGGTCGAGCTGTGGTGGGGACTGGCCCGGCGCAACCAGGTGCTACCCCTCGATAACCGGGTGCTGTGGGCGCTCGTGCACCCCAAGCCCGACCGCCGGCGGCCACGCGACGAGTACGAGTACTTTCAGGGCGGCGCGCAGGTGCCGGAGTCGGTCGCCGTGAGCGTGCGCAACCGCTCGCACGAGCTCGTCGTCGACGTCACGATCGCTGACGCGAGCGAGACCGATGGCGTCCTGCTCGCACTGGGCTGCGTGCTTGGTGGCTGGTCGCTGCACATCCTGCACGGTCGGATCCGCTACGTGCACAACCTGTACGGCACGGCGCGGCACGTCATCGAGTCAGCCGAGCTGATCTCCCCTGGCGAGCACCAGATCGAGTACGCCTTCACAATGGAGGACGGCCTCGGCGGCACCGGCGCGCTGCGCTGCGACGGGCGTGAGATCGGGCGTGGCCCGATCCCGCGTTTCACGCCGTCCGGATTCAACGGCGTCGGGGTGGGTCTGACCTGCGGCTATGAATGGGGTCCCGCCGTAGGCGGGGGTTACGCGGCCCCGTTCCCATTCCCTGGAATCATTCGCCGCGCCGTGGTGCGTACGAGCGGCCCAGTCGTCCGTGACCCGCTGGCCGAGCTGGAGGCGATCCTCGCCGAGCAGTGAGCTGCCCCAACTGCGTCCAGCGCCAGCACGAACTCAAACGGCCGCGCTTTCGCTGCCCGGCCGCTCAGCACCGTGCATATCGCTCGGCCGCTCTGTCCGCCGCGCGCGCTACGCGGTGGTGTCCTTCGCCTTCCGCGCCGCGGTCCGGAATGCTGCCCGGATCGACTCCGCCGCCTCAGCCGGCCGCTCCGTGATCTCCTGCCAGGTGAAATGGACGACTTCGTAGCCAGCCTCGCGCAGGCGTTTGTCCCGGCGCAATTGCGCCCTCGCGCGGCTCGGGTCGTCGTCGTACTTCAGGGCCCCGTCGACTTCGACGATCGTCTTGTACCGCTCCCAGTAGAAGTCGACCCTGCCGATGACCTCTCGGGTCGCGTCCGGGATCCAGATCTGAAGCTCGGGCGAAGGCAGGCCTTGATCGTCGAAGGCGACACGCGCGATGGACTCCAATGCGGACTCAGACTTCCCGGTTGCGAAGTCCACAACTCTGGCGGCCTGGGCAACACCGCGTCGGCCAGGGCTCGTCGCCAGTACAGCCCGTAGCTGTGACTTCGACGTCAATCGCATGCGGATGGCCGAGTCCGCAGCGACCACGCCATCGGCGAACGTTGATGTCCTGGCCAGATCGATGACTGTCCGCGCGACGGTTGTGACTGGCAAGCCGAGCTTGGCCGTGACGTGGCCCGGCGGCAGAGGAGTGGTGTACACGTGCACGCCATCGCCGCACTTGCGGCCGGTCGTGGGCGGAACGGTCATCGTGACGTCGCCGGCGCTGCTGATCAGGTCGATGCCGTGCACTACCGCGGCCGACCGATGGCTCACGACCGATCCGCGCCCGGCCTGGACTACTGCGGCGGCCGCTCTTAACACATGGTCCCCGTCCCGGTGGCTAACGAAGGCCCCGGCTATCGCCGTGCGCACGTAGACGCCTCGGCCAATCCGGACCAGCCTGCCGCGACGGACGAGCGTCTCGATCTGCCGAGGCGATCTGCCGCGGGCACGGAGTCGAGCCGTGGTGACCAAAGGTAACTTTTCCGGCCATTTAGCGTCCGTCATGGCACCAATGGTCGGCTAGGCCGCCGACATTCCGGTGCTCCAGACGACGTTGTAGGAGTTGCGCGCGTTTTCGCGCGTTATTTGTGCCAATTCGTCCGCGCCGAACTCCTACAACCTCGGGATTGGCGCGCCGAACCCCTACAACGTCGCGAGCGCGGAGGCGCGTTGGCCGGCCGCGGAACCGGCCTAGTCGTCGACGACGTGGAACTCGATCCGGTACACCGGGGTGTCGGCAGCGATCGGGCCGGCGTGCGCGGCCCGCCGTCGCAGGGACTCCAGATCCAGCTCGCCGGCCCGGCGCACGTCCTCCGCGCCGATGGACCCGAACGGCACCAGTTCCATCGAGTCGACCTCGATGACCGCCGGGCCGACCGGGTACCGGCCACCGACCTTGACCTTCGCCCGCCGCCACAGCCGGATGGACACCGTGATGTCCCCGCCAATCACGGCGTCACGGAGCTCCCGGCTGAACTCCACCGGTCACGCTCGCCGTCGCGCTGCGGCACACGCGCGCGGTGCGGACACAGCGCGGCCGCGCTGGCGTGGTTGCATGCTCCAGCCTGTCGCATAAACGGATCGCCGTGCGCTCCCTGACCGGGTACTCGACCTGGAGCCGGGCTATTTGCCCTCCGCGATGACCGCGATGCCCTCGGTGTTGTCCGTGCGGAGGCGCCGGACGGCCTGGTATTCCGGCGACTCGTACCAGGCCCTGGCCGCCTCCTTCGTGGCAAATCTCAGCACGACGGTGACCTGGCCGGCTGATCCTTCGAGCTGGTCTGAGTCGAAGTCGAGGACGATTTGCTCGGCACTGTGGGCACCCAGGGTCGGTCCGACTGCCGCGAGGTACTCCTTGTACTCGGCCTGGTTCGTGATCGTGTAGTTGGCCATAGCGTAACCAGCCATGACGCCTCCATTCTGGACGGTCGCGGGGAGCGGATGCTACAAGGTTGGCAGGCTGCTGCCGTATGCGCCAGGGGCCCTTAGCTGGTGATCTGGGCTGTTTCCCTCTCGGATGA
>DASXKI010000253.1:0-6534 GCA_036496945.1 Streptosporangiaceae bacterium | reverse complement strand
CACGCTGGCTCGCGGTGACAGCCGGATCCCTCCCATCCCGCCGGCGGCCCGGCCCTGCGGCCGCACGGACGATGCCGGGAACCGGAGCAACTGGGCATCACTCGTGATGAACGTCAGCTCCTGGTCCTCGTCGGCCAGCTGAACCGCGCCGACCACCCGGTCACCGTCCTTCAGCGCGATCACCTCGAAGTCCGCGGCGTTCTGCGGATAGTCGGGCGTCACGCGCTTGACGATGCCCTGGGCGGTGCCCAGCGCCAGGCCTGCGCCATCGGCGTCGGCGGCGACGATGGCGATGACCGTCTCGCCGGGCCCGGTCGTCACGAACTCGCTGACGGGGGCGCCGCCCGACAGCGCGGGGGAGTGCGCGCTCGGCGGCAGTGCGGGCAGCTCGAGGACGCCGAGCCGGATCAGCCGCCCGGCCGAGGTCACCACGCCGATCGTGCCGCGCGCCGTCGAGCTGACCGAGGAGACGATGACGTCGTGTGCCGCGCGCTGCCCGCCGGAACTGGACGCCGATCGCGAGGGCGGACTGCCCTGCGGCCCGTCCTGATCATCGAGCGGCAAGGTGTCCTGCCTGCCCGCCGCCGGGCGGGCCGCAGTGCGGGCCAGCAAGCCCGCCGACGACAGCAGGACGGTGCAGGGCTCGTCGGCGACCTCGAGCGGCACGGTGGCGGTCCTGGTCGCGCCCGTGCCCTCCAGCAGCACCGTGCGCCGCGGCGTGGCGAACTTGTCGCTGACGGCGGCGAGCTCGGACGACACCAGCTCGCGGAGGCGCTGCTCGGACTCCAGGATCGCGGTGAGCTCCGCGATCTCGGCCTGGAGGGTCTCGCGCTCACGCTCGAGCTCGAGCCGGTCGTAGCGGGTCAGCCGGCGTAGCGGCGTGTCCAGGATGTACTGGGCCTGGATCTCGCTGAGGTCGAAGATCTGCATCAGCCGCTCCTTGGCGGCGGCCGCGTCGTCGCTAGCGCGAATGACCTGGATCACTTCGTCGATGTTCAGCAGCGCGATGACCAGGCCGTCGACCAGATGCAGCCGAGCCTCGCGCTTGGCGCGGCGGAACTCGCAGCGGCGCCGGACGACCTCGATCCGGAAGTCGACGTAGATCTGCAGCAGCTCGCGCAACCCGAGTACCTTGGGCTGCCCGTCGACGAGTGCGACGTTGTTGATGCCGAACGTCTCCTCCATCGGTGTCAGCCGGTACAGCTCGTCCAGCACAGCCTCGGGCACGAAGCCAGACCGCACCTCGATGACCAAGCGCAGGCCGCGCTTCATGTCGGTCAGGTCTTTGAGGTCGGACACCCCGTTGAGCTTCTTGGCCTGGACGAGGTCCTTGATCCGCGCGATGACCTTCTCCGGGCCGACACCGTAGGGCAGCTCGGTGACGACGATGCCGTTGCGCCGCGGGGTGAGCTTCTCGATCCTGGCCACGGCCCTGGTGCGGAAGATGCCGCGGCCGCTCTCGTAGGCGTCCCGGATGCCGTCCAGGCCGACGATCTTGCCGCCGGTCGGCAGGTCCGGGCCGGGCACGAACCGCATCAGCGTCTCGAGGTCGGCGTCCGGGTTGGCGATCAGGTGCCGGGCAGCCGCGACGACCTCGCCCAGGTTGTGCGGGGCCATGTTGGTCGCCATCCCGACGGCGATGCCGGCCGCACCATTGACCAGCAGGTTCGGGAAGGCGGCCGGCAATACCGCGGGCTGGGTCTCGGTGCCGTCGTAGTTCGGGATGAAGTCGACGGTGTCCTCGTCCAGCGAGTACGTCATCTCCATGGCGGCCGGCGCCAGCCGCGCCTCGGTGTATCGCATCGCGGCCGGGGGGTCCTCGCCGCCGGGCGAGCCGAAGTTGCCGTGCCCGTCGATGAGCGGCAGCCGCATGGCCCACGGCTGGGCCATCCGGACCAGCGCGTCGTAGATCGCGCTGTCGCCGTGCGGGTGCAGCCGGCCCATGACCTCGCCGACGACCCGGGCGCTCTTCACGTACGCGCGGTCGGGCCGCAGGCCCATCTCGCTCATCGCGTACAGGATGCGGCGCTGGACCGGCTTGAGCCCGTCCCGAGCGTCCGGCAGGGCGCGCTGGTAGATCACCGAGTAGGCGTACTCGAGGTAACTGGCGCGCATCTCGTCGGTGACGTCGATGTCGACGATATTTTCCTCGAACTCGCCGTCGTCGACGTCGGTGCTGTCACCGCCGCGGCCGCGGCCGGCGCCGGAGGGAGATGTCGTGGTGCGTCTGGCCATGACCGCCATTGTGCCGTCCCGGCGGGCGTCACGCTCGCGTCGCGCAGGCCGGCGCGCCGCTCAGGTGCGGTTCAGCGCCGGATCAGGTCGCAGAAAAGCCGCCGTCCACCCGGACAATCTGCCCGGTGACAAAGTCGCTGGCGGCGCTCGCGAGGTATACCGCCGTCCCGGCGAAGTCGGCCGGCAGCCCGTTGCGGCCTACCATCGTCCGGCCAGCCAGCGCCGCGAGCCGGACCGGGTCAGCCGACACCTCGGCTGTCAGCGGCGTCACCAC
Source organism: Streptosporangiaceae bacterium (assembly GCA_036496945.1). GTDB lineage: Bacteria > Actinomycetota > Actinomycetes > Streptosporangiales > Streptosporangiaceae > JAJYUU01. Next base: position 4,025 of record DASXKI010000253.1, on the reverse strand, counting down.
GAAGCCAGGGCAGATCGCATTGCAGCAGACGCCACGGCCAGCCCACGCTTCCGACTGCGACCGCGTCAGCGACGCGACACCGCCCTTGGCCGCACCGTAGCCGCCGCTGTTGCCGAACGCGCGATCGGCCTGCTGCGAGGTGATGTTGATGATCCGGCCCCAGCCCCGCTCGGCCATCCGCGGACCGAATTGCTGGCCCAGCAGGAACGGCGCGGTCAGGTTCACGGCCACCAGCTCGTCCCACTGCTCGGCGGTCAGCTCTGCCAAGGGCGGCCGCAGGTTGAGCCCGGCGCTGTTCACCAGGATGTCCGGCGGTCCGAACGCCTTGCTCGCCTCATCGGCCGCCCAGCCCACGGCCCCCCGGTCGCCGAGGTCGGCGCTGACGGTCGAGACGCGGCAGCCAGCCACCGTCAGCTCGTCCGCGGTGTCCCGCAGATGCGCCCGGTCCCGGGCGACGATCACCACGGCCGCGCCGGCCTGCCCGAGGGCCAGGGCGATACCGCGGCCGATGCCGGAGCTCCCGCCGGTGATGACAGCCACGCGTTCGCGCAGCGAGAAGAGCTGATCAAGGTATGAGGTCATGTCCTTACATTCGGTCAAGGCGGGGAACGGGGTCATCCGAGCAGGCGCCTGCTCGGACAGCTGATCTGGGTTGGGGCACCGTAGCGCGTCCGGAATTATCGCCCAAGAGCAATGAGCAAGGCTGCGGCGCCGATTACCAAACTCACGAGGCGGACTTCGTGCAGCTCGAATGGATCAGGAAACCAGCCCTGTAGCTGTCCCATATCCACTAATGAAGTATGACATGCGCCGCCCGGATTAGACAGCGTGCACCAAACCTGGCTGACGGATGGCTGCCGGGGTTGGCTCTCCTGCCCCAGCCAAGACCACCACAGACTCGAACGCCACCAAGACCGCGTGCATCCCGGCGCGACTGCTGCTAGAGCGCCGGGCGGGCGCCAACCAGGCCAAGCGCCTTAGCGGCCAGCCGGCAACCGCCGGCCAGTGCCTCGCCGGGGGGCTTCTTGTCCAGCCAGGCAGGCAGGAACCCCGCGACGAACGCATCGCCCGCGCCGGTGCCATCCACGATGTGCTCCACCGGCGGGGCGCTGACACGCACCGGATCGGGCCGCCCGCCCGCGTACATCATCGCGCCGTCGGCGCCGAGCTTCATGACCACCTGCGGATACCACGCGTTCAGCACCCGGGCGGCCTGGCCAGGGTTGTCTCGGCCCGTCAGCACCTTGCCCTGATCGGCGTTGACGAAGATCAGCGTGGCGCCGTTGGTGAGCTGGAGGAAGGGTTCAGCCCCAACCCGCGCGAGCGGCGCGGAGGACGCGCCGTCCACGGAAATGGTCATGCCCACCCGCTGGGCCTGCCCGAGCGCCGTGAGCACGGCCTGGCGCGACCCAGTATTGAGCAAGGTGTACCCGGACACGTGCAGGTGGCTGCCCGGTGTGAACAAGTCCTGCGGCAAGTCGTCGGGGGACAGGGCGGCGTTGGCACCAGGGTCGGAGAGCATCGTGTGATCGCCCTTGTGGGTGATCATGACTACGCAGGTCCCGGTCGGGCGCTCGGGGTCCATGACCAGGCGCGCGTCGACCCCGTACCCCATGAGCTCCATGTCCCGGTTGCGGCCGGCGATGTCGGCCCCGCGGCGGCCGACGAAGGCGACCTCCGCTCCGTCGACAGCGAGCCAGGCGGCGATGTTGGCGCCGGACCCGCCGCCGTGCATAGTTACCGTGGCTGGCGTATCGCTGCCCCTGGCCAGGGCTGCGGTCGCGTGCGCGACCGTGTCCGTCATGAGGTCACCAACGACGACAACGCGCGTCAATGTCGTCACCACCTTGATCAACAGGCTGCGTCAGGACCGGCGCGGGATAATAGTCCTGACCAGAGCTAGCGCACAAACCTAGCGCACAAAACTTAACAGCTTCGCGGCCCTATCTCGTGCCGTTCCGGGTCGCAAGCTCTGGTTGATGGTAGTTGCGATCAGCTTGGGAGCGTTGTCACCCGCCCGGCCACGACCTGCACATTCAGCTCCGATTCGGCTGCCAGCCGCTGGTTGAGCCAGCCCAGCTGGTCCCGGAAAACCCGGCCTGCCGGATAGGCCGGCACCAGCCCAGAGCCGACCTGATCGGTCACGGCCACCACCAGTGCGCTGGTCTGGCGCCAGGCGCCGACCAGTTCCTCGATCCTAGCCCGCACGACCTCAGCCGGATCCGGCCAGACCTGGTCCGCCACGTCTCCGCGCCGCGCAGCTCCGGCCGCCGGGTCCTCGTCATCCCACATTCCGGCCGCGGCCAGGACGGCTGCCAGCCAGGTGCCGATGCCGTCGATGAGCAGTGCGCCTGTCTCCTGACTCAGGATCCCGGCGATATCCAGGCTCTCGATGGTCTGCCACCAGTCAGGCCGGCGCGCGCGGTGGATCGCCACCCGGTGCGCCCATTCGGCGTCCGGCTTGCCATCCGGGCCGGTCCAGGCGCCGCTATCAGCCCCGGCGGATGCGTCGCCGCGCGGATCGGCCCTGTGGTGCTGCGGCCGGGCCTGCGGGTCCGCCGGTGCGAACGGCCCCGCCGCCAGGTACGTCACCTGCGGCTCGGCGGCAAGGCGCAGCTCAGCTTCGGTGGACTTGCCCGACCGAGCGCCGCCGATGATGAGGGTCCGGTGCGGCCTGGGGGTCCCGGCGGGCGGGCCGCCCGTGGTCGAGCCGCCCGTGGTCGAGCCGCCCGTGGTCGAGCCGCCCGTGGCCGGACCGGTGAACAGCTGGCCATCGCGGGCCTGGTCAGCCGCCCATAGGGCGCAGCGGCGTGCCATCTCCTGCTCGGAGGTGATCCGGTGATCGGTGTACAGGGCGGCGACAGCCGTGCCGCGGTGTACGAGCCCGCTGGCACGCAGCCGGCCGAGCTGCTCGGGCCTGGCCAGCAGGTCGAGCAGGGCTACGTCGTAGGGCCTTGCGCCGGTCGGCGGGTCCGGCACCTCGGATGGTCCGCCCGCGAGCAGGAGACGGCTGCCATCCGGGCCGGTGATGTCGAGTCCGCCAGCGAGCCGCTGGATGTGCAGGGCGGCGGTGGGGGACGGCCCCGTTCCCGGCAGGAGAGGCCTGCCAGGGACAACCTCCAGCCAGTCATCGATCAGCACGCGGCCGGGAGCCCGGCGCAGCCCGGCTGACCGGGCGCGCATGCATGACGCGCAGCGGCAGCCATCCTGCGGCCAGCCGCTCGCGCCGCCGGTTCCGATTACGAGCGCGTCCACTGGCCTGCCTGATGATCGCGGTTGGTTACGATGGCGGCCTTGATCCTAGCTATCGAGGCGAGAGATGACCTGGACCTGGCAGTTGGAGAAGGAAGACGGCTCGGTGATCACGGCCCGTGAGCTGTCCAAGGAGACGTTCACCAGCCAGGGAGATGCGGAGAGCTGGCTCGGCGAGCAATGGCCCAGCCTGCTGAAGGCGGGCGTCGACCAGGTCACGCTGACCGAGGACGGCCGGGTCGAGTACGGTCCGATGAGCCTGCACCCGGCGCAGGAGTAGCGCGGCCAGCCGCCGCTCGCTACCCCTGCTGCCGGGGACTACCGGATACGCCGCCGGTCAGGGGCGCTTAGGCGGGCTGACCGTGTGGGCGGGATCGGTGACGATCTGGTCGCCAAGGATGTCATCGATCTGCTTGAGCACGGCCGCGTCGAGCCGGACGCCGGCGGCCTTGACGTTCTCCCTGACCTGCTCGGGCCGGGTCGCGCCGACGATCGCCGCCGAGACGTTCGGGTTCTGGAGCGTCCACGCCACCGCGAGCTGCGCCAATGTCAGGCCAGCCTGCTCGGCGACCGGCTTAAGCAGCTGGACCCGGCCGAGGATCTCGTCGGTCAGCAGGCGCGAGATGAAGCCAGAGCCCTGCTCGTCGGTGGCGCGCGATCCGGCCGGGGGAGCGGCGCCGGGCAGGTACTTGCCGGTCAGCACGCCCTGGGCGATCGGCGACCAGACGATCTGGCCGATGCCTTCCCGCTGGCTCAGCTCGACGACCTCGGAC
>DASXKI010000252.1:0-5765 GCA_036496945.1 Streptosporangiaceae bacterium | reverse complement strand
GCGAGCACCTTGAGGAGGGTGGACTTGCCGACCCCGTTCGGCGCGATGATTCCGGTGCGGTCCCCGGCGCCGATGCTGAGGCTGACGCCGTCCAGCACCACGATGCTGCCGAAGGTCACGCTGACGTTCGAGGCAGTCAGCCTGGACATAGAAGCACTCCTGGCTCACGGCCAGCCGCTGGTCTGGCCGTGCTATGCCCAGGGGTCATGCAAGAGGCGGGGGCTCAAGCCTTGCCGGCGAGCCCGCCGCCCAGATCCTGCAGCAGCCTAGGCGCTCTTGAGCTGCTCAATCCGCTTGGCGATCGCGGACTTGCGGTTGGCAGCCTGGTTCTTGTGGATGACGCCCTTGCTCGCGGCCTTGTCCAGCTTGATGGACGCGGCCCGCAATGCGGTCTCCGCGGCCTCGGCATTGCCGGCGTCGGCAGCCTCGCGGAACTTGCGCACGGACGTCTTCAGCTCGGACTTGACCGCCTTGTTGCGGAGCCGGGCCTTCTCGTTCTGCTTGTTGCGCTTGATCTGGGACTTGATGTTTGCCACGCGAATGCCTCGCTACGTTTGGTCTAAGTGGTCTGGCGGTGCCGGCACGAGCCGCACTCTCAGCGGTCACGGCGTCGCGCCCCGTTCCACAAATACGCAGCGTCAAACGCGGGCATGCAGGCAGCCAGTAGCTAAGGATAGCCGAGACCGGCCCGGCGGCTCAAACGCAGCTCGAAAAGCATGGTCGCGGATGACGGTGCTCAGGCTGGGCCGCGGTGGCTGGTGGCCAGGGCACCTGGCCCGGCATGCAACGATAGACGGGCCTGTCTCAGCCGACTTCTACCTTCCGGATGCCTTGTGTCGAGTACGCCCGAACAGCAGATGAAACAGCTGTCCGCGCCCGAGCCTGCCCGGACTCCGCAGCCGGTCATCCGCAATTTCTGCATAATCGCCCATATTGATCACGGCAAGTCGACGCTGGCTGACCGGATGCTTCAGCTCACGGGCGTGGTGGACGAGCGGCACGCGCGGGCCCAGTACCTGGACCGGATGGATATCGAGCGCGAGCGTGGCATCACGATCAAGAGCCAGGCCGTCAGGCTGCCGTGGCGGGGCGAAGACGGCATCCAGTACGTCCTCAATCTGATCGACACTCCGGGCCACGTGGACTTCACCTACGAGGTGTCCAGGTCGCTGGCCGCCTGCGAAGGCGCGATCCTGCTCGTCGACGCGGCCCAGGGCATCGAGGCGCAGACGCTGGCCAACCTGTACCTGGCCCTGGGTGCTGACCTGCACCTGATCCCGGTCCTCAACAAGATCGATCTGCCCGCGGCCCAGCCGGAGAAGTACGCCGCCGAGCTGGCGAACATCATCGGCTGCGACCCCGCCGAGGTCCTAAGGGTCTCGGCCAAGACCGGCGAGGGCGTCACCGAGCTGCTGAACGCCGTCGTCGCGCAGGTCCCGCCCCCCTCCGGCGACCCCGACGCGCCGGCCAGGGCGCTGATCTTTGACTCGGTCTACGACACCTATCGCGGCGTCGTCACCTACGTCCGCGTCGTCGACGGCCGGCTGTCGCGCCGCGAGCGCACGCTCATGCTGGTCACCAAGTCGGTGCACGAGACGCTGGAGATCGGGGTGATCTCGCCCGAGCCGGTGCCGTCAGACGGGCTGGCCGCCGGCGAGGTGGGCTACCTCATCACCGGGGTTAAGGACGTCCGGCAGGCCCGCGTCGGCGACACGCTGACGACCCTGGCCAACCCGGCGACCGAACCCCTGCCGGGCTACGCCGACCCGAGGCCGATGGTGTACTCCGGGCTGTATCCAGTGGACGGCGACGAGTACCCCGAGCTGCGTGACGCGCTCGACAAGCTCCGGCTGAACGACGCCTCCCTGGTCTACGAGCCCGAAACCTCGACGGCGCTGGGCTTCGGCTTCCGCTGCGGCTTCCTCGGCCTGCTGCACATGGAGATCATCCGGGAGCGGCTGGAACGCGAGTTCGACCTCGTACTGATCTCGACGGCGCCGAACGTGGTCTATCGCGTCGCGCTGGAGTCCGGCAAGGACCTGATCGTCACTAACCCGAGCGAGTTCCCTGACGGCAAGGTCGGCCAGATCTTCGAGCCTGTCGTCCGGGCCACGATCCTGGCACCCACGGACTACGTCGGCGCGATCATGGAGCTGTGCCAGGGCCGCCGCGGCGTCCTGCTCGGCATGGAGTACCTGTCCGCCGACCGGGTCGAGATCCGCTACACGATGCCACTCGGCGAGATCATCTTCGACTTCTTCGACCAGCTGAAGTCGCGCACCCGCGGCTATGCGTCGCTGGACTACGAGCCCGCGGGCGAGCAGGAATCGGACCTGGTCAAGGTCGACATCCTGCTCCAGGGCGTGCCCGTCGACGCATTCAGCCAGATCGTGCACACCGACAAGGCGCGCGACTACGGCCTGAGCATGACCGCCAAGCTCAAGGAGCTGATCCCGCGCCAGCAGTTCGAGGTCCCGATCCAGGCAGCCATTGGAGCGCGGATCATCGCGCGCGAAAACATCCGCGCCATCCGCAAGGACGTGCTGGCCAAGTGCTACGGCGGCGACATCACCCGCAAGCGCAAGCTCCTGGAGAAGCAGAAGGAAGGCAAGCGCCGGATGAAGGTCATCGGCCGGGTCGAGGTACCCCAGGAGGCCTTCGTCGCTGCGCTGTCGACCGAGCAGGCGTCGGACAAAAAACGCTCTTAGTACCGGAACGGGGCCGCTTCCGCCGGCCTCTGCTCGCCCGTCCGCCGTCTTGTTACGAGCTGCCGCCACTCGTGTGGACGTTCGTGCCGACGACGATGAGCGTGACGATCAGCAGAAAGTACAAGACTCCCAGGATGCCGAGCACGAGGCCGGCGATGGCCATGCCGCGCCCGCGCTCGCCGCGCAGTTTGATCTGCTTGAGGGAGAGCGCGCCAAAGATGATCGCCGGGATCGCGCCGACGATGTTCCCGACGACGGCCAGCCCGAGCACGAACTGCCCGATGCCGCAGCACAGGGCCACGATGGCGAACGGGTTGTTGCGGACCTGGGCCGGAGTGAGGTACTGCGGCTGATAGCCGTACGGCCCGGCCGGGCCCTGACCAGCGGGATACTGTCCCGGCGGGAACTGGCCCGGCAGGTACTGGCCGCCCTGCGGGTACTGGCCGCCCTGCGGGTACTGGTCCGTCGGGTACTGGGCGCCTGGTGGGAACTGGCCGCCCTGCGGGTACTGGACGCCTGGCTGGTACTGGCCTGGCTGGAACTGGCCGCCTCCCGGGAACTGGTCGGACGGTGACTGGCCCGGTGCCGGGAACTGGCCCGACGGTGACTGGTTCGCCGCCGGGAAGCCGGCCATGCCCGGCTCCGGCAGGCCGGGTGCGTTTGCCCACGAATCAGGCGCCGGCTGCGACCAGGAACCGGGTGCCGGCGGGCTGAAGCCCCCGGGCTGCGCTGTCGACGCCGGCGCCTCCTCGCCAGCCTGGCCAGGCCGGCTTGGCTGCTCGGAACTGGTGCCGCCTGATGTGTCTGAACTCATCTGCTCGATTCCTTGGCTATCGGCGCGTCGGCGTCCGGCGCATGCCCCAGTATGTCGGACAGGGGCCGCGCCGCCCGCGCTTTGCAGCCGGTTGGCGCGAGGCTAGTTGTTCAGGTTGTTCAGGTTGTTCAGGTTGTTGTCTGTCGCGATGCCATGGACCAGCGCCAGGGCGAACACAATGATCAACACCACCACGATGGTGCCGACGATGCCGAGCACGAGGCCAGTTATGGCCATGCCGCGGCCGTCCTCGCCGGACAGCCGGATCTGCTTCAGCGATATCGAGCCGAGCACGATCGCGGCGATGCCAGCGAACGGTCCGGCGATGACTTGCCCGATCGCGCAGCAGAGGGCGGCGATGGCGAGCCCATTCGTCCGGCGGCCCGCCATTTGGGGCCAGCCAGCACCGACTTGCATGTACGGACCTGGCTGGCCGTAATTCGGCTGCTGCCATCCCGGCTGCTGGCCGAATTGGCCCTGGCCGGGCTGCCCCTGGCCGTAGGGAGCCTGGCCAGACTGGCCTGCGCCTGGCTGCCCCGGCTGCCCCGCATCGAAGGGAGCCTGGCCGAACTGGCCCTGTCCGGGCTGCCCCTGGCCGAATGGACCCTGGCCAAACTGGCCCTGGCCGGGCTGATCTCCGAAGCCGTCTGAACTCATGCGTTGCCCCCCTGGCCACAGCCACGTTTTCGCTGCCCCCAGTATCGACCAGCGCTGCGAAAAGGGCGAGCAGTTAGCCCGTTTTGTAAGTGCTTGGGATCTCCATGCGCTGACCACGACCCCGTTCCAATCTCATGGTTGCCTCCCTGTTGTCGCCGTATATCAGCAGCAGGGCGCCAACGATGACGTTGCCACGACGGGCCGGGAGCCGCGATATGAGTTCGACGGCGGTGATGCTGTCGGCTAGCGTCATTGGCATGCCAGGCGCTCGAGTGATCTCGCTAAACCGCGGCCATGAGGCCGACATGGTGATCGGCGGGAGGCCGGGCCGGACGGCCATTGACAAGCGGCCCGTCACCGGGCCCGTTGCCGCGGGCCCGCTCGGCCTCGAAGGTGACGAGTACGCCGACAAGCAGAACCACGGCGGCGTCGAGCAGGCCGTGTACGCCTATGCCAGGGAGGACCTGGACTGGTGGACTGAGCAGCTCGGCCGTGAGCTGCGCAGCGGCCTCTTCGGCGAGAACGTCACGACGGCGGGGATCGACATCAGCGCGGCGCTGATCGGCGAGACTTGGCGCATGGGCACCGTCGTCGTACAAGTGACGGCGCCGCGCATCCCGTGCGTGACCTTCAAGTCCTGGCTCGACGAGCCGCACTGGGTGAAGCGCTTCGCCGCGGCGGGTCGGCCGGGCGCCTACCTGCGGGTGCTGACGGCTGGCGTCGTTCAGGCCGGCGATGACCTGACTGTCGTGGGCGCGCCCAGCGAGGCAGTCACTGTGGCAGAGTCGATGCGCGCCTTTTACGGCGACCGCGACATCATGCGCAGGCTGCTCACCGTCGAGGGGCGCGGGTCGAAGTGGGACGAGATCGCCGCGGACATGCTCAGCGGCGTTTGATGGGCGAGGCTTACTGATCATGGCTGGCCAGGCCCCAAGTGGTGAGCCGATGCCCGCTGACGGCGGCCTGCCGCCGGCATCTGGTAACCGGCTCGGTGACGCGCCGTTCGGCATCTACGTGCATGTGCCGTTCTGCCTGACCAGGTGCGGCTACTGCGACTTCAATACCTACACGGCGACCGAGCTCGGTTCCGGCGCGTCGCGGGACTCCTATGCGGCTCTGGCCATCGCGGAAATACGGCATGCCGGCCGGGTGCTGGCGGGCCGCGCCGGGCCGGTGCAGACGGTGTTTTTCGGCGGCGGGACGCCGACCCTGCTGCCGCCTGCTGACCTGATCGCAATCGTGCGCGCGATCGACGCCGAGTTTGGGATCGCCGCCGATGCGGAGCTGACAACAGAGGCCAACCCGGAGACTGTCGACGAGCGGGTGCTGGCCGACCTGCGGGCTGGCGGGTTCACGCGGATCTCGCTCGGCATGCAAAGCGCGGTGCCGCACGTGCTGGCCGTCTTGGACCGCGTGCACAGCCCCGGCCGTCCAGAGCAGTGCGTGGCATGGGCGCGTGCAGCGGGCTTCGACCAGGTCAGCCTGGATCTGATCTACGGCACGCCGGGCGAGAGCGACGCCGACTGGCAGGTGTCGCTGGACCGGGCGCTGGCGGCCGGTCCCGACCACATCTCGGCTTACTCGCT
>DASXKI010000251.1:0-23108 GCA_036496945.1 Streptosporangiaceae bacterium | reverse complement strand
CCGCCCTCGAGCAGGTAGCCGTGGTCGGCCTCGAGGTTGTTGAGCACGGACTCCAGCGAGCCGGGCACCTGCGGGATCGCCTTGGCCTCGTCCGGCGGCAGTTCGTACAGGTCCTTGTCGACCGGCTCTGGCGGCTCGATCTTGTTCTTCACTCCGTCGAGCCCTGCCATCATCATGGCGGCGAACGCCAGGTACGGGTTGCAGGACGGGTCAGGAACGCGGAACTCCAGCCGCTTGGCCTTCGGGTTCGGGCCAGTGATCGGGATCCGCACGCAGGCGGACCTGTTGCGCTGCGAGTAGACCAGGTTGACCGGGGCCTCGTAGCCGGGCACCAGGCGGTGGTAGGAGTTCATCGTCGGGTTGGTGAAAGCCAGCAGCGACGGCGCGTGCTTGAGCAGGCCGCCGACGTAGTACCTGCCGGTGTCGGAGAGCCCGGCGTAGCCGACCTCGTCGTAGAACAGCGGCGCGCCGTCCTTCCACAGGCTCTGGTGGCAGTGCATGCCCGAGCCGTTGTCGCCGAACAGCGGCTTCGGCATGAAGGTGACCGTCTTGCCGGCCGCCCTGGCCACGCTCTTGACGACGTACTTGTAGAGCATGAGCTTGTCGGCCATGGTCAGCAGCGTGTCGAACTTGATGTCGATCTCGGCCTGGCCTGCGGTGCCGACCTCGTGGTGCTGCATTTCCACGGTGACCCCGCACTCGATCAGCTTGCGCACCATCTCCGAGCGCAGGTCGGTGTAATGGTCCATCGGCGGGACCGGGAAGTAGCCGCCCTTGTAGCCGGGCTTGGCGCCGAGGTTGCCACCCTCCTCCTCCCGGCCGGTGTTCCAGGCGCCCTCGATCGAGTCGATGTGGTAGAAGCCCTCGTTCGAGCTGGTCTGATACCGCGCCGAGTCGAAGATGTAGAACTCCGCCTCCGGCCCGAAGTACGCGGTGTCGGCGATGCCGCTGCCACGCAGGTAGTCCTCGGCCTTGCGGGCGATGTTGCGCGGGTCCCTGGTGTAGGGCTCGCCGGTCAGCGGGTCGTGGACGAAGAAGGTCAGGTTCAGGGTTTTGTGCTGCCGGAACGGGTCGAGTACCGCGGTGGTCGGGTCCGGCAGCAGCAGCATGTCGGACTCGTGAATCTGCTGGAAGCCGCGGATCGACGATCCGTCGAACATCCGGCCTTCGGTGAAGACATCCGCATCGAAGGTCTCGGCAGGCACGGTGAAGTGCTGGACGGTGCCGGGCAGGTCGCAGAACCGCACGTCGACGAACTGCACCCCCTCGGTTTCAATGAACCGCAGTACCTCATCGCCGCTTGTGAACATCAGCTCTCCTTAGGCGCAGCCGCGGTAGTGACCGCGGGCGCAGTGCTAGCCGCCACCCAGTTAACTGCCACCCAGCCCGAAACGCGCAGGCTCCACGGAAGCTTGCTCCGCGCAGGACACCGCGTCACGTCGCAGCCAGGGGCGATTGCGACGTTACTGCCAGACAGTTTCCTGGCCGTGTCTCCGATGTTTCGCCGGTGTTACGCAGGCCCCACGGGCTGTGTTGCGGGTCACTCGCTCCCATCCGCCCACAATGCCAAACCGCCGCAGCCGCCGGACCAGTGCCCCGCGGTAACCGATAACGTGGGGGCTGTGAGTAACCAGCAGGCGGCCGCGAAGGACGCCTTCTATCCGGGCCGGAATCTCGGGCTGCCGGAGTTCGGATCGGGCTCGGTAGCGGGCTGGAGCCGGCGGCTGAGCGCCCTGCTGATCGACTGGTTCGCGTGTACCGTCATCGCGATTGCTTTCTTTTACCACTCTCAGGCAGGTCATGCCGCAACGGTGCTCACCGAGCCGCGGCTGTGGACGCCCGCGGTATTCGCCGTCGAGGATTTCGTGCTGACGGCGCTGACCGGGTTCACTATCGGCAAGCGGCTGCTGGGCCTGCGCGTCGTCCGGCTTGATGGCCGCCCGGTGGGCCTGTGGGCACTGCCGCGCACGCTGCTGCTGATGCTCGTGGTCCCGGCCATGATGATGGACCGCGACCTGCGCGGGTTCCAGGACAAGGCGTCCGGCACCGTCGTCGTCCGCACCTAGTGGCCTGAGGTCTTGCCGAACGTGCGGTCTTGGGCCTTGCCGAACGTGCGGTCCTGCCGGACGTAGAGGCATTCCTGGTCGTGCGGACCCCGGACCGGCTGGGCGCGGTTAGCGCGTCCGCGGCCGTGGCGCCTTGGGCATCCGGGCCGAGCGCGGCATGGGGCCCTTGGGCATCTGGAGTTGCTGCGGCAGCATGCCGAGCCGGAAGTTGAGGTCAGCCACCTCCTGCCCGCGCATGTTGCGCGGCAGCTTCATGATCTTCTTGTTGAGCTGGCGGATCGGTATCTGGCCCTCGGCGTCGCCGACCTGGAAGTCGTAGATCGGGACCTGGCTGGCGATCCGCGCGATGCGCTTCTTTTCCGCGGCCAGCAGGCTCGGCAGCCGGCTCGGGGACCCCTCGCCGACCAGGATCACGCCGGGCTTGCCAACTGTGCGATGGACGACGTCCATGTTGCGGTTGGCGGCGATGGCCGGGGTGGTGGTGAATCCGCCGCGAAGGCCCTGCAGGATCGCCGCGGCCGCGCCCGGCTGGCCTTCTACGGCCTTGTACTGAGCGGCTGTCGCGAACCTGCCGAAGAGCATCATCGCTGCTAGCAGCCCCAGCAGGATGCCGAGTGGAATGAACAGCCAGATCAGACCGAGGAAGTAGCCGATCAGGATGACGACGGCCGCGGCGCCAACGCCGGCCAGGGCGACGAGGGGCAGCGCCCGGGGATCGCCCTTACGCACGACGCCAGCAACCATGCGAATCTGCTTGATCCGCCCCATTGATGCAACATCGGCCGGGTTCGTCGGCTCAGCGCCGGACTTTTTCACCATGATGGCGAGGATACCGGGCCGGCGCGCCGTTCCATTGCCTGGCGGTACAGGCGACCTGCTCGGTATGACGAGCGGACCAGCGGCCCGGACTGCACGCCGGCGAAGCCGAGCTCGGTCGCCTCCTCGGCCAGTTCCGCGAATTCCTCGGGCGGGACCCACCGGTCGATCGGGTGATGGCGGAGCGAGGGCCGCAGGTACTGGGTGATGGTGATGAGCTCGCAGCCCGCGGCGCGCAGGTCAGCCATCGCCTGGCTGATCTCGGCACGCTCCTCGCCCATGCCCAGGATCAGGTTCGATTTGGGAACGAGGCCGCCCTCCCTCGCCGCCCTCAGCACCTCGAGTGATCGCTCGTAGCGAAACCCGGGGCGGATCCGACGGAAGATCCTCGGCACCGTCTCCAGGTTGTGTGCGAGCACCTCCGGCCGGGCGGAGAACACCTCGGCTAGCTGGTCGGGATCAGCGTTGAAATCGGGGATCAGCAGCTCCACGCCGCAGCCCGGCACCGTCTCGTGGATCTCACGGCAGGTCTGCGCGTACAGCCAGGCGCCGCCATCTGGCAGGTCGTCCCTGGCCACACCGGTGACGGTCGCGTAGCGAAGCCCCATGGTCGCGACGGACTCGGCCACTCGCCGTGGTTCGTCTGTATCAAGCGGCCCCGGCTTGCCGGTCGCGATCTGACAGAAGTCGCACCGCCGTGTGCACTGGTCACCGCCGATCAGGAAGGTGGCCTCGCGGTCTTCCCAGCACTCGAAGATGTTCGGGCAGCCCGCCTCCTCGCAGACGGTGTGCAGTCCCTCGCGGCGGACTAGCTGCTTGAGCTCGGTGTACTCGGGTCCGGTCCGGAGCCGGGTCTTGATCCACGATGGCTTGCGCTCGATCGGGACCTGGCTATTGCGGGCCTCAAGGCGGAGCAGCCGCCGACCCTCGGGTGCTAGTACCACGCATACAGCCTATTACCCCTGGCCAGGCGCACGGTCACGACGGCCAGACAGCACCGGCCAGACAGTATCCACAGGAAAAACTCAGGATGCGCTCAATGGATCGGGAGCTAACGCTCAGGTAGTCGCGAGGGGTGCCTCAGCGGCCCAGCCGACTATCTAACTGTACGCGCAGCGAGGCGACGTGCCGAGAGGCTTTCGAGGGGAAAGATTCCTATGAGCACCGCGCATGGCCCGCATCGCCAGGATGGCGAGCAGAACCCCAACAGCGAGCAGACCTCCAACAGCGAGCAGACCTCCAATAGCGAGCAAACCCCGAACAGCGAGCAGGCCCAGGCCGCCTACTGGAATCAGGCTCCGTACGGCGCCCAGGCCGCCTATGGGGATCAGGCTCCGTACGGCGGCCAGAGCGCCTTTGGGGATCAGGCTCCGTACGCCAGTCAGGCTCCGTACGGCGCTCCGGGCCAGTATGGCGCCCCGCCCCCGCCCCCGCCGCCCGCGATGTGGCCCGCCGCTGCCATGCCCGGCGGCCACGCTGGCCCGGCGCACGCGGCCGGCCACAAGCGCAGGTCACGACGCGTGATGACCGTAGCTGGCGGGCTCGCGGCTGTGGCGCTCGCCGCGGGTGGCACGACCTGGGCTATGGCCGGGTCGGCCGGGTCGAGCACGCTGACGACGTCCCAGATCGCAAGCCAGACCGATCCCGGACTGGTCGACGTCATCTCCACACTGGGGTACCAGCACGGGACAGCCGAGGGCACGGGCATGGTGCTGACTCCGAACGGCGAGATCCTGACGAACAATCACGTGGTCGCTGGCTCGACATCGATCAAGGTCAGGGACATCGGCAATGGCCAGACCTACGCAGCGCGGGTCGTCGGCTACAGCCAGAGCAACGATGTGGCCGTGCTCCAGCTCACCGGCGCCTCCGGGCTGAGCACCGTCAAGATCGGGAACTCCAGCGGCGCGGCTGTTGGCCAGCAGGTGGTGGCGCTCGGCAACGCTGGAGGCAAGGACGGAACGCCCTCGGTGGCAACCGGCAAGGTGACCGCGCTTGGCGCCTCGGTCACGGCGCAGGACCAAGGCGCTGGCACCGTCGAGCACCTGACCGACATGATCAGCACCGACGCCAACATCCAGCCCGGTGACTCGGGTGGCCCGCTGCTCAACACCAAGGGCGACGTCATCGGGATGGACACTGCGGCTTCGACGGGCAACTCCGGCGGCTTCGGCACGACGGCCGAAGTGTCGACGAGCGCGTTCTCGATCCCGATCAACAACGCACTCTCGATCGCAAGCCAGATCGAGGCCGGCCATGGCTCGGCCACCGTACACATCGGCCCGACGGCCTTCCTAGGCGTCGAGATCGCACCAGCAAGCGCTGGCGGCTTCGGTCAGGCCGGCTCGGGCGTGCCCATCGCGGGCGTCGTCAACGGCACGGCCGCCTCGACTGCAGGCCTCGCCAACGGCGACACCCTGACATCAGTCGGAGGCCAGCAGGTCACCGCCTCGAGCTTGCAGGCCATGATCGCGGGCTACCACCCTGGCGACAAGGTGTCGATCACCTGGTCTGACGGGTTTGGCCAGACGCACACCGCGACGGCCACGCTGACCGCCGGACCGACCGGCTGAGGTCACAGCCTCCGTCCGCTGAGCGCCCTGCCCTCTGAGGCAGGGCGCTCGGCTTGCGGCGCGTGCCGTGGCATGATGACCGGCGGGCCGGTCGCCGTCTAGGCGGGCGAGTCGATGCTCTGGCCAATCCGCATCTTGCTGGTATTCGCGCCGCTCGCTGTTGGTGCCTACCGGCGCCGGACGTGAGGAGGACCTGACGCTGAACGCGGAGATGGCGGTTCCTTCGCTCGTCGAGCAGGCCTATGCCGTCGCACGCCAGTCGGGATTCGCGCTAACCCGCCAGGAAGCAGGCCCGGACCGGCCATCGGCCTGCCTGCCCGGCGTCGGCCGGTTCCTCGCCATGCTGGCCGCCGGATGCCAGGGCGGCACGATCGCCGAGCTCGGCACGGGGGCGGGCATCGGGGCCGCGTGGATCGCCAGTGCGATGCCGGCCGACTGCATGCTGGTCACGGCGGAGCTCGACGCGGGACTGGCTGCCGCGGCAGCCGGCCTGCTGGCCCGCGATGCGCGCGTCCAGGTGCTGGCCGGTGACGCTCGCGTGGTGCTAGCGCCCCACGCGCCCTTCGACCTGATCTTCGCTGACAGCGGCGTGCGGGACGCTGCAGCCTTCGCGGCGCTCAGCGACATGCTCCGGCCAGGCGGCCGGATCGTGATGGACGACCTGACGCCCGTACTCGCGCTGCCGGCCGACTCGCCGCTGCGCCAGTCCGACATCAAGCGGAGCCTGCTCGCCGGGCAGGACAGCCTGACGTGGACCGAGGTTGTCCTGCCGGACCTGGCGAACTCCTTGCTCGTCGGTACCCGCCGGACCGCCTGAGCGGCAGTCGGCCGGCGGGCCGATGTGACGAACGGCCCTGGTATCAGGAACCATAGGGCTCATGCCGAGCCAGTTTGACCCGCCGTCAGGGACGCGTGATTTCCTCGCCGCCGACGTCGAGCAGCGCGAGCATGCCTTCGCTGTGATCCGCTCTGTCTTCTCGCGCTACGGCTTCGAGCCGCTTCAGACGCCTGCCTTCGAGCGCCTGGACGTGCTGCTCGGCAAGTACGGCGACGAGGGCGACAAGCTGGTCTTCAAGATCCTTCGACGCGGCGAGCACGAAGCCAGCGGCGAGGCCGACCTGGCGCTCCGCTACGACATGACGGTGCCGCTGGCGCGCGTCGCCGCGGCCTACGGCAGTCAGCTGCCGACGCCATACAAGCGTTACGCCATGGGGCCGGTCTGGCGGGCCGACCGGCCCGGCAAGGATCGTTACCGGGAGTTCGTCCAGTGTGACCTGGACACGCTCGGATCGCAGTCGCTGCTCGCCGATGCCGAGGCGCTCAGCGCACAGCACGACGCGCTGGCCGAGCTCGGCCTGCCCGAGTTCACCATCCAGCTGAACTCCCGGCGCGTCCTCGCGGGTCTGCTGGAGGCATTCGGCATCCCGCCGGACATCGGCGCCGGTGTGCTGACCTCACTGGACAAGCTGGACAAGCTCGCGGCTGGTGAGGTGGTCACCGAGCTGACCGGGCGTGGCCTGGCGGCGGAGCAGGCAGGCGATCTCGTCGCGGCGCTGACGGCCACCGATTCCGTCGACCGGGTCCGCGTCGCCCTCACGAAGACCGACGAGGGCGCAGCCGGGCTCGCCGAGGTCGACACGATCCTCTCGCTGCTGTCCGGTCAGGTGCCAGCCGGGCGCATCGTGTTCACGCCGCGCATGGTGCGCGGGCTGAGCTACTACACCGGGCCGATCTGGGAGGTCGTCGCCTCTGGCGTGGCCGGATCCATCGGCTCCGGCGGCCGGTACGACCACCTGATCGAGGCGCTTGGCGGTCCCGACGTGCCGGCCACTGGCTCGTCTATCGGCGTCGAGCGGATCCTGTCGCTGCTGCCGGGGTCGGGCGCCGGGCCGCCGGGCCTCCTGGACGTCGCCGTCACGGTGATGCGGCCCGACCTGGCCGTCCAGTCGTTTGGCTTCGCGGCCGCCGGGCGGGCGGCCGGATTGCGCGCCAGCGTGTACCTGGGCTCCTCCGGCAAGCTCGGCAGGCAGCTGAAGTGGGCCAGCGACAGCGGCGCTCGGTGGGCCGTGATCTACGGCGAGCAGGAACATGAGGCCGGCGTCGCGACGGTGCGAGACATGCGGACTGGCGAGCAGGTCCGCGTGCCGATAGCTGACGTCAGCGACTTCCTGTCGCGGGCCGCCCGCGACGACAGCTGAGCGCGTTGCCACCCGAGGGCTTCGTGGAGCCGGTGGTCTGGCACGCCGGCCTGCCCGGTGTCATCGTCAGCGCGGCCGCACTGATTGGCGATGGCGCCGGGGGAGTGCTGATGGTCAAGCCGAACTACCGCGACTTCTGGACGCTGCCTGGCGGAATCTGCGAGTTCGGCGAGGCACCGCGCGCTGGCTGCGCCAGGGAGGTCAGCGAGGAACTCGGCATCGACCAGCACATCGGTGCGCTGCTCGCCGTCGACTGGCAGCAGCCACAGGAGATCTACGGGCCGGCCGCGCGTCCCGCGGTTTTCTTCATCTTCGACGGCGGCTCCCTGGCGAGCCGCGCAGACATCAGGCTCCAGTTGGACGAACTGGATGCATGGCGGTTTGCGTCGGTAGACGAGCTCGATGGGCTCGTGCTGCCGGCCGCGGCGCCGCGCGTGGCAGCAGCGATCGCGGCGCGCCAGTCGGGATGCGTCCGGACCGGCCCAGGTCTGGCCGTGCGATAGCGGCGTCGTGCACAACTAGCTCGCGGCGCCGGCCTCCGCGAGACCGGGCAGGCCGGCGATCCGCGTGACTCCTGCTGCGCCAAGTACCCTGGCCAGCTCCCGCTCCACGACAGGCAGCACGTCAGCGACGGTAATCTGCCGGCCCGCCTCGGCCGACAACGACGTGATGGCCGCATCGGAGATGCCACACGGCACGATCCGGTTGTACCAGGACAGGTCGCAGTCGCAGTTCAGCGCGAAACCGTGCATCGTCACGCCCTTGGCGACACGGATCCCGAGGGCGGCGATCTTGCGGTCCGGCCGGCCTTTCCCGTCGCCGGCCAGCCACGCGCCGCTGCGTCCCTCGACCCGCCCGGCCACCACTCCGAACGCGGCGCACGCGGCGATCATGGCGTCCTCGATGAGGCGGACATAGCCAACGACGTCGATCGGCTCGTCGAGCGCGACGATGGGATAGCCGACAAGCTGGCCGGGGCCGTGCCAGGTGATCTTGCCACCGCGGTCGACGTCGATGACCGGGGCGCCCGGATCGCCGATCGGCCGGTCGAAGGGGCTCGTGCGCTTGCCGGCCGTGTAGACGGGCTGGTGCTCAAGCAGGAGGCAGGTATCGGGGATCACGCCGGCGACGCGTCGCTCGTGCACCTGGCGCTGCATCTCCCAGGCCGCGACGTAGTCGACCGCCTCGCTACCCATCCCCAGCCGGGCAAACACCAGGTCACTGTGCACACCGTCAGCTTAGCCCGGTCTCCGAGCCGTCTAGCGCGCCGAGACGGGCGCCACGGACTGGCGCTGCGACCAACGCGATATAGCTTGACATCGAGACGCGATAGTACTTATGGTCAGGACTGTCGGGCGGGAAGGCGCTGGCCGCACTTCGCCGGTTCCAGCCGCCAGCGCTGCCTGCCCGCGTCACACTGCCCGCGCCTCAGGCTGCCACGAGGGGACGCCGATGGATGCCATGGAGATCTTCACCGCCCTCGGCACGCCCGCCGGCCGGGCCAATCCGTATCCGTATTACGCCGCGCTGCACGAACTCGGCGAGGCGGTCCGCCTCGCGCCCGGTGCCGTCGTTGTTGTCGGCTACGACGCCATCAGCGCCGTCCTGCGCGACCCGGGATTCACCGTCTCGGACGAGGCGAGGTTTGACGAGAGCTTCCCTGGGTGGCGGGCCAACCCGGTCTTCGTCCAGGCCATGGACTGGATACTCAACCTGAACGGACCTAAGCACGCCAGGATCCGCAGCCTGATCGCGCGGGCCTTCACGGCGCGGCGGATCGCGGGGCTTGAGCCGGCGATCGCCCGGATGGCCGACGACCTGCTGGACGCGATGGCCGATCGCGGGGCAGCCGGATCGCCTGTCGAATTCATGCATGACTTCGCGTACCTGCTGCCGGTGACGGTGATCTGCGAGCTGATCGGAATCCCCGAGGCCGATCGGGAGGGCTTCCGGCCCGTCGCCCGTGACCTGGCGGCGGTCTTCGAGTTCGAGGACGTGGCGAGGCTGCCGGCCATCAACGCTGCCGCGGCCGAGTTGCTGGCGTACTTCACTGGGCTCGCCGCGCGGCGTCGCGCCGATCCGCGCGACGACCTGATCAGCGACTTGCTCGCTATCAGCGACGCAGCGGACGGCAGGCTCACGGACGCCGAGTTGCTGCATAACCTGACGCTGCTGCTCGTCGCGGGTTTCGAGACCACGACGAACCTGCTGGGCAACGGGCTGCAGATCATCCTCCAGCAGCCGTCGGCCGGCGCGGCGCTCCGCGACGGGTCGGTCTCCGCGGACGCATTCGTGGCGGAGGTGCTCCGCTACGACTCACCCGTCCAGCTCACCAGCCGCATCGGTTATGAGACGAAGATCGGCGCAGTGGCAGTGGCCGAGGGCGACTCCGTGACGACGGTACTCGGCGCCGGCAACAGGGACCCGCGGCGCTTTGCCGAGCCGGACACGTTCGCGCCGCTGCGCGCGGATGGCGCTCTGCTGAGCTTTGGCGGCGGGGCGCACTTCTGCATCGGCGCGGCGCTGGCCAGGCTTGAGGGCGGCGTCGCATTCCCGCGGCTGGTGCGCCGCTTCCCTGAGGTAGCCCCAGCCGGGGATCCGGTCCGCAGGGAGACGTTCCTGCTGCGCGGGTACGACACGATCCCCATCACTGTCGGCTAGCGCGGCCGCCCCGCGACCGCAGTCGCCAAACCGTGATCATGACCGGGTGCATGGGGCGCAGGTAAACGGGGCACAAAAAGGGCGGGAATGCGCAGCGCCGCGCCACGGCTAGGGTCAGCAGGAGGTGCCTGCCTTGTTTGACGAGGACGAACTGCGCCGAATGACCCCGCAGGAGCGCCTGCAGCTAAGGCGCGCCCTAACCGACATCGACGCCCAGGACGTCGCTGGGCGGGCGAGGAACCAGCGCCGGGTGATCCTGCTGGGCGTGATCATCGTCGGCTGTCTCGCCCTCGCCGCCTGGACCGGCCTGCTGGCGGCGACGCTGCCGCGGTACTACCGATCCGGCGGCTGGCGCGGTGCCTGGGTCGGCTTCGACATCGCGCTCCTGCTCGCATTCGCCGCGACCGGCTGGGCGTCGTGGCGGCGTCGCCAGATGCTCATCATCTGCCTCGTGGTGCTCGCGACGCTGCTGTGCTGCGACGCGTGGTTCGACGTCGTGCTCGATGCACACACACCGGGCTTTCAGGAGAGCCTGCTCTCTGCCCTGCTGATCGAGCTTCCGCTGGCGGCTCTGGCGACCCTCGGCGCCCGGCGCCTGCTGCGGTCGACGAACGCAGTGATGCTTCGCTACCGGGGGATGCCGGGGCCCGTACCGCGCCTGCGCAACATCCCGCTGCTGGGCATCGAGCAGGGCCGCCCGCTGAGCGAAGTGCTGTGCGAGCCGGAAGCGCACCTGCAAGATGTGGCCGCCGCCGGCCTCACCGGCGAGGAAGTCGACTCCGGGCGGCGCCTGCGCTGAGGCGCCGGCCGCCCGTCGAAGCGGGCCGTCGGCGTGGGACTTCCCGTAGTCGTCGGCCTTGTCCGGGCCCGGAACGGGGCCGTCAGCCCTACACCGGCCCTGCCTGCTCAGGCCGCGTCAGGGACTCATTGGGGAGCGGCGACCGCCGCGGCCAGGGCAGGCCCGATTGTCGGGTGCTGGAACGTGAACCCGGCCGCTTCGAGGCGCGCCGGCACGACGCGGCAGCTGCCGAGCAGTTCGGTCGACAGCTCGCCGAGTGCGAGCCGGGCCACGCTAGCTGGTACCTGCAGGACGGCGGGCCGGTGTAGCGCCTTGGCCAGCGCCCTGGTCATATCGGCGTTCGTCGTGGGCGCTGGCGCCGTCAGGTTGACCGGCCCGGCTATCTCCTGCTGCGCTAGCAGGAACTGCATCGCCCGGATGTGGTCGGTCAGCGTGATCCAGCTCAGGTACTGGGTGCCGGCGCCGATTCGCGCGCCTAGACCGACGCGGAAGGGGAGCAGCAACGGCTTGAGCATCCCGCCCCGCCTGGACATCACGACGCCGGACCGCAGGTTCACGACCCGGATGCCCGCCGCGGTGGCCGGGTTGGTGGCCTCCTCCCAGTCGCGGACGAGCGTGGCCAGGAAGCCGGTCCCGTTCGGCGCGCTCTCGTCGACGGCTCTGCCGCCCGTGTCGCCGTACCAGCCTATGGCCGAGGCGGCCAGCAGTACGGGCGGCGGCGTCGGAGCCGCGAGCATCGCCCGGATCAGCGCGCTCGTGCTGCCGATCCGGCTTGCCCGAAGTTCCTTCTTGCGGGCTGACGTCCAGCGGCCTGATGCGACCGGCGCCCCCGACAGGTGGACAACCGCGTCCACGCCGTCGAGCGCGGTGGCGTCGAGACCGCCGTCGGATTTGGCAGGGTCCCAGCGGAGCTCCGCCGCGCTAGTCGTCGGCCGGCGGACGAGCCGGAGCACGTCGACGCCGTCGCTGCGGAGGCGTTCGCTGAGCGCAGTGCCGATGAGCCCGGTCGGCGCCGTGATCGCGACCTGCAACGATGCCTCCTCTGCTTGCCTAGGCACAACATTCTCGCCGATGCGGTCGCAGCGGGGACGGGAGGTGCTAGTTAGCCGCGTCTGTAGATATCAGACAGCAGTTCGGCCGCCAGCCCGCAGGCTGACGGCGAACCTGTCCCGAGAGTTTGCGGCTACAGTCCGAGCTCGCTCTCGAACGCGCCCTCTTCCAGCCGCTCCTTGATCGTGACCAGGAACCTGGCCGCGTCGGCGCCGTCGACGAGCCGGTGATCGTAGGTCAGCGCGAGGTAGACCATGGACCGGACCGTGATGACCTCGCCCAGCGTCGGGTCCTCGACCACGACAGCGCGCTTGACGACGGTGCCGGTCCCGAGGATGCCGACCTGCGGCTGGTTGATGATCGGCGTGTCGAACAGCGCGCCGCGACTGCCGGTATTGGTCAGCGTGAACGTGCCACCGGACAGGTCGTCCGGGCTGACCTGTCCGGCTCTGGTCCGGTTTGCCAGGTCCGCGATCTTGCGGGCGAGCCCGCCGATGTTGAGGTCGCCCGCGGTCTTGATGACCGGGACCATCAGGCCGCGCTCGGTATCCACGGCGATGCCGAGGTGCTCGGCGTCGTGGTAAGTGACCTGCCCGGCCGCGATGTCGATGACCGCGTTGAGCTTCGGGTGGGCCTTGAGCGCCTCGACCGTCGCAAGCGCGAAGAACGGCAGGAAGGAGAGCTTCACGCCTTCTCGTGCCTCGAAGGCTGCCTTGGCCCGGTCCCGGAGCCTCGCGATCGCGGTCACGTCAGCCTCGACCACGGTGGTCAGCTGCGCTGAGGTCTGCAGCGACTCGACCATCCGCTGCGCGATGACCTGCCGTGCCCGCGACATCCGTTCGGTGCGCCCGCGCAGGCTGGATGGCACGACTGCCGGACGTGGCCGGGCGGTCTCCTGCTGTGCGCCCGCGCGTGCCTGCACCGCCGCGGCGGGTGCGCCCTGCGGGGGTTCGGGCTGGTACGGCGCCGCTGCGGCCGTCTGGTACGGCGCCGCCGGGGTCTGAGCTGGCACGGTCTGAGCTGGCACGGTCTGAGCTGGCACTGGCTGGGCTGGCACTGGCTGGGCGGGCGCCTGCGGCGCTGCGGCCTGCTGCGCTGCGGCCGGCTGGGCTGGTGCTGGCTGCTGCGGCGCGACCGGACCGCGCTGCCGCGCGGCCGCGTCAAGGATGTCCTGCTTGCGGATCCGGCCGCCCACGCCGGTCCCGGCGACGGCGGCGAGGTCGATGTTGTGCTCGGCGGCGAGCTTGCGCACCAGCGGCGTGACGTACGGGCCATCCGCCGTCTCGGTGAACTGCGCCGCGGCGGCCGCCTGGCCGTTGCCGCCGTCGTAGTCGGCAGACGCTGGATACGCTGCGGCGACGGACTGATAGGCCGGCTCGGCGGGTGCTGGCGGCACGGCAGCAGGGGGCGGCGGCGGATCGGCGGGCGTGATGTCAGCCTGCGCCGGCGGCTCATAGTTCGGGAGAGGCCGTTCGGAGCTCGGGGCCGGTGGCTCGTAGCTCGGGGCCGGTGGCTCGTAGCTCGGGGCTGGCGGCTCGTAGCTTGGGGCTGGCGGCTCGTAGCTTGGGGCTGGCGGCTCGTAGCTGCGCTGAGCGCTCGCGGCCGGCTGCTCGTACTGGGGCGGCGCCGCGGGCGCCTCGGGCACCTGCCATGCGGCGGCCGGCACTTCACGGGGCTGTACGTCCTGGGGCCGTACGTCCTGCTCGGCGGCCGGCTCGGGAGCCACGGCCGCCACCGAGGCGGAGCCGTCCTCGTCGATGATGGCGAGCTCTGCACCCACGGCGACCGTCTCGTCCTCAGCGACGGTGATGCCGCGGAGAATGCCGGAGACCGGAGAGGGGATCTCGGTGTCGACCTTGTCGGTCGAGACCTCGAGCAGCGGCTCGTCAGCCTGAATGTGCTCGCCCTCGCGCTTGAGCCAGCGGGTGACTGTGCCCTCGGTGACGCTCTCGCCGAGTTGTGGCATCGATACGGAGACCGACATGACTTCCCGTAACTCCTTCTTCGCTTATAAGCGACTCTAGCGCGCCAACCATGCCACGGAACGAAGCGAGCACGTCATCCGTGGTTGTGCAGCGGCTTGCCGGCCAGTGCCAGGAACGCCTCGCCGATGGCCTCGGACTGGGTGGGATGCGGATGGATCAGCTGGGCCACGTCGTTCGGCACAGCCTCCCAGTTGACGATCAGCTGCGCCTCGGCGATCAGGTCCCCGGCGCGCGCGCCGACCAGGTGCACACCGAGCGTCGGGCCACCGCCCGCCGTCGCGATGACCTTGGCCGCACCGTTGGTCTGGAGGATCTGGCTCTTGCCGTTCCCGGCCAGGTCGTAGGTGAACTCCGTGAACTCGATGCCGCGCGCCGCGGCCGTCGCCGAGGTAATGCCGACCGAGGCGACCTCCGGATCGGAGTAGGTGACCCGCGGCACACCGTCGTAATCGATCGGGATGACCGACAGGCCGGCCAGCCGCTCGGCCACCATGATGCCCTCGCCGAAGCCGACGTGCGCGAGCTGGGGACCCGGCCGCACGTCGCCGACGGCGGAGATCGTCGGGATATTCGTCTGGCACAGCTCGTCGACCAGCACAAAGCCGCGGTCCATGGCGACGCCGACCTCGTCGTAGCCAAGCCCGGCCGAGACCGGCCCGCGGCCGACGGCGACGAGCAGCATCTCGGCGTCGATGGTCGCGCCGCCCTCCAGGGTGACGGTGACGCCGGCGCCGGTGTCCTTGACGCTCTCAAACCTGGTGCCGAGCTTGAAGCCAATGCCCCGGCGGCGGAACGCTCGCTCCAGCAGCTTCGAGCTCGACTCCTCCTCGGTCGGCAGCAGGTGCGGCAGCATCTCCACGATGGTGACCTCCGCGCCGAATGAGCGCCACACGCTGGCGAACTCGACGCCGATCACGCCGCCGCCCAGAATGACCACCGAGGCCGGCACGTGATCAAGCTGAAGCGCGTGATCGCTGGTGATGATGCGATTGCCGTCGGGAAGCAGGCCGGGCAGGCTCCGCGTCTGCGATCCGGTCGCGATCACCACGTGGTCGCCGGTGACGATGCGATCGCCGACCTGGACCGAGGTAGGCGAGATGAGCGTGCCGTGGCCCTGGATGACCTCGATCTTGCGGCTCGCGATCAGCCCGGTGAGGCCCTTCCAGAGCCGGGTCACCACCTTGTCCTTGTAGCTGTTGACGCCGATCATGTTGATGCCGTCGAAGCTGGTAAGCACCCCGAAGTTGGGCCCGTCGTGCGCCAGGTCGGCGACCTCGGCGGCGTGCAGCAGGGCCTTGGTGGGGATACAGCCCCGGTGCAGGCAGGTCCCGCCAACCTTGTCCTCTTCGATGAGCGCGACCCGCTTGCCCAGCTCGGCAGCGCGCAGCGCGCAGGCGTAGCCGCCGCTGCCGCCGCCGAGAATGACGATGTCGTAGCCGTCGCTGCTAACGCCGCTGTCGCTCACGTTTGTACTCCTTCTCAGATGTCCTGCGGGTAGGCGCCGTTGCCTACGCCCGCGCCACCGGGGTCCGTGCTACCCAGGTCACAGCTGCCCGTCCGCGACGTCGGTCGCGACCTGGACGAGCATCCGCACCGCGGCACCGGTCCCGCCCTTCGGGGTGTATCCGTATGGCTCGCCCTCGTGGAACGCGGGGCCGGCGATGTCCACATGTGCCCAGCGCACGCCATCGGGCACAAATTCCTTCAGGAACAGGCCGGCCACCAGCATGCCGCCGAACCGCTCGCCGGCCACGTTGGCGATGTCGGCCACGGCCGAGTCCAGGCCCTTGCGCAGGTGCTCAGGCAGCGGCATCGGCCATGCCTGCTCGCCGGCCCGGCGGGCGGTCTCCGCGATCGCGCTGGCGACCTCGTCGTCGCTGCCCATCACGCCGCTGATGCGGGGTCCGAGGGCGACGAGCTGGGCGCCGGTCAGCGTCGCGACATCGATCAGCAGGTCGGGGGAGTCCTGGGCGGACCGGGCCAGCACGTCGGCCAGGACCAGGCGGCCCTCGGCGTCGGTGTTGAGCACCTCGACCGTCTTGCCACCGAAGATCGTGATCACGTCCGACGGCCGCTGCGCGCTGCCGCCGGGCATGTTTTCCGCCATAGCGAGGTAGCCGACGGCGTTAACCACGGGCTTGAGCGCCGCGATGGCCTGCAGCGCGCCGAGCACGGCAGCCGCGCCGCCCATGTCGGATTTCATCGCCTCCATCGACTTCGGCGGCTTCAGCGACAGGCCGCCAGAGTCGAAGGTGATGCCCTTGCCGGCGAAGACGACAGTCTTGGTCGCCTCAGGGTGCCGGTAGGCGAGCCGGACCAGCCGCGGCGGGTGCACCGACCCCTGGCCGACGCCCGTGAGCCCGCCGTAGCCGCCGCCTGCCAGCGCGACGTGGTCGAGTACCTCGATCTCCAGCCCCGCCGCGACGGCCACGCGCTGCGCCTCGGCCGCGAACGTCTCCGGGTACAGGTCGGCCGGGCTGGTGTTAATCAGGTCGCGGACGAGCGTCATCGCGTCCGCCAGCACCGGCGCCCGTCCGGCCGCGGCCCCGACCGACGAGAGCACGATCAGGTCCGGCTCGGCGGTGCCGTTGGTTGGAGCACCGTTGTTTGCCGCACCGTTGTTCGCGCCATTGCGGTACCGGGTAAAGGTGTAGCGGCCGAGCAGCGCGCCGAGCGCCACGGCCTCGGTCTCGGCCTCGTCACGAGCGGGCAGCGACAGGGCGATCGAGGTGGTCTTCCCGCCGGTGAGCGCACGGACTGCCGCGCCCGCGGCGCGGCGGAGCGACTCAAGCCGACCCCGTTCCCCGCCCTGATCGGCCGGGCCAAGCCCGACCGCGACGATCAGGGGTGCCGCGACGGCGCCGGCGGATGCGATCTTGGTGAGTTCGTCCTGCTTTCCGGTGGCGCCCAGGGCGGCGAGGGTCGCGGCGAGCGTGCCGCCAAGCGCCGCGTCGGCATCTTCCGAGCCATGGGCGGGAACGGGGCCGTCAGGCCCCTCGGTCACTCCGACGATGAGGGCGTCTGCGGCAGCGCTGCGGGCGTCGCCTGTGCTAACTGTGAGAGGGTTCGTGGTCACGGGTCCTCAGCCTAGTGCCTCGCCGGGCTATCGCCCGATCCGCGGTCAATAGGCGGTAACGGCCGTCACCTGGCAGAAGTGACAGCTGTTACTATTGCTAGGTCATCCCCGCCGAAGGTCACCTGGAGGACCGTCATGAGTGCCGCTGGAAGCGCGCTCTTCATCGCTGTTTTCCTGGCTTGCGTGGTCGAGGCCGTGGAGGCGACGACCATCGTGCTCGCCGCTGGGACCGCCAGGGACTGGCGCTCGGCGGGCATCGGTACGGCCGCCGCGCTGCTCGTGCTCGCGGTCATCGTCGCTGCCCTGGGCCCAGCAGTCTCGCATATCCCGCTGACTGGCCTCCGCGTCGTCGTCGGCGCACTGCTATTGGTCTTCGGGCTCCAGTGGCTGCGCAAGGCGATCCTGCGCGCGAGCGGGCATAAGGCCCTGCACGATGAGGAGAAGCTCTACGCCGAGCACCTGGCGGAGGCAAAGGGCCAGCAGGCCCGGCGGTCGTTCCTGGCGCCGGACTGGTACGGCTTCACCCTGGCCTTCAAGGGCGTGCTTCTTGAGGGACTCGAGGTCGTATTCATCGTGCTGACGTTCGGCGCTAATGCCAAGAACGTCGGGCTGGCCGCGATCGCCGCCGGCTGCGCGATCGTGCTGGTCGTGGGTGCCGGGTTCGCGATCAGGGCCCCGCTGGCCAGGGTGCCGGAGAACACCATGAAGTTCGTCGTCGGGATCATGCTGACCAGCTTCGGCCTGTTCTGGGGTGGTGAGGGAGCCGGCGCGCACTGGCCGGGCTCGGACGCCGCCCTGCTGGTCATCATCCCGGCGATCGCCCTCTTCGGCATCGGGCTGACTGTCCTGCTGCGTCGGTCCGCTGGCGACTCCGGCGCGGCCGCGGTGCGGGCGCCGGCCGACCAGGTCGCGCACTAAGGAGGCTGGGTTCTATGTCAAAGCTGCGGGCGTTCGGCGCCTTCTGGTACGACTTCGTGATCGGTGACGACTGGCTGGTGGCCGTGGGCGTCGTCGCGGGCCTGGCCGGGACTTACGGCCTGCACCGGGCCGGAGTGACCGCGTGGTGGCTCCTGCCGCTGGTGATCGTCGTGCTGCTGCCACTCAGCCTTTCGCGGGCGATCAGTGGCCCTCTGCTTCCTCGGCGTATACCCGGGCAGCGTACGCCTCGAGCTTCTCCTCGCACCCCGCCAGCGAGCTGACGGCCTGCTGGAGGCCGGCCGCGCCAAAGACGTCGCGTTCCCGGACCCGCTGCAGCCAGGTGCGCAGCTTGACGAGGTCGACCTCGTTTTCCTCCAGTTCGGCGTAGCTGAAGTGGTTCTCCCGGTACTCCTTATCGATCCCGGCGATGAAGTCCGCGCACTTGTCGACGATCTCCTCGTACTCGTCGTCGCGCGCGTCCTGGAACTGCGCCCGGATGTCGGACTCCCCGGCGAGTACCTCGCAGGACAGAAGCACGGCCGTCCCGGCCATATCGAGGATCTCGCTGCGCAGCTTGCGCAGCGCGCGCTCGGCCGCAGTGCCGGCTGGCAGCGCGGCTGCGGAACTCTGGAGATAGATCGCGCCGAGGCTCTTGATCCGGCGCCAGACCGTGGCGCGCAGCCTGCTCGGCTCGGACGGCACCCGGTAGACCAGGAGCAGCCACCGGCCAGGCGGTAGCTGGCCCGTGAGATCGGTGCTGGCGGTGTTGCTTTGGGCCGTGTCGCTGCTGGCCGAATCACTGGTGGCCGAGTCACTGCTGGCGGTGTCGCTGGCTGGCACGCTCGCCATTGTGCCAGCAAGCTAGCGCATCACTGGCGCGAGTAGGGCTCCCGGTTCTCCGCCTGTCGGCGTTCCTGCGTGGCGCGGCTGACCACCGAGCCCGGCAGGCGTACCGCGCGGCCCGAGGGTGCGGCGGGCGGAGTTGCAGGGACTGGCTGGGCGGGTCCGCCGCGGGCATATTCGATCCGCTCCATGAGCGCGGCATCGGCGCGCAGTTCCTCGTCGATCGGCGACAGCGCCAGCGTGGCCGTCATGATGAAGGCCAGGACGCTGATGCCGATGAGGAGCGGCAGCAGGAAGTTCTCCGCCGTAGCGCCGCCGCCTGCCATCTCCATGCCGCCGCCTGCACCGGGCGGGAACAAGTGCATGGCGGCCATGCCGGTGTAGTGCATGCCGCTGACGGCGACGCCCATGATCATGGCGGCGCCGAGCGTGGCGCGGGCGCCGCTCAGGTTCAGGGCCGCCCACAGCGCCGCGGTGGCGGCGACGACCGCGATCACCACGGACAGGATGAACAGATTCGGGCTATACGTCATCCGGGCGGGCATCCGCATCGCGGCCATCCCGGTGTAATGCATCGCGGCCACGCCAACGCCGGTGAACGTGCCGGCGAGCAGCAGATTGCGCCAGTTCCTGGCCGCGAACCCGACGATGAGCAGGCCTATCCCGACGACGACGACAGCGATCAGCATGCTGCCGATAGTGATCAGCACGTTGTAATGGATGGTCTGGTCCGGAACGGTGTAGCCGAGCATCGCGATGAAGTGCATCACCCAGATGCCGGTGGTGCCGATCGACAGCGCAGCCAGCAGCAGCCAGCGCAGCCGCTCGCGCCCCGTGCACGCCATCGCCCGCGCGGTGCAGCGCAACCCGAGGAACGCACCCAGGCAGGACATGAGGTAGCCGAGCGCGGGCGTCACGAGCCCGTAGGAAAAGTTATGGACCGTCAGCATGATCTCGTCCCGCCCTTATGGGAATCTAGAGGAGATTATCCGCCGGACCGCATTTCCGTCGCTCACTTGGTCATTCTGACACAAGCGACGTCAGAATTTTCTGGCCATTGCCTGCTGACTGACTGGAAATCAGGGCCGCTGGCCGGCCCGCACCAGGCCGTGCTCATAGGCGTATACGACGGCCTGCACCCGGTCGCGCAAGGACAGCTTGGCCAGCACCCGGCCGACGTGAGTCTTCACCGTCGCCTCGGAGACAAACAGCCGCCGCGCGAGCTCGGCGTTAGACAGCCCCTGAGCGATGAGCGTCAGCACCTCGCGCTCCCGATCGGTCAGCTCCGCCAGCTCGTCCGGGGTAGCCTCACCGCTGGGCAGCAGCGCGGCGAACTGGTCGATGAGCCGACGGGTAGTCGACGGCGCGACAACGGAGTCACCTGAGTGGACCGCCCGGATCGCGAAGAGCAGCTCCTCCGGTGGCACGTCTTTGAGCAGGAAGCCGCTGGCGCCCGCCTTCAGCGCCGCGAACGCGTACTCGTCCAGGTCGAAGGTCGTCAGCATCAGCACGCGTGGCAGGTCGCCCGCCTGCCGGATCCGCCGGGTGGCCTCGACGCCGTCCAGACGCGGCATCCGCGCGTCCATGACCATGACGTCGGCGTGCTGCCGGCGCGCCAGGTCGATGGCGCCGATCCCGTCGCCAGCCTCACCGACGACCTGCATATCCGGCTGCGCGTCCAGCACCATCCGGAAGCCGGCCCGGACTAGCTCCTGGTCGTCGACGAGGACGATCCTGATCAGGCCGGAATAGGGCTGCTCGGTCACCGCGCACCGCCCGACAGGCTCGGCCCGACCCGGCCGGGTGACCAGCCGGCTGGGACCGGCTGCCCGGCGGCCGGACTGTCCCCGGCGCCGGCGCCAGCTTCCTCGATCGCGATTCCTGGCTGTGCCGACTCAGCGTGTGTGGGCTCAGCGTGTCTGGGCTGAGCGTGTGTGAACTCGGCGTCTGCCGACTCAAGCCCGGCCGGTTCAACCTGTGGCAACAGCTCGCGGGCGAGCTGTGCCGGTGCCGGTCCCGCCACCTGGACGGCGGCCTTGGGGCACGGCAGCCTGGCCGTGACCCCGAATCCGCCACCTGGCAGCGGCCCTGCGGTGACGGTGCCGCCATACATGCCGATCCGCTCGCGCATGCCGGCCAGGCCGTGGCCGCCTGCGTCGTCGCTGCTGGTGGCGAGCCCGTCGTCGGTGACCTCCACGGTCAGGCCGTCGGGCTCGTAGCGCAGAGCCACCGCGGCCGTCGCCGCGAGGCCGGCGTGCTTGCGGGTGTTGGTCAGGGACTCCTGGACGACCCGGTAGGCGGCGAGCTCGGCGCCCTCCGGCAGCTCACGCGGGGTGCCGGTCAGGGTGTAGGAGACCTCAAGTCCGGCCCCGCGCGCCTGGTCAAGCAGCTCGCGCAGCTCACCGAGACCCGGCATGGGCGCCAGCGCGGTCTGCTCGTCGGCTGACCGCAGCACGCCCAGTAGCCGCCGCATTTCAGTGAGTGCCTGCCGGCCGGTGCCGGCGATGGCCTGCAGCGCCGCCGCGGCCCGGTCCGGGTCAGCCCGTAGCGCGTATCCGGCGCCGTCGGCCTGCACGACCATGACGCTGACGTGGTGGGCGACCACGTCGTGCAGCTCGCGGGCGATCCTGGCGCGCTCGGCTGCGGCCGCGACCTTGGCCTGGGCGTGCCGCTCGGCCTCGAGCCGGGCGGCTTTGTCCTCCAGTGCGGCGTAGTACCCACGGCGGTACCGCATTGAGTCACCGAGGATCCAGACGGTGAGCTCCAGTCCGCCGAACAGGAACGCCGAGAAGATCAGCCGCCAGACCAGGTCGACGCCACGCACCGGTTCCCACTCCAGGACCGCGACCGCCGTGCCGCCCATGCAGACGAGCAGGGCCATGATCGAGGCGCGGCGCGGCCGGTACGCGGCCACGGTGTACAGCAGGATCAGGATGGCCACGTCGGACGGATTGGGCCGGGCGGTGGTGACCTGGATCGCGCCGCCGATGGCCGCCAGCGCGAACGCCGAGACAGGCGCCCGCCGCCGGAACGCAACCGGGACGATCATGAGCAGCGTGGCCGGGATGCCCGCCCACGGCCCGCGGATCAGCTGCCCGATGCTGAACAGTCCGACTACCGCTGCCAGGACGCTGTCGACCAGCAGCTGGTGCCGGCGCAGCCAGGCATAGAGGGCGGACACGGCTCAAGGTTACGCGGCAGGTCCCGGGCTCACGTCAGCCTGCGGGATAGTCCCCGTCAGCCTCGAGGCGTACGGCGGCCCAGGAAGCAAACAGAGACAGCAAACAAAGACGGCAAACAGAGTCCGCAAACAGAGTCCGCAAACAGAGACGGCAAACTGATCGCGGGCTAGGTGAGCAGGCGTACGGGCAGCGGCACCTCGGTACAGCTGCCTGCGTCGTCGGGCTCGACCCGGTAACCGGCGGCGCCGGGTCGCTCCGCGACGATCGCCTCGAGGTCGTCGCCGGCGAAATGCGCCGCGGCACCGTCGTCGCAGGCGATCCCGGCGGGCAACGTGCCGTCGGCCACCAGCGCCTCGTAGGCGGGCCGCCGGGTCGGCTCGGCGCTGTAGTGCGGGCAGTAACTCCCGGCCAGGAGGCCCAGGCCCGAAGTGAACGGCCGCAGCTGTGGGCCGAAGGAGTCGGTCGTGCCGCCGGCAAACCAGCAGAGGGCGCCGGCGCTCACGCCGGACAGAACGATGCCGGCTTCCCAGGCCCGGCGCATGACGTCGTCGAGGCCGTGTACCCGCCAGACGGCCACCAGGTTGGCCACGCTGCCGCCGCCCACGAAGATCACGTCCTGCGACAGCAGCAGGTCCGCGGGGTCGCTGACGTTGGGCATCGGGAACAGCTGGAGGTGACTCGGCCGGGCGCCGTACTGGGAGAGCCGCGCGTACATCCGCACGTAGGAGGCGGGGTCGTCGCCATTGGCGGTATTGAGCACGCAGACTCGAGGCGCCGCGGCCCCCGACAGGGTCAGCGCGTGCGCGATGATCGCGGGCAGGGACTGGTCCTGCTCGGATCGCGCGGCGAAGCCGCCGATCGCCAGAATGTGCCGTCGTCCGTCTGCTGCCATGTCGGCAGGTTATCGTCCGTCCAGGGACGAAGGTCGGCCAGCGGGAACG
>DASXKI010000250.1:0-12662 GCA_036496945.1 Streptosporangiaceae bacterium | reverse complement strand
CGAGTCATCGTCGGGCCACTCGAATCGGTGCATGCCGAAGTACGGCCGCAGCATCCGGTCGGTCGCGGGCAGGCCGTCCAGGTCGGGGATGGTGAGCATCAGGAAAACAGAGTTCACCAGGAAGATCAGCTCGCCGCCAGGCCGCAGCAGGCGGGCGGCCTCGGGGATCCAGGCGTAGGGGTCGCACCAGATGCTGGCCCCGTACTCGGAGATCGCCACGTCGAAGCTGGCATCGGCGAACGGCGTCCGCTCGGCGCTGGCCTGCAGGAGCGGGAACCGCAGGCCGAACTGGTCCTGCAGGCTGCCCGCGCTCGCTAGCTGGGCGGCGGAGTTGTCCAGCCCGACGGGCCGCGCGCCGCGGCGGGCCAGCCAGGCCGACACGTAGCCAGTGCCGCAGCCAAGCTCGACGCTGTCCCGGCCGGACAGATCGGCCGGGAGAACGTGCGCCCGAGCCTCGGGGATAGACCAGATTCCCCAGGTGGGATCAGCTGCCGACCAGCCACGCAGGCCGGCCCGGGCATATCCAGCGGCCCACTGGTCCCAGACTGCACGGTTGCGCAGTACGTGCTCTGGCGTCGCGGTCACAGCCGCTAGCGTGATGCAGCAGGTGAGACGCCGTCAAGGTAGGCTGCGGGCGGATCGTGACAAGCGCGCTGGGGCACCTGCTGGAGGTTGTATGCCTACCCCTGAGTCGACCGCCGTCCGCAGCGCACTCAGCGTGATCGGCGCCGTCGAACCCGATGTGGCCGCCGCGATCAGCGCCGAGCTCACTGCTCAGCGGGACTCGCTCAAGCTGATCGCCAGCGAGAACTACGCGTCCATGGCGGTCCTGCTGGCCATGGGTAACTGGCTGAGCGACAAGTACGCCGAGGGCACCGTCGGGCACCGGTTCTACGCGGGCTGCGCGCAGGTGGACAGGGTCGAGGAGCTGGCCGCCATGCATGCGCGCGAGCTGTTTGGCGCTGAGCATGCTTACGTGCAGCCCCATTCGGGGATCGACGCCAACCTGGTGGCGTACTGGGCGATCCTCGCGCACCGCGTCGAGGCACCGGCACTGGAGCGGGCCGCAGTCCGGCAGGTCGGCGAGCTGACCGACGAGGACTGGGAGGAGCTGCGCCAGCAACTCGGCAACCAGCGGATGCTCGGCATGGCGCTGGAAGCTGGCGGCCATCTGACCCACGGATTCCGGCCGAACATCTCCGGCAAGATGTTCAACCAGCGCACCTACGGCACCGACCCGGTCACCGGGCTGCTGGATTACTCGGCACTGCGCAAGATCGCCCAGGAGTTCAAGCCGCTCGTGCTCGTGGCCGGGTACTCTGCCTACCCGCGCCGGATCAACTTCGCCAACATGCGCGAGATCGCCGACGAGGTCGGGGCGACGCTGATGGTGGACATGGCGCATTTCGCTGGCCTGGTAGCAGGCAAAGTGCTGACCGGCGACTTCGACCCCGTTCCGCACGCCCATGTCGTCACGACGACCACCCACAAGACCCTCCGCGGTCCGCGCGGCGGGATGGTGCTGTGCCAGGAGGAGTACGCCGGGGCGGTGGACCGAGGCTGCCCGATGGTGCTCGGCGGCCCGCTGGCGCACGTGATCGCGGCGAAGGCCGTCGCGCTGGCCGAGGCCCGGCAGCCGGCGTTCCGCGCCTACGCGCAGCAGGTCGTCGACAACGCCCGCGCGCTCGCGGACGGCCTGCTTGGCCGCGGAGCCCGGCTGGTCAGCGGCGGCACCGACAATCACCTGATCCTGCTCGACGTCACCGGTTACGGCCTGACCGGCCGCCAGGCGGAGAGTGCCCTGCTCGACAGCGGCATCGTGACCAACCGCAACGCGATCCCGGCCGACCCGAACGGAGCCTGGTACACCTCAGGGGTCCGGATCGGCACGCCAGCGCTCACCACGCGCGGACTCGGCACGGCCGAGATGGATGAGATCGCGGGCCTGATGCACACCGTCCTGAGCCAGGTCCGGCCCGGCACCACGGCGGCCGGAGCGCCGTCGAAGGCGTCCTACGACCTGGATCCGAGCCTGTGCAGCCGGGTCCAGGAGCAGGCAGCGGAGCTGCTGGCCGGTTTCCCGCTCTATCCGAGCGTCGACCTGGGCTGATGCGCCGCCCAGGTTCGTGCGCTGTTCGATAGCTCGCGAGCGCCCGGATGACCGAACGGATGGTCTCCAGCGCGGTCCGGTCAGTCGCCGCCCCGGCAGTATCCAGAGCGAACCGGAGATAGTCGGCTCCGAACTCACGGAACAGCGCTCGTAAGGGACCTTGCCCCGCGACGACGGTTGACTAGCATTCGAAATCAGGAACTCCACGGTTCCTCTTATAACGGAGAGTGGTCATGACCGAGACCGCCGGCGGCAAGATCGAAGAGACGCAGATCGAGCGGTACAGGTCCACGCGCGGCATCAACTACGACTCGGTCCCGTGGAAACTGTGGGAGAAATCCAAGAAGCTCTTCTGGGACCCTGCCGATCTGGACTTCGCGCAGGACGCCGCCGACTGGCAGGAGATGTCGGAGATGGCCCGGACGATTGTCGCGATGTCGGCTCGCGGGTTCATGGTCGGCGAGGAAGCCGTGACGATGGACATCGTCCCGCTGCTGCGCTGCATGTCCGATCTGGGGCGCCTTGAGGACACGATGTATCTGTCGATGTTCGCGATGGAAGAGGCCAAGCACACCGACATGTTCCGCCGCTGGTTCGACGCCGTCGGCGTCGACCCGGCCTCGCTGGACGACCTCGTGCGCGCCCGCAACGAAGCCATGCGGACCAGCAGCGGCGGCAGCCCGATCGGCGGGCTGTTCGACGGCGTGCTGACGACGGTGATGCGCCGACTCGACACCGACCAGTCACCCGAGGCGATCCTCGACGCGACGCTTGTCTACAACCAGCTCGTCGAGGGCGTTGCGGCGATCGCCGGGTACAAGCGCTGGAACGAGACATTCCGTCGGCTCGGTAAGCTTCCCGGCCTCGAAGCGGGGATCAAGCTCACCCAGCGCGACGAGCGACGCCACATCGCCTATGGCACTTACCTGGGCCGCCAGATCCTCGCCGAGCACCCGGAACTCTGGGAGTTCGTCGAACGCCGCTGGAAGCAACTCACCGACGGCTTCGCCGGCGGGTACGGCGGCGCGCCACCACCGGACCAGGCGGCCGCGGCCGGCTTCGACCCCGCCGCGGTCCAGGCACTGATCGACCGTCGCCTTGAGGCGCTCCGCGTCGCGGTCACGATGCGTCCTGACGACGTCGAGCGCGCCGATCCGGAATCCTTCGTACCCGAAGAGCTCGCGTCCATCACCTAGGTGGTTTCGACCGCGTCGAAATAGGAGAGACCACGCCAATGGCCGAGCTGATCACCGCTGCCGACCTCGGCATCGACACCACCACCGACCAGGGCCTGTTCGACTGGCTGCTGGCCAGCTTGCTTTTCGGGCGCCCCGTCCAGCAGAAGGTGGCCGCGAACGCATTCCAGAAGTTCAAGGAAGACGGCTGGGACAGCCCGGACCACTTCACTGCGCCCGACCAGCACCCGCTCTGGCACGAGCTCTGGGAGGGCGACTACCACCGGCTGAGCTCGGTCATGAGCGAGGAGCTGCGCGACGTGATGCTCGGGCTCAGCGCTGACTACGACGGCTCCGTCGCCCGGCTGGTGCGCACCGCCGCCACCCGTGAGGAAATCGGCCAGCGACTAAGGCGCTTCAAGGGCATCGGTCCCAAGACCACCGAGATCTTCCTGCGCGAAGTGCCCGACTCGCTCATCGGCACCGGCTGAGCCGTCAGGTTCGCCCAGGCGGTGGGGCCGTGCTGTCCCGGACCACGAGCGAGGTCGCCAGCTCGATGTGCTGTGGCTCCGCGGCGGCGTCGACCGTCCGGGCCTGCCCGGGCGGCCCGGCCGGGGTGCCGCGCAGCATCCGGAACGCGGCCGCCGACATCGCCGCGAGGGGCTGGCGGATCGTCGTCAGCGCGGGCGAAGCCCAGGTCGCGACCGGCACATCGTCGAAGCCGATCACGCTGAGATCGTCCGGGGCGCGCAGCCCGCGCTCGGCCGCTGCCTGCAGGACCCCGAACGCCTGGGCGTCGCTCCCGGCGACGATCGCCGTCGGTGGCTCCGGCAGCGCCAGCAGCCTCCTCGCCTGCTCCCGTCCCCCGGCCGCGCTGAACTCGTCCAGGCGTACGAGCCGATCATCCAACCCGAGCCCGGCCGCCATGATGGCTTCGCGGTAACCGGCCAGCCGTGCGCGGCCCGACCACACCCCGTCCTGGCCGATCACGGCGATGCGCTGGTGACCTAGCTCGATGAGATGGCGAGTGGCCAGCACGCCGCCCTGCCAGTTGGTCGTGCCCACCGACCGGATACCAGCGGCCGGTTCCTCCGCGGGATCGATCACCACGACCGGGATCCGCGCCGCCGACAGCCGCTGGAGGTGCCGCTCGCCCGGCAGGTGCAGCACGCACATGGCGCCCCCAGTGCCGCGATGGGTGGCCCGGTCGAGCCACCGGCTGAATTCACCCGGCGAGGTCACGGTCGTCACAATCACGCTGGTATCGGCCTCGGCCGCCGCCTCCACTGCGCCGCGGATCAGCTCCTCGCTCCACGGGCTATGCAGGCTTCCGATCAGCAAGTCGACCACGCCGAACCCGATCTGAGACGCGACCTGGTAGCCGTGCTGCCGCAGCAGCCGGGCTACCCGGGCACGGGTATTCGGCGCCACGTCCGTACGACCGTTCAGCACCTTGGACACGGCCGACACCGAGACCCCGGCATCGCTGGCGATGGCGGCCAGGGTGCGGCTGTGCGAGCCGACTGTCGCCATGGCCAGTTACCTTTCGAAACTCGATGCCGCCGACGTTCTCATCTGCATCCTCAGGCTAGCAGCGGGACCTTGCCGCGCGGGGTTGACCAAGCGCTACAGGTCAATCTAGCTTAGGTCTAGTCATTCGAATGACTTTCGAAACAGTGTTGTCACCTACCCGCCGTCAGTTCGGGAGATCGAGGAACCATGCTGACCAGTAACCCCCCTGCGGTGCAGTTGTACTCACTCCGCGAGCAGCTTCCGGCTGACCGCAAGGGCATCCTCGAGCGGATTGCCGCAGCCGGCTACGGCGCGGTGGAAACGTGGAACGTGCTCGCCGATCCGGAGGGGATGCGCGCCGACCTGGATGCGGCTGGCCTGGCAGTGTGCAGCGTCCACGCGCATCCGGCCGGCGAGCAGGCAGCCGACATCCTCGCCGCGGTCAAGACCCTGGGCGCGGACACGGTGATCGTTCCGCACCTGCCGCCGGCCAGGTTCGCCGACGCGGCGGGCGTGGCCGCGGTCGCCACCGAGCTGAACGCCATCGCGGCAGGCTGCGCCGACGCTGGTCTGCGCCTCGGCTACCACAACCACGACTTCGAGCTGTCGTCGCTGCTGGACGGCCGGCCAGCGCTCGAGGTACTGGCCGATGCGCTCGACGACGCAGTGCTGCTGGAGGTGGATACCTACTGGGCGGCGGTCGGCGGGCAGGACGTGCCAGCGCTGCTCGGCCGGCTTGGCGACCGGGTCCGCTACCTGCACGTGAAGGACGGCCCGATCACCAAGGAAGATCCGATGACAGCCGTCGGCACGGGCCTGATGCCGATCGCCGACGTACTGGCAGCGGCGCCGTCGGCCGAGTGGCACATCGTGGAACTCGACAGGT
This sequence comes from Streptosporangiaceae bacterium, assembly GCA_036496945.1. Lineage (GTDB taxonomy): Bacteria > Actinomycetota > Actinomycetes > Streptosporangiales > Streptosporangiaceae > JAJYUU01. Next base: position 6,979 of record DASXKI010000250.1, on the reverse strand, counting down.
GCGCGACGGACATGATAACGGCCGTCGAGCAGAGCCTGGAGTGGCTGGCCGCACAGGGGCTGGCCGAGCCCGTCCGGCGGGGACGCTAGATGAGCGGTCCCGTCGGCGTCGCCGTTGTCGGCTGCGGCACGATCAGTACCGCTTACCTCAGGAACCTGACCTCGTTCCCTGACCTGCGGGTGCTGTTCTGCGCCGACCTCGACATCGAGCGCGCGAAAGCACAGGCGGTCGCGTTTGACGTGCCGTCGGCTGGGTCCCTAGCGGAGGCGCTCGCCGTCCCGGACGTGGAGATCGTCGTTAACCTCACCGTGCCGGGCGCGCATGCCGAGGTGAGCATGGCGGCCATCGCCGCCGGCAAGAGCGTCTGGGTAGAGAAGCCGCTCACGCTCGACACCGCGCCGGCGCGCGATCTACTCGCCGCTGCGGCCGAGGCCGGCGTGCGGATCGGCTGTGCCCCGGACACCGTGCTCGGCGCCGGGCTCCAGACGGCTCGCCGGCTCATCGACTCGGGCACTATTGGCACGCCGCAGACTGGACTGGCGCTGCTCCAGAGTCCTGGCCCCGAGAGCTGGCACCCGGATCCGGAGTTCCTGTTCCAGCGCGGTGCCGGACCGCTGTTCGACATGGGGCCGTATTACCTGACGGCGCTCGCCGTCGTCTTCGGACCGGCCACGCACGTCGCGGCGCTGAGCGGGCGCAGCAGGCAGACCCGCGTGATAGCTACCGGGCCGCGCGCGGGCACTGAGTTCGCCGTGTCGGTTCCCACCCACGTGTCGGCGCTGATCAGCTATGCGGGCGGCCGGGTCGCCACGATCGTGCTGAGCTTCGACTCGCCGCTGCGCAGGAGCGGCTTCGTGGAGATCACCGGCACCACGGCCACGCTGGCGATGCCCGACCCGAACCGGTTCGACGGGGACGTGCGCGTGCACGAGCTCGGCGCGGATAGCTGGAGCACGGTACCCGCGTCCGGCGCCGCCGACGGCCGTGGCCTCGGCGTCCTTGACCTGGCCCGCGGAATGCGCAGCGGCGCGCCGCACCGGGCCACGGGCGAGCTCGCGCTCCACGTGCTTGACATCATGACGGCCATCGAAAGGTCGGCGGCGACTGGCGAGTTCGAGCCGGTCGTGACGACATTCACCAGGCCCGACGCGCTGGCGGCAGACTGGGATCCGCACGCCGCGACGATCGCCTGACGAGCCAGGGAGCCAGCATGACGGAGTCCGAGGGGCGGCCATCGCTCGGCATCGGAGTGGTCGGGTACGCATTCATGGGCGCCGCGCACGCCCATGCATGGCGCAACGCGGCGCGGATATTCGACCTGCCGCTTCAGCCGGCCATGGTGGCGCTGTGCGGCCGCGACCCGGCTGCTGTCCGAGCGGCGGCGGACCGGCAGGGCTGGGCCAGCGCCGAGACTGACTGGCGCGCGCTCATCGCCAGGGACGACGTCGAGCTTGTGGACGTGTGCGCGCCGGGCGATCTGCACGCGGAGGTCTCCATCGCCGCGCTTGAGGCGGGCAAGCACGTGCTGTGCGAGAAGCCGCTGGCCAACACGGTGGCCGAGGCAGAGGCGATGGCGGCGGCCGCCGAACTGGCCGCCGCGCGCGGTGTCCGCTCGATGGTCGGGTTCAACTACCGGAGAGTGCCCGCGATCGCCCTCGCCCGCAAGCTCGTCGCCGACGGCCGGCTAGGCGCGATCCGTCACGTCCGCGCGACTTACCTGCAGGACTGGCTGACCGATCCGTCGTTCCCGCTGACCTGGCGGCTGCAGCGCGATCGGGCCGGCTCGGGCGCACTCGGAGATCTCGGCGCTCACGTCGTGGACCTGGCTCAGTACCTGACCGGCGAGCCGATCACGGCGGTGTCTGGCAGCACCACGACCTTCGTCGGCGAGCGACCGCTGCCCGGCACGGGAGACGATGCCGGCGGCCGCACCGGGACGGTGACCGTCGATGACGCGGCGGTGTTCACTGCGCGGCTGGGCTCGGGCCCGTCGGCCGGGGCCACTCTTGGCACGTTCGAGGTGACGAGGTTCGCAGCCGGCCGGAAGAACGCGCTGCGCATCGAGCTCAACGGCGAGCTGGGCAGCCTGGCGTTCGACCTGGAGCGGCTGAACGAGCTGGAGTTCCACGATCACGGGGACGACCCGCTGACTGCCGGATTCAGGCGGATCCTGGTGACCGAGCCAGGTCACCCGTACCTGTCCGGCTGGTGGCCGCCAGGGCACGTGCTCGGCTGGGACGTCACGTTCACCCACGAGGTGGCTGACCTGGTGACCGCGATCGCGGCCGGCACCGCGCCGCAGCCGTCCTTCGCGACGGGCCTGCAGGTGCAGCGGGTCCTGCAGGCAGTACAGCAAAGCGCGGCCAGCGCCAGCGCGTGGATCACCGTTCCGTCACCCGGTCACTGACTCGCCAGGGAGCAGCCATGTCTCGACCCTTCACCCTCTTCACCGGCCAGTGGGCCGACCTGCCGCTAGCCGAGGTCTGCGAGCTGGCCAGCGGCTGGGGTTACGACGGCCTTGAGCTTGCGTGCTGGGGCGATCACTTCGAGGTGGACCGCGCGCTCGCCGAGCCTGACTACCTGGCCGGCCGCCACGCGCTGCTCGCCAAGTACGGCCTGCGCTGCTGGGCCATCTCCAACCACCTCGTCGGCCAGGCGGTCTGCGATCATCCGATCGACGAGCGGCACCGCGCGATCCTGCCAGCCCGGATCTGGGCAGACGGCGAGCCTGAGGGGGTGCGGCGCCGGGCGGCCGCCGAGATGGCTGATACGGCGCGAGCCGCGGCTGCCTTCGGCGTCACGACGGTGGTCGGATTCACCGGCTCGTCGATCTGGCACACGGTCGCGATGTTCCCGCCAGTGCCTGACTCGATGATCACAGCGGGCTACGCCGACTTTGCCGACCGCTGGAACCCGATTCTGGACGTGTTCGACGCGGAGGGCGTGCGGTTCGCGCACGAGGTCCACCCCAGCGAGATCGCCTACGACTTCTGGACCACTGCGCGGGCGCTGGAAGCGGTGGACCACCGGCCCGCCTTCGGACTGAATTTCGACCCGAGCCACTTCGTCTGGCAGGACCTCGACCCGGTCGCGTTCCTGGCTGCGTACACCGACCGGATCTACCACGTGGACTGCAAGGAAGCACGCAAGCGCCTGGACGGCCGCAATGGCCGCCTGGGGTCGCACCTGCCGTGGGGCGATCCGCGCCGGGGCTGGGACTTCGTGTCCGCGGGCCGGGGTGACGTCAGCTGGGAGGACATCTTCCGGATGCTCAACTCGATCGGCTACAACGGCCCGATCTCGGTCGAGTGGGAGGACGCTGGCATGGATCGGCTGCGCGGCGCGGCCGAGGCGATCACGTACCTGCGGCAGTTTGACATCGAGCCGCCGCAGGCCTCGTTTGACTCGGCCTTCAGCAGCGACGCGTCCCGGGACTAATGTCGCCGCCGCAAAAAGGCGGCGGGTCACGTGTGATCGCAGTGAGGCGAGCAGCCTCGGCGGCGCTGAGCTGCAAGCCGAACATCTCCGTGAGCGCGACGACGAACTCCCCGTCGCTGAGCTGGCGCTCTTCCCCAGGGTGACCTGGGCGGGCGACGCTCAGGCGGCGTCCAGTCAGCCGGCGTAGCAACGTCGTGTCCTTGCGAATGACCACAAGCTGCCGCACGAAATGCGAGTCCGGGTAGGTCGAGGTGAAGTGGTTGGCCACCAGGATGTCCGCCGCGTACTGTGGCTGATCATCGAACCGATAGAGCGTCACCCACTGGCCATTCTGCCGTTCTTGCAGCTGCCAGCGGTGCTCGCTGACGACGTGCAGACGGTACGTCCAGCCATACTGACGTGCAGGGGCGCCGCCGTCGAACGGCACTGGTTCGATCAGTCCGGTGCCGAAGCCGGTATCGGCCAGCCAGCAGTCCTGCCCGGCATGCACCCGCAAGACTAGGTGGGTCCGCGCGTCGCGGTCGCTTCCGACCCGGGCGAGCAGCCGGTCAACCCCGTAATCGAGTTGTTCCAGCGCGGCTGCCAGCAACAGCCCATGCTCGAAGCAGTACCCGCCACGGCCGCGGCTCACCAGCTTGTCCTGAATGCCTGGCAAATCAACAGCGACGGAGCGTCCGAGCATGATGTCAGCGTTCTCGAACGGGATCGCCGTAACGTGCGCCCGGTGCAGCTGCGCCAGCGTTTGCCAGGTAGCCGCAAGTTCGCCGACGTATCCGATGCGGCGCAGCTAGGCCGGCAGGTCCAGCAGGCCGGACGTCCACTCGTCACCGGCGCAGGCCTTCGCCTCAGACATCGCACTGACCTTCAGCCCTGGCCCTGCGAAGGGCGCCTGCCCACCAGCAGAGTTGATTCACCATCGCCCGCGCAGCCTTGGGCGCGCCGGGATCACGCAGCTCCCCGTTCTCGTCGAATAGGTCGTCCACCCAGTGCAAGCCCGTCCGCGGCATCGACCCGTTTGGCCAGGACCGACGCATCACCACCGCCGTCCAGGCTGTCCGGCAGCGACAGGCCAGCCAGGTCGATCACGTCGATGCTGATCTGCCTATGCTGGCCGAGCTGAGTCATCAGCCAGCCGACCACCTTCGGAGCGATGCGCCCGGTGCGCACGCTACCGATGATGACTGCAAACTGTAGGAGATCGCCTGCCATCACCACTCCTTTTCGTTATCTGATGTCAAAGTCGCAGGGATAGCAGCCTGCGCAGGCGCGGTGCTGGTCCTAATCACAAGCCGGGCTGGCAGCACGATCCGGCGCTGTGTCATCGCGGGATCCAGTAGCATCCGGGCCATCAGCCTGCCCTTCTCCCGGATCGGCTGCCGCACCGTAGTCAGGCCGGCTACGGCGGCATCCGGGATGTCGTCGAAACCGGACACCGATACCTCGGCACCAGGATGAACTCCGTGTTCGCGCAGCGCCGCGAGAACGGACAGCCCAAGCACGTCGCTGGTCCCTACGATCGCCGACGCGCGCGGCCACCACCGCAAGATCTCCGCTGCCGCTGCCCGGCCGTCCTCGGGACGGTTCGGGCCGACGGCTACTACTGTTAGCCGCGCGCCTGCGCCGAGACCGTCTCGCAGACCAGCCACGCGCAGCCGGGCGTACGGATACAGCACGCTGTCATCAGCCCCAACGCAGACCTGGCCGGCAGCGTGCACCGAGGCAGCGACCACGGCGACGTTGCGGTGCCCAAGGTCGGCCAGATGCCGACCCAGCGATTCGCCTGCCGCGCGGTCGTCGATCATCACGCACCGGCCAGCCGGGTCATCGGTGGAGCGGACTCGCGGCAGCCGCCGCTCGTCCACGACCCGTAGCGCGGGGTGGCCGTCATCGATCCCGTCGATCACCACCCCGTCGATCACAGCGTTCCGCACCGCCGCCACTGACTGGCGCACCTCCTCATCGGAGGAGACAGCCCGCGGGGCGAGCGGCATGAGCAGCACGCTTGTCTGGTATCGCTCCGCTATGTCGGCAACCCCGGCGAGGTACTCCGTGCAGTACGGATCGGTGAACGCATACGACAACTGCACGGTGCTTAGTACGCCGATAGAGCCGCTCCGTGCCCCGCGCAGCGACCTGGCGGCGGGATCAGGCCCCGCATACCTCAGCTCCTGCGCCGCGGCAAAGATCCGCTCACGCAGCGCAGTCGACAGGTGATCCGGCTTGTTGTAGGCGTTGGACACTGTCGCGACCGAGACGCCGACAGCGCGCGCCACGGTCTTCAAGCCCGGGCCCTTCCCCATCGCCGCCATCACTCGCCTTCTGTGTAACGTTCTACTAGAACGATACACAAACCTTTCCAACCCAGCCAGCGCCGACCTCACCACGGCTGCCCCATCGGCAGTGCGGGGCGTTCCGGCGCCGGCGTTGACTGCTGACACTCCCGCCACCTCCCGACAGGCAGCTGCCCTCAGCGGTCAGCTTTGGCGATCGCGGCGCTCGGCTCTGAGCCGGTCGAGCAGCGTGACGCAAGCATGCACAGCCCGGGTATGCGGAACATCGATGTCCAGGTGCTCGGCCAGCTCCACGATGGCTCCGGTCATGCAGCCGAGCTCGAGCCGCTTCCCCGCCTCGAGATCCTGGAGCATCGACGTCCTGTGACCTCCGACCGCGATTCCTGCTTCGAGCCGCCGATCGAGCGAGACGGGAAACGTGACCCCGAGCCGGGCTGCCACGGCCGCGCATTCGGCGAAGATGGCCCGCAGCAGGTCACGCATCTCCGGCACCGTGCCAAGCTCGCCCAGCGTCGCTCCTGTCAGCGCCGTTATCGGGTTGAACGCTACGTTGCCGACGAGCTTCAGCCAGATCTGGTCCCGCAGCCTGGATTCCACTGGAGCGCGCAGCTGGCCGGCTGCGAACGCGGCAGCGATCAGCCTGCAGCGCTCGGAATCGGTCCCGTCCGGCTCGCCGAGTGTGAACCGTGTCCCCTCGACGTGGCGGATCACCCCCGGTTCGACGATCTCGGTCGAGCAGTACACAACGCAGCCGATGTTGTGCTGCGGTCCGATCGAGGTCGCGATCACTCCGCCCGGATCGACGCTTTGCAAGCCCGTGAGGCCGCACGCATCGGGCGACGACTGGAAATACCACCACGGGATCCCGTTTTGCGCCCAGATAACCGCGGCACCGGGCGCGAGCAGGCTGCCGAGCCGCGGGGCGATCTCGGTCAGGCTGTAGGCCTTGAGCGCGACGAATACCACATCAGCGTTAGCGGCCGCAGAGATGTCGTCCGTAGCTCGCGGATGAACGGTGAAGTCGCCGCGGGCGGACAGCACGCGGACACCGTACGCGGTCATCGCCCGCAGGTGCTCACCTCTGGCGATCAGCGTCACGTCAGCCCCTCCGCGCGCCAGCGCAGCCCCGACGTAGGCGCCGATCGCCCCGGCGCCGAGCACCGCGAACCTCACGGCTCGGGCCGCTGCTGCGCGACGAACTCGGCCACCCGCCGCCGCTGGACCTTGCCGGTCGGAGTGCGCGGTATCTC
>DASXKI010000249.1:0-52628 GCA_036496945.1 Streptosporangiaceae bacterium | reverse complement strand
GAGGTGGCCAACGTCGGTGATGTTCTGGCAGACGACGACGGATAGGTGCTGACGCTCGGCGTTACGCCGGATCAGGTCAGGCAGCATGAACGTCCGCAGGTTGCCGACGTGGGCGAACCTGTACACGGTCGGCCCGCACGCGTACATCCGCAGCTGACCCGGCCGCGCCGTCTGGATGTCCACGGTGGCACGCTGGCGGGTGTCGTAGAGCCTGAACACGACTGCCAGCCTACGGCTCCCAGCCGCACGGCCTGGCTCAGGCAGCGTGCGCTAGTTCAGGCCGTCGGTCGTCGCGGCCGGCCCTGAGCCGTAGGGAACGGCATCGACGACGCCTACTTCGCTGGCCGGCGCCGTCAGCACGGTCTGGGCGGTGTGGGTCGACGTGTCAACCCAGATCAGGGACGACGTTCCCGGGCAGCTCGTCTGCGCCAGGACCAGCAGCCGATGGCCGACGCCGGCGACGACCGTCGCGTGGTGATTCGTGCTGCCGGGGATGGCGACCGGCGTCTGCGCGCCGCTCTTGCTGAGCAGCAGGACCTGCTGTCCGCCGGGCCCGCTCGCTGCGGTCGTGCACTGCGCGGAGGTGGTCGAGGTGATGTACATCGCGCCGCCCGCCTGCCATGCGCCGGTCAGATCGCCGATGCCACTCGTCGAACCAGAGGGGCCGGTCAGCGGCGTGGCCTGACTGCCGTTAGCGGGCACGAGCCAGAGCTGCCCGGCGCCGGGCGTGCCCGCCGCGTTGCAGTACGCGAGAACCGTGTCAGAGCTCCACCAGCTGATCGGCGTGCACGATGGCGGCGACCCGGTGCCAGGCACGCGCAGTCTCCGGATGAGCCCGCCCGAGTTCCAGACGAGCTGCATCTCGTCGCCACTGACGCCCCAGACAGCCGTCGTGCCGTCCGGCGAGCTGAGCGCGTTGCCTTGCAGTCTGTCGAGCGCGCTGGCCGGCCGCGGCAGCGATTCGAGTGAGGCCTGGCGTGTGCCCGCGAGACTGTAGCGCTCCAGCCGGTACTTCGAGCCCTTCTGGCGTACAGCCAGGATGTTGAGGCCGTCGGGCCGCGTGAATCCGATGGGGGTCACCCCGGCAGGCAGCTGCAACGGCTTCAGCTGACCGGAGGCTAGCGTCAGCAGGCCATAAGCCGCTGCGCCTCCCGCCCCGCCTCCAGCGTCGTACAGCGCCGTTTTGCCGTCACCCGACCAGGCCAGCAGATCAAGCGCACCGCTGCCGGTCGTCGCCTGGATTCGGTACTTGCCGCCTACAGGGTCGACCAGGTAGATCATGGACCGCCCGCCGCCGGTAGCGGCCCCGTTGGCGTTCGGCTGGGCGGTGGAAACCTCGGCGAGGGTCCAGCCTGGCCCGAGGAGCGACCAGGGGATCGCTGCCCGACCGCCGGTCCGGCCGGCAGGCAGCATGTGCGCCGTCGGCTTGGCAGCGGCTTTTGCGGATACGCCGGGGGGAGCGCCAGGGCTTGAGCCGTGACCGCCCAGCGCATAGACGATCACACCTGCCACGAGGACGGCTGCCGCAGCCGTGACGGCGATGAGGTTCCGCCGCGAGCTGAGCAAGCCAGGCGCGAGTCCGGCCGGGAACCGGCCAGATGGAGCGGCTCCCGGCATGCCCGCCGTCGCCGCAGCGCCGTGCGCCGCGCCAGCCGGGGCAGCCCAGTCAGCGGTGGCACCGCCGTGCGCCGCACGGGCCCAGTCAGCGGCGGCATCGCCATGCGCCGCACCGGCTGGAACAGCCCAGTCGACGGCAGCGCCGCCTGCTAGAGCACCGCCTGCCAGGACGTCGCCTGCTGGGGCGCCGCCTGGCGCGGGGCTGCCGAAGAGGCTGCCTGGTGGCACCTCGCCCGGCGCCTGGCCGCCCATGACTGACTTGCCCTCGACCGCATCGCCCACGACCGCATCAACCGCGACCGGTCCGGCCATCACCGGCCCGGCCGCCGCTGGGCCGAGCTCAGCGCCGGGTCGGGGTGCCAGCGTGGCGTCGGGATCGGCCAGCGGATCGGCCTTCGGCCGGGCCGGCCGGAACATCCCTGGCCAGGTCAGGGGGTCGTGCCCCGACGCGGGGCTCGGACCGCGGAGGGCGCCCGACTCGGTCAGCCGACGCTGGTAAGCATCCTTGGCGACGCCCAGCACCCACGCCTCAGTGTCCGGGTAGGCCGATACCTCGTACCACTGCTGGTACGCCCTGGCGTATGCCTCCCGGATGGCATGATCGGCCACGCTGTCGTCGCCGGCCAGGGCGTGCATCTGGCTGGTGACGGTCCACGCGGTTCGCGCGTAGAACGCGTCGAAGGACTCTGACGCCGGCATTTCCTGGTCCACCTCCGACCGCGGCACTGAAGAGCGGAACCCAGTCGGCTCGCTGCACTAGACAGGCACACGCGCCGCGGTCAGCGGTTCGGTATGCCAGGATCGTTATTTAACCGATGAATACCGGTCAGGCTAGGTTAAGCCAGCTTGGCCAGTCGGGCGACCGCAACGTCGATACGCTCGTCAGTTGCGGTCAGCGCAACCCGCACGTGCCGGATGCCACCAGGCCCGTAGATCTCGCCAGGCGCGACCAGGATCCCGGCCGCGGCTAGCCGCTGTACCGAGGCCCAGCAGTCGAGATCCGGATGTGCAGCCCACAGGTAGAGCCCGCCGGCGGAGTGATCGACGACCCAGCCGGCCGCCGCCAGTGCCGGGCGCAGCCGGTCCCGCCTGGCCGCGTACCTGGCTCGCTGCTCGGTCGCGTGCGCGTCATCGGCCAGCGCCGCGGCCATGGCGGCCTGGACCGGCGCTGGCATGATCAGGCCAGCATGCTTGCGGACCTCCAGCAGTTCGGCGACCAGTGCCGGATCGCCGGTCACGAAGCCGGCCCGGTACCCGGCCAGGTTGGATCGCTTGGAGAGCGAGTGGACGGCGAGCAGCCCCTCGTGCGACCCCCCGCAGGCGTCCGGGTGAAGCACGGACAGCGGCGTGGCGTCCCAGCCGAGCTCGATGTAGCACTCGTCCGAGGCGACGACCACACCGCGCTCGCGGGCCCAGCTCACGACCTTCCGGAGGTGCTCCGCAGGCAGCACCTGGCCGGTCGGATTCGATGGCGAGTTAAGCCAGGCCAGGCGCACCCGCTCGGGCCCGAGCGCAACGAGGCCGTCGGTGGCGACCGGCCTGGCGCCAGCCAGCCTGGCACCGGCATCGTAGGTCGGGTACGCCAGCGCCGGATGCGCGACAACGTCGCCGGGGCCGCAGCCGAGCACTGTCGGCAGCGAGGCGATGAACTCCTTGGTGCCAATGACGGGCAGTACGGCGGACGGATCGACGCGCACCCCGTGCCGCCTGGCGAGCCAGCCCGCGGCCGCCTCCCGGACGGCCGCGGTGCCGGCGGTCTGCGGATAACCGGGGGAGTTCTCGGCCGCGCGCAGCGCAGCCATGGCAACCTCGGGTACCGGGTCGACCGGTGTGCCGACCGACAGGTCGACGATCCCGCCCGGTTGCGCTCGCGCTAGCTCGGCGGCTGGCGCGAGCGAGTCCCACGGGAACGCCGGAAGCCGCGCGGCGAGCGTCGCCGGCCGACGCATCGCCGGCCGACGTGCGCTGTCGACCGCGCCTCGCGCCGTCGCGGGGTCGCTGACCGTCACTTTGTCCGGCCCGGTCTAGTGCTCGGTCTCCTGCGGCGGCAGCGCCGCGACGATCGGGTGATCGGAGTTGATCTTGCCAACCTTGGAGGCGCCGCCCGGTGAGCCTAGGTCGCCGAAGAACTCGACGTTGGCCTTGTAGTAGTCCTTCCACTGGTCCGGCACATCGTCCTCGTAGAAGATGGCCTCAACCGGGCAGACGGGCTCGCAGGCACCGCAGTCCACGCACTCATCCGGGTGGATGTAGAGCATCCGCTCGCCTTCATAAATGCAGTCGACCGGGCACTCTTCGATGCAGGCCTTGTCGAGCACATCGACGCAAGGCTGCGTGATGATATAGGTCACTTCCGCGTTCTCCTCTTCCGTCCGCGCCCTGGTGCACTCAACGTGCGGCTGACCCAAGTGTCGCGGTTTGCCACCAGTATCGCGTTCCCTGCGGGATCGGGGCGCAAGCAGCCGATCCTGGGGATCGCAGGCTATCAGCCGAACACCACCGCGGACGGGGCAGCCTGCGCGCGGGCCTTGGCTGACTGGAAAGTCCAGTGCCCGGCGCCCCGGAAGCCGTGCCACTGATATCCGTCATATCGGACAAATGTAATGCCATAGCCGGAGGCGTTCGACACGAGCCAGGACGCTACGGCCCAGCCCTGCCGAGAGTCCCGCACCGTGACGGTCTCGGCCGGATCACCGCTCATCCGCCGGGACAGCGGGCCGAACGCGCTGCTCAGCGCCCGGCTCGCAGCCGTGAGCCGGGGGCTGCCGGGGGCAGACCCGTACGTGCACCAGACCTGGTGCGGCTGCGATCCGGTGAACGCCGTCGCCATCTCCGAGCCCATGGCCGCGTACTGGCCGTAAGCCGAGCCATCGGCGCTGTGCTGGACGTCCTGAGCCGCGACGTAGATCGGCATGCGCAGGTAGTGGGGCACCGCGGCGAGCGCGTCGAAGAACCGGGTCGTCGCGTACACCGGGTCTTCGATCTGTTTGGTCTTGCCCCAGCCCTCCGACGGCCGCTGCTGGAACACGCCCACCGAGTCCAGGTCGCCGTAGTGCAGGTTGGCGAGCTTGGATTCCTGGAGCGCCGTCGCGTACGCGATCGCCACGGCGCGCGGTGGCATGTACCGGTCGCTGGCGACGCCGGCGATCGTGGCCGCGATGGCGGCCTGGTCGGCCGTGAGGTGGACTTCCTGACTGGCCGGGCCGACGACGCACTGCGTCACCCGGGGCGCGACCTGGCGCGACGGCTTCAGCGCCAGGTACCCGATCACTACGGCGATCAGGACGATGACGATGCCGGCTGCGGCCCCGGACCGCCGGTCAACTCCCGCGCGCTTGCGCTTGCGCTTGCTCGGCACGGTAATGAAGCTACCCGGTCTGCTAAGCCGGCAGCCGCCGACGCTGGCATAGGCTCCCTCGCTATGACACACGTTCCAGCGCAGGGAGCCGTGACTTCCGTCCTGCCGGCCGACATCGACGGATTGTGGGAGCGGCGGGCCGACCTGACGCCTGCTGACGCTGTGGCCAGGGACCTGGTCATGGCGGCAGTCGACATGATCGACTCCGGCCAGGCGCGAGCGGCATGGCCTGATCGCGATTCAGGCGACATCGTGGTAGACGAGCGCGCCAAGCGCGCGATCCTGCTGGCCTTCAAGCTGCTCCCGATGGTGCAGTCGCAGGTCGGCGAGTTCCACTATGACGACCGCGTCCCGCTGACGAGGCGGCTCGAAGGCGTCCGGGCCGTGCCGGGCTCGATTGTGCGGTGGGGCGCCTACGTCGCGCCGGGCGCGGTGCTGATGCCGTCGTTCGTCAACATCGGCGCCTACGTTGACTCCGGCACGATGGTCGATACGTGGGCCACCGTCGGGTCCTGCGCACAGATCGGCAAGAACGTGCACCTGGCCGGCGGCGTCGGCATCGGCGGCGTGCTTGAGCCCCCGAACGCGGTGCCGGTCGTGATCGAGGACGACGCGTTCATCTTTTCCCGCTGCATGGTGGTGGAGGGCGCCAGGGTCCGCACCGGGGCCGTGCTCGGCGCTGGCACGATCCTCTCCAAGTCCACGCACGTGATCGACGTGCAGACCGGGGCGGAACTGCCACGCGGCGAGGTCCCGGCCTGGTCGGTCTGCGTCGGCGGCACCCGGCAGCGCACGTTCGAGGGCGGCGAGTTCGGCATGCCGTGCGTGCTGGTCCTCCGGCGACTCGACGAGGGCACCGCGCACGACAAGGCGGCCCTCAACGACATACTCCGCGATCACGGCGTCAGTTCATAAGGCGGGGAACGAGGCCGACCCCGTTCCCCGCCATCAGACGAATCGCCGACCGGTGCTAGACGCCCATCTAGACGCGATGTAACTTGTCTTTCGTGGAGCGAGCATCACGTGAGGAGATCGGCGCAGCCGCCGCTGCGCACGCCGAGTTGGGGCGCGACTACGACCACGCGATAGCCGAGGGCCTGGTCGACCGCATCGGCGCAGAGGTCGACCGCCGGGTGGATGCCCGGCTGGACGGCCGGGGGCTGCGGCCGCTGCGATCCAGGCGGCCGGGCACGTTCCCGACGCTCGTCATGGGCCTCGGCTCCATGGGCCTCGGCGTCGGCGCGACCGCAGTCGTCCTGTCGAACGGCGCGGCTCACAATGGCGGCGCTGCGACCGTCATGGTGCTGGTCATCTGGATCGCCATCGCCGCCATCAACTGGATATTCAGCAACCGTAGCTAGCGTCGCTTCCTGGCGCCTGGGTGTCTGCCCTGACCAGGTCTTCGCGACGGCTACCTTATGGGCCATGAGCTTGCACTCCGAGCCTCGCCGCCGGCTGCGTCGCCAGGGTCCCGCCACCTTGCGCGGCAAGGCCATCCCGGGAACGACCACCGATCAGCGGCTGCTGGACTGGCGCGGGCCTAGCGACTGGGTGCATACCGATCCCTGGCGCGTGCTGCGAATCCAGGCCGAGTTTGTCGAGGGGTTTGGCCTGCTGGCCGAGCTTGGCCAGGCGGTCTCGGTCTTCGGCTCGGCCCGCACGATGCCAGGCAGCGCCGAGTACGAATGCGCCGAGCAGATCGGATCGGGCCTGGCGAAGGCTGGCTACGCGGTCATCACCGGAGGCGGCCCCGGCATCATGGAGGCCGCCAACAAGGGCGCTATCAGCGCGGGCGGCGTCTCGGTCGGCCTGGGCATCGAGCTGCCCATGGAGCAGGGCCTGAACGACTACGTCGAAATTGGGCTGGAGTTCCGGTACTTCTTCGTTCGCAAGACCGTCTTCGTCAAGTACTCGCAGGCGTTCGTCGTGCTGCCCGGCGGTTTCGGCACGCTGGACGAGTTGTTCGAGGCCGTGACGCTGGTGCAGACCGGCAAGATCACCCGGTTCCCGATCGTTCTGGTCGGCAGCGAGTACTGGCAGGGCCTGAACTCGTGGATCACGCAGACCATGCTGCCCGCCGGCAAGATCGCGCCCGGCGATCCCGAGCTGATCAGGGTGGCTGACGACCCGGCTGACGTCGTGCGGATCATCGCCGAGGCGCATGGCCTGAACCCCGGCCGGGAGAATCTGACGGAGATGACCTGACCACGGCCCGGCAGCAGTGCGGCACCACCATGCCGCTGACCGTGGCACGATTGCGGTGTGCCCGTTGTCATTCTCCTCGCCGCCCTGGTCATCCTGGTCGGCATCGCCGTGGTCGCCATGGGCAAGGGCGGCGAACTGTCCAGGGAGCGGCCCGACCTGCCGGCCCGCACCGACTTCCGGACCTGGTCCGACGTCGCCGATTACCGTCCGCCCGGTGCGCTGCTCGGATATCACGCCGCGGTGACAGAACAGGCGCTGGCGCTGATCGCGCGGACCATCGCCGAGCGGGACGCCGAGATCGACTGGCTGCGCAGCCAGCTGGCGGAGGTCCAGCCAGAGCGCCTCGGAGCCGGTCAGGCCGGGCCGGCGGCGGCTAGCGCGGCGGAGTTCGCGGCAGGGTCGATTGCCGAGCCGGTCGCGCGGCCGCTGGCTGAGCCCTTCGGAGGGTCGGCGGCGGCGCCGGCGGACGCGGAACTACCCGCTGCCGGGGCCAGGTGGCAGGCCGGCAGCACCGCCGGGTCGGGCGTCGCGAGCGGGTACTCCGCGCACCAGCCCGCGAGCCAGCGCTTCGGCGACGACGAATGACGGCCGGATTGCCCGTCGCGGGGCCAGACGGGCTGCTGCGCTGTCCCTGGAGCCTCAGCACTCCCGACTATCTCCGCTACCACGATGAGGAGTGGGGCCGTGCCGTCCGCGAGGACACCGCGATGTTCGAGCGGCTGTGCCTCGAGGCGTTCCAGTCCGGCCTGTCCTGGCTGACGATCCTGCGCAAGCGGGAGAACTTCCGGCTGGCGTTCCGCGGCTTCGATCTCCAGACCGTCGCTGGCTTCGGCCCGGACGACGTCAGCCGGCTGCTGGCTGACGCGGGCATCGTACGCAACAGGGCGAAGATCGAGGCCGCCATCGCCAACGCCAGGGCCGCGCTCGAGCTGCCCGACGGCCTGGCCGCGCGCGTCTGGAAGTACGCCAGCGAGCAGGCGCCCGCCCCGGTGACGCTGGCCGACGTGCCGCCGGTGACTCCTGCGTCGAAGGCGCTGGCTAAGGATCTGCGCGCAGCCGGATTCCGGTTCACCGGGCCGGTGACGGCCTACGCCACGATGCAGGCCTGCGGTGTCGTCAACGATCACCTGGCGGACTGCGTGTGCCGGGACGCCGCGGCCTAGACATGCCCGCGCGGAGCCGATTGCGGTGCGCCTCGCGCCGATTGCGCTGAGCGCGATTACTAAACTCTCGCCTGGTTTGCAGGCTGCCACCATCTCATTGGTAAGGATGGGAACAGAATGTAAGCGCAGATTGGCTGCCTGCGCGTTCCTCGTCTCGAACATGGCTCTGACCTGCGGTGATGCGGCAGTCATGTGACGTAAGCGGGTAGATCGAGGCGGCGGGAATCCTGTCTGCCGACATGCCGCGCATGGCACAACTGGCCGGCGGCCCGGCGACTGTGCGCGCATTCCGGGCTGGTGCCGAATTCGGGCCGGGCTACGCTCCTGCCATCTGGCCCGGCTAACTCCGCTGCTCCTCGAATTCGCGGTCGCCAGCCAGGTATCTGCCATTACCGGATATGCCGATCTGGAGTGTCGGCGCCAATGGCATGGAAAGCCGGATAGCCGATCCATTGCCGGTGGTGGTCAGCGTGCCATTCCGGGCTAGTTCGGTCACGCCAGCGCCGCAGCGATCTCGTCGGCCGGCGTGGGTGACCTGGCCACGGCCCGGTGTGGGCAACCTGGCCACGGCAGGAAGCCGTTGCTCTGGGGCCTAGCACAGACGGCCGCGGCGCGCAAGAATGGCAACGCCAGTAGCCGGCAGGCGCGAACTGGCCGGATGGGATCCCGCTGACCGCTCCGGCCAATTGGTGCGACATTAGCCGGATCCCATTGCGAAACTTCGCACAATGCACATAATCTGAGGTCGACGTAAGCCTTACTCGGGAGGGCGGAGGAGCATGCGGCCGCCAACGCCTGCCGACAGCGGCGGGAGTGTGTTGGGCACGCCTGTGGTCAGCGGCTCTACCCGCAGTGCGCTCGGTCACAGCGGTCCTCGGCCTATGCCGGCCGCTGGCCTGCTCGCCGGCCCGGTTGCGGAGGCGCTCGCCATCATTCCCGACCAGGCTCAGCGCCTGTCCGAGGCCGGCCTGGGCGCCGGGGGCTGCTTCGTCCGGCCGCTGCCGATCGACACCACGTGCGCGTCGGCCGCACGCCGCTTCTTCCGTGAGGCGGCTGCCACGCTGGCCATCCCTTCTGGCCTGCTGCACGACGGCGTCACGATGGCCAGCGAGCTTGCTGCTAACACCTTGCACGCGCAGCGGAACGCGGCGCGCAGCGCGACCCGCCAGCGGTCAACACCTGGCATCCCGGAGATCTGGCTCTATCTGCGCGGTACCGGCCGGACCCGCGAGCTGGTGTGCAAGGTCTTTGATACCGAGCGGACCTGGAGCGCCGGGGCAGAGCCCGGCATGGCCAAGGCGCCGCTGGACTCGGTCAGCGGGCGCGGACTCCAGGTCGTGGCCGGGCTCTCGGCCGGGCAGTGGGGCTGTCACCTCACCCGGTCCCGGCTCGGGAACTGGAAGGTGCCCGGCAAGGCGGTCTGGTTCTCGTTGCGCATCCCGCCCGCGGCGATGCCGGATTATTCCGGCAGGTCCCGGTACAGCCCGGACTGGCTGGTCAACGATCTCGAGGCCATGCTCGGCGACCGTGGCCTGTCCGGCGGCATCGTCCGGGCGGACCTGGACGGCATCTCAGTGCTGTCCATCAGTCAGCACCTGACAGTCTGGCGGCACGGCAGCACGGTCTCCTGGCGTACTCGGTCCGGCCCGTATCACAAGATGGACCTCGCCGACCTCGTCGAAGTCGCCGAGCAGATCGTGTGCACGCACGAGGAGATCGCGCTCGGCGAGGCTGTTGCCGTTTAAGGAAGCGCGGTCCGGCGGACCACAGCCGGGACTCAGCGGCCTGGCCTGCGGGGTTTGCGGCGTCCGAGCTCAGCGGCCCTGATAAACGGGTGCCTGCTTGTGCACGAATGCCTGCGTCGCTGCCTGGTGGTCGGCGCTGGCGCCAAGCCGCACCTGGAGTTCGGCTTCCTTTTCCAGCGACTCGCTGAGGCTGTGGCTGCTCGCGTACAGCAGGCTCTCCTTGATTGCGGCATAGGCCAGGGTGGGCCCCTCGGCTAGCCGGGCTGCGAACGACGCCGTAGCGGCAGGCAACTCGTCGTCAGGCACGACCGTAGTCAGCAGGCCGAGTCCAAGCGCAGTGGCCGAGTCGAGTGGCTCGGCCAGCATGAGCAGCTGGGCTGCCCTGGCGGTCCCGACCAGCCGGGGCAAGGTCCAGGACGCCCCGGAGTCCGCGCCGAGCCCGACCCTCGCGAAGGCCAGCAGCAGGCTGGCGCTCTGCGCGCCGATGCGGAAGTCGCAGGCGAAGGCCAGGGACGCGCCTGCCCCGGCGGCCACGCCAGGCAGGGCAGCCACGACGGGCTTGGGCATGCCGGCGATCGTCTCGATGAGCGGGTTGTAGTGGCGGCGGACAGTATCCAGCGGAGCCGCCCCGGCGGCCAGCAGCTCAGCGTGCTCACGCAGGTCCTGGCCGGAGCAGAAGGCCGGCCCTGCGCCTGTGAGCACTACGGCGCGGACTGCCTCGTCGCCGCTGGCTGTCCGAACCGCCTCGAGCAGGGCAACCTTGGTCTCCGCCGTGAGTGCATTGCGGGCAGCGGGCCGGTTGATGGTGATCGTCGCGACCGCGCCGTCGGCCTGGTAGAGCACGCTATCGGCCACGTGGCTTCCCTCCCTTGACCGCGCCGGCGTCAGCCGGCTGCGCAGACTTTGCCCCACTCGGGCAAGACCGTCCTCGCCGAGCATGCCCGAGTCGCCATGCCGGCGGCAACCGGCGGGCCCGCGAGCAGCACCGGGGGTGGCCGGGTACCGAACCGGGCACAATGCCCCGCGGGCTGCCGGCCGTGAGCTCGCGGGGGGTGTCCGATTCTCTCCCGGTATCGGACTGGAATGGGCGGGAACGCTGATCGTTACCATCGGACGGCCGAACACTGGATAATAGAGGGACTGATCTAGATGCATGTGGCTGGCTGGAGTACCGCCAGGCGCCGTCCGCCGGGCCAGGTCCGGTGGTTGCGGTTCCGTGCGGCCCCAGGGCAGGGAAGGGGAGCAGGATGGCGGCGATGAAGCCGCGGACGGGTGACGGTCCGCTCGAGGTCACCAAGGAGGGGCGCGGCATTGTCATGCGCGTGCCCCTCGAAGGCGGAGGGCGGCTTGTCGTCGAGCTCACCCCGGATGAGGCACGAGCCCTGGGTGAGGCACTCAACTCCGCCGTCGGCTGAGCCAGCTATCAACCGTCGGGGTAACCCTGCTGCCTGGACACGGCTTGCCTCGGCGGTTGTCTATCCGACCTGCTTGGCCGCTGCTAGCAGCCCGTTGCCGATGGGCAGCAGCAGCGGCACCAGCCGATCGTCGGCGCGTACCTGCTCGCGCAGCTCGGCCGCAGCTGCGGCCTCGGCGTCCGTTGGCATCCGTTCCGTCGGCGTGCTCCCTGGCAGGACCGCGTTGACGAGCACGATCCCGCCCGGCCGCAGCAGCCGCAGCGCAGCGTCCAGGTAATCACCAAGCTCCTGCCGGTCGGCATCGCAGAACACCATGTCGTAAGCGGCGTCGGCCAGCCTCGGCAGCACCTCCAGAGCCAGGCCGCGGATGAGCCGGTACCTGCTGGTCGGGAAGCCGGCCGTGACGAAGGCCGCTCGCGCCAGCCGCTGGTGCTCGGGCTCGAGGTCGACCGTGGTGAGGACGGAGCCCGCGCGCATACCCCGGAGCAGGTAGATGCC
Source organism: Streptosporangiaceae bacterium (assembly GCA_036496945.1). Taxonomy (GTDB): domain Bacteria; phylum Actinomycetota; class Actinomycetes; order Streptosporangiales; family Streptosporangiaceae; genus JAJYUU01. Next base: position 40,627 of record DASXKI010000249.1, on the reverse strand, counting down.
GGAGGTTCCGCAGCCGGTGCCGATCTCCACAACCGACCGCGCGGCGATCGCCGCAGCCACGAAGCGAAGCGCGGCTCCCGTCAGCGCAGTCACCGGCGCCGCTCCGCCCACCTCGGCGGCGTTCCGCCGGGCGCTGACGAGCGCGTCGTCCTCGGACAGGAAATCGTCGATGTAGGCGAGAGTGCCTGCGGTGATGGAAATGGCTACCTCCCCGTTGGCCATGGCGCCGACCCTGCGCGCGGCGATGCCGCGCTGGCGTGCGCGCCCAGTCGGGCCGCATGGTCCGTCCGGCCGCAGCCTAGCGGCCATGACGGCCACCCGGGAACCGACCAGGTAACGTCGGACGTTACGGAGGCAGAGCGACCGGGCTCGCGGAACAACGCCGACCCGCTGGAGGTTAGCGGTAGCAGGCGTTGAAGGGTGTGAACCGTTGCAGGTTAAGCCGTCGCAAGGCGACAGGGTGGACGAGGCCGGAGCCGTTGCCGACATCGCCGAGGTGACTGCCTGGACGCCCCCGACCTGGGAAGCCGTCGTCAGGGATCACTCTGCCCGCGTTTACCGCCTGGCCTACCGGCTGACTGGCAACAGCCACGACGCCGAGGACCTCACGCAAGAAGTATTTGTCCGGGTGTTTCGGTCCCTGGACAGCTACATTCCTGGCACCTTCGAGGGCTGGCTCCACCGGATCACCACCAACTTGTTCCTGGACATGGCCCGTCGGCGGCAGCGGATCAGGTTCGAGGGCCTGGCCGACGAGTCCGAGGCCCGCCTTGGCGGCTCTGAGCCCACTCCCGCGCAGGCATTCGACGACCGGCACCTGGACGGTGACATCCACGCGGCGCTGATGGCGCTCGCTCCGGAGTACCGGGCTGCCGTCATTCTCTGTGACATCGAGGGTCTGTCGTACGAGGAGATCGCCGACACCCTGGACGTCAAGCTCGGCACTGTGCGCAGCCGGATCCATCGCGGCCGAGCCCAGCTCCGCCAGGCGCTCGAGCACCGCCGGCCCCGTCGACTTGGCGCTGGCGTGCCGCAGCCGCGGCTGCAGCCGATGCCGCAGGGGGGCCAGCCGTGACCCACCTCGGCCAGCGGCTGTCCGCGCTGATCGATGGCGAACTCGACGGCTCCGAGCGCGAGCGGGTGCTCATACACATGGCCAGGTGCGGGTCGTGCCGCGACGAGGTCTCCGCTCTGCGGACGCTCAAGCGGCGCATGAATGCTCTGGGAGAGGCCGCCGCGGGAGCCGGGCTTACGGGTCGGCTCATGGGCCTGAGCAACCTGATGGAGCTCGAGGGTCCGAGGCTAGCTGGCGGCATGTCGCCAGCCGAGACAATCTGGCCGCCGCCAGCGCCAGCAGGCGGCTGGCCGGTGCACGGGCAGCCTGGGCAACACGGGCAGCCTGGCCAAAACGGTCACCCTGGCCAAAACGGTCACCCTGGCCAACGCGGTGACACTGGCCGAGACGGTCACCCTGGCCAACACGGTGATGCTGGCCAAGACGGGCACCCTGGGCACGGTGCCGCGGCCACCGATCACGGCAGCCGCCCGGATCAGCGGGCTGGCCGCTACTTTCTGGCCGGTTCTGTGGCGGTATTTCTGGCCGGCCTGGGCACGGCAGCGTTCATCGCCGGCGGCGAGCCGCAGGCGCAAGCGCCGTCGCCTCCGGTGATCCCGTCGGTGGACGTGCTCGTCGTCCCGCACAGCCCGCTGAACCAAGCGCCTGGAGCGGGATTCTCAGCAGGCCTGGGGTCGCTGCCCGAGCTTGATCGGTCGCGACCGGCTGGCGACACCAAGCACCTGCCGCGCTGGCCCTGACGGACGCCGTTCCGGGCCGCCTTGGCTCCGTAGCCCGCGGTCGCGCCTGGTGTCGGCCGGCCGGCCGCGTTAGCGACGGGCGGTGGCCGCCCGGCGATCATGCGGCCGCGTTTCCGGTGTCGGAGTCTGGCATGCCGAGTATGCGCTGACGCAGGTAGCCGAGGGCACGCGCGAGCAGCCTGGAGACCTGCATCTGGGAAATGCCGAGCTCCGCGCCGATCTGCTCCTGCGTCATATCGCCGTAGAAGCGCAGCACGAGGATTTTCTGCTCCCGGGCAGGCAGCTCACGCCAGTGGGCGGCGACGGCGTGCAGGTCGATGGACAGCTCAATGTTCGGATCATCCTGGCCGAGCAGATCGGCCAGGGTGGCCGCCTCCGGACGGCCGGTCAGCGGAGCGTCCAGCGACCAGGGCTGAAGTGCCATCTCCGCCACACGTGCCCGCCGGAGCATGTCGACACTGACGCCAAGGCCGCTCGCCAGATCGGCCTCGGACGGCGGACGGCCAAGCTGGTGAGTCAGCCGCTCACTCGTCTCGCGGATGCGCAGCACAAGCTCCTGCAGCGGGCGCTCGACGCGGACGTGCCGGCGCTTGTCCCTGAAATGGCGCTTGATCTCACCGGTAATGCAGGGCTGCGCGTAGGCGGCCAGGCTCTCCCCGACGGCCGGATCGAAGTTGTTGATCGCCTTGAGCAAGCCGACGTAACCCACCTGCATCAGGTCCTCGGTCGGCTCGGGGCCGTGCCGGTAGCGCAGCACACACGACCAGACGAGGTTGCGGTATCTGGTCACCAGCAGCTCGCAGGCGCCGGCCCGGCGGGCGCTCGCATGCGGGAGCGAGCGGACGATGCGCAGCAGTTCAGCGTCGTCCAGGCTGGCCAGGTCCCGGGTCGGATGGCGCTTCCTGCCCCGCTGACCCAGGCCCGAGTTTCCGGTTGCCGCCAGGCCCGAAGTAGCTCGCAGGCCAAGGCTCGAGTCTCCAGTTAAAGCTTTCTGCATGGAAAGTGTTGCCATGAGGAAAGACTCTCATGAGCACGGCCGTATGGCAAGTCCCGCATGTCACCTGGGCTTCCATCTGGCTGCCGAGTTGGCAGTACAACTGGCTGCCGAGTTGGCAGTACAACCTCGGTTCCGGCCGGCCGGCGCTGTCGGCTACTCGGCGCGGTCGCGCGCCAGGTCGGTGAGGCCCTGCGCCAGCGTCTCGCGCGCTTCCGGGCTCAGCGTATTGAGCACTTGAGCAAGTGCTGACTGCCGCTGCGCCGTCACCCAGTCCGCCAGCCGTCGGCCAGACTCGGTGGGGAGCAGCACGATCTCGCGGCGGCTCGCAGCCGCCCGGTCGCGGGTCAGCAGTCCGGCTGCCTGCATGCGATCGGTCAGCCGGCTTGTCGCCGAGGCAGTCGAATCCAGCGCCCGGGCGAGCCGGTTGAGGTTCATGCTGCCGGGCTGGCCGATGATGAGGAGGGCGCGCAACTGGGCTGGCGGGACCGCTGACCCGATCTCTTCGACCGCCCGGTCAACCGCCTCCAGCAGGACGGCCAGGCCACGCTCCGCGGCTGCCACATCTACATGGCTGCTCTGGGCCTGGGTCATCTCACACTCCATCAAGCGTGATCAACGATCTCCCATAGCCAGGCTCGTGCCTGGCGGCTTCGATGACGCTCCGGTGCGGCGGTGCAGGCGGACGTCCTGGAACTAGTGTCCCGCACGCGCGGCTCTAAGCGCGTTCGGCACGGGTTCCTGCCTTTTTACTCGGTGCGGCCGAAGAAGGGGACATCCACGACCCCGGTAGCAGCGCCGATGCGATCCGGGCCGGGTGCTCCGGACCGTCGCCGCTGCGCCTGGCCGCGGAGCCCGGCAGTCACATCCGCAGGCAATGGGGCAAGGGGGCCGATGGCCGTTGCGATTGTTTGAATCCGTGCGCTGAGGGGACTTGACGGCCCCGGCCTGAATGGCCGACGGAGATTGGAGAATCAATGCAGCGGGTCGGCTTCTTCGGGCTCATCTACATCATTGTCGGCATCGTCATCGCCGTCACTCACCACTACATCACGGTGGCATTGCTGAAGAGCGTTGGTTCTGCCGTGCTTTGCATCTTCCTGTGGTGGCTGCCGCTGCTCGGCGTCCGCCTGCACATCAGCTAGCTCGCCGTGCGGCCGGGCAGCAATATGTGCGGCGAATCTGCCTCGGCCCGCGGCTGTCAGCGACCTGGCAGCCATGACGGAGATACCCGCCACGATGCCGGCCGGGCGCCACAGGCGCCCGGCCGGCACTGCGATCAGGACCTGACCTTCGCCCGCTCTGCGCTCCCCTGGCGTCCGCCCGAAGCCGGGGCAGCGGGCGTCTTGCCAGTGACAACTCGCCGCAAGATTGCCGCTGCGGCAGGCAGGCGACCGGCGGGCGCCTCGGCCGGGGCGGCCGTCGGTGCGCTGGCCGGAGCGGCCGGACCGCCGCTGGCCGCAATGCCGACATCGCTCGCCGCAAGCACAGTCAGCCGGCCCATGGCCGCCGCCGCCACGAACACAAGGACGACACCAAGTCCGGCGAAGAAACCGATCTGCTCAATCGCGCGGGCCGCGGTCCCGCCAACAGGGACACCCTGCGCCGGGGCGCTGCCACGCGTCCACAGCGGGGACAGCGCGCTGCCGATGGCAAACCACGCGCCGCTGACCGCGCCGATCCACGCTCCGAGAATCGCCACCATCCGCAACCTGCTGACGACCAGGATGATGCCGCCGACGAACGCGGCGATCCCCGGCAGGATCTCCAGCCACAGCCGGCCGGTGGTATACGTCCATGCGCTATCGGGAGAGTAGGCGAAGCGGAAGTACGGGCCGATGAGCGGGACCAGTGCGCCCCAGGCGCCCAGCAGGACCAGCAGCATGCCGGCCACGGCACCACGCGTTCTCGGTATGCGAAGGTTCCCGGCCATTTTCAATCACTCCTCTAGCAGGGGATGGGGTTCAACCTGCTGGCCACCGCTACCCCACCGTCCCGCCGCTATTCACTGGCCTGGCAGGCAGTCCATTCAGGAGCACCAGCCGAGGAACAGAACCGGGGCGGCGACCAGGTACGCATCGGACGGCCGCAGGCACGCGACGCCAGTAGAAATGCACGCCGTTTGACCTATTCGCCCGTATGCTATCGCCTCGCGCGGCGTAGACTCCGGCCGTGCGTTTGAATCGAGAGCTCTGGCACTGGCTCGGTGGCCTTTTCCTGACGCTGTTTGCGTTCCTGACCGCCATCGCGATCGCCTACTTCACCAAGGAGCCGCACTACTCGCTCTTCGCGAACCCCTGGATGCCGGCGGCTCTGGTGTCGTTGCTGGCGGCGTTCGCAGCGTTCTTTGCCGCCACCCAGAGCTGGGCGTTCCCGCCAGCGGTGAAGGCAGGCTTCCCGGACATCACGATCGACATCTATAGCATCGGATCGACCGATACCGAACGGGAAGCCAGCAGCGGCCTGGACGTACCCGCTCATCTGCGGTCCTTCAACGTCCGCTTCGCCAACGCCGAGCATGGACGGTCCGCGCAACTGACCGCGACGATGTACGTCAAGCTGATCGCGGGCTCATGGGGGCGCGCGGGTGAGGCCGTCTGCCCGCCGCCGACCTGGACGGTGCCGCCATCCCTCGGACTTAGCCCCATGAGCGTGCCCCTCGACCTCGGGCCGGCCAGCGAAGCCCGTGGGCAGTTGGTCTTCGAGATACCGAGGTACTACCTGAACAAGATCGCTAGCCCGGTCGTCGCTCGGCTGGAGCTTACCGATCACGTTTCGGGAGCGCGGGTGAGCATCCCGGCGGAACTCGGCCATTACGACAAGAGCTCTATGGCCGTTGCGGCTGGCGGTGCCGAGATCCTCGGTCCGGAGTTCGAGCTGACGGCCGAAGCGAACGAATTAGAGCGCCCCGACGCGGCGATGGAACAGTCCTGATCAGGCGACTTCAGCCGCCGCGCTGGTCCGTCCAGGCAAAGTCACTGACTGCGGCTGCCCCGCTAGTCGCCCGCCCCGCAGCATGTCGGCGACCCAATCTGCCCTATTGAGCATGGCTAGGTGTGTCCCCTAGAGGGCAGAAATGTTCTGACGACGGCTGTTGACATCGGGTCCGGGTGCCGTCTCAGGGGAGGCAGACGATGTCCGAGCAGCCCGGGCATGGCCGCGCGGGTCCGCCCAGCACGCCAGGCGACGGCTTTTCGGCGATCACCGCCAGCCCGGCTCCGGCCGATGGCGGCGATGAACGGACGAGTGATTTCGGCAGATTCGACTGGTTTGCTGAGCCTGAGGGGTTTGGCCTTGCCGGTCTGGCGGACGGTCAGGCCCCGGATACCCAGGTGCCGTACAGCCGGGCGGCACCCGACAGCGCACCTGGCGGCCCGGGCGGCAGCGGGCGCGACTGGTGGCGGCCCAGTCCCGAGCGGCTCGGTCCCGAGCGGCCCGGTCTCCAGCGGGATGGCGGGCACAGTCGGTGGCTGCGCGGCGGGCGGCTGGTGATCGCGGCGACGGCGCTGGCGATCGTCTGCACGCTGCTTGGCGGCGTCATCGGCGGCTTCGTCGCCCTGCAAGGCCACGGCGGGCAGCCTGATTCCAGCTACAGTGTCGGGTCCGTGCCGCCCGCGCTGACGTACCGGCCGGCTAGCTCGGTGGCCGGGATCGCCGCCAGGGACACGCCAGCCGTGGTCATGATCAAGGTCGACGGCAGCGAGGGCACCGGATCCGGCTTCCTGATCAACGGCGGCTACATCGTCACCGACAACCACGTGGTGACGCTGGACGGGTTCGTGCAGGGCGCGTCGCTGCGGGTGTACTTCAGCAACGGCACGTCGGCCAAGGGCGTCCTCGTCGGCCGGGATCCCTACTCCGATATAGCTGTTATCAAGGCCGTCGGACTGACGAACCTGCCCGCCTTGTCCCTCGGCAACTCCGCCGGCGTCGCAGTGGGCGACCCGGTGATCGCGATCGGCTCGCCGCTCGGCCTGGCCGGCACGGTCACCAGCGGAATCGTCAGCGCCGTCAATCGCCCGGTCCAGCCCGGCGCGGGCGCTGGAAGCAGCCCGCAGGTCTTCTTCGACGCAATCCAGACCGATGCCCCGATCAACCCTGGCAACTCCGGCGGGCCCTTGGTCAACGCTCGCGGCCAGGTCATCGGCGTGGACGCGGCCATCGACACGCTCGGCAGCGATCCGATGACCGGAACCCAGGGCGGCAGCATCGGGCTGGGCTTCGCCATTCCCGTCGACCAGGCACGACGGGTAGTGCAGGAGCTCGTCAGAACCGGGCACGCCACGCACTCGGTCCTCGGCGCGAGCCTGAACGAGAATTTCGCTGGCAATGGAGCGCAGATCGCGACGGGCAAGCACCGGAGCGTCGTGCCGCGCGGACCAGCGGCGCAGGCTGGCCTGCAACCCGGTGACGTCGTCACCCAGCTCGGAAGCCAGCCGGTGACCAGTGCCTACGCGCTGCTGGACGCGGTCAGGTCGCTGGCGCCCGGATCGCGCGTTGCGGTGACGTTCATTCGGCAGACCCAGACACACCAGGCAAACATCACGCTCGGCTCCGCCTCGTCCTGAGCGCCGAACCTGACCAGACGCAACTGCCTGGTGAACGCAGGCCGATCGGCAGGCGGCGGGTGGCCTGCGGGGATTCTGATGTGGGCCGCGCACGGGCTAGTCTGGTGGCGCGGGCCTCAGCCTGCCAGGCCTGGCCTGCGCGGTCCTAGCCTCCGTGGAGCTTGCCGGTGTTCCTTGACTTGAACTTCACCAAGCTGCTGGTGCTTGGGCTGGTCGCGCTGCTCGTCTTCGGGCCGGATCGGCTGCCAGGCATGGCGGCTCAGGCCGGGCGGGCCCTGCGCGAGCTGCGCCGGATGGCCGAGGGAGCCAAGTCGGAGTTCCAGGAGACCCTAGGCCCGGAGTTCAGCAACTTCGATGTCACCGACCTGAATCCGAAGAATTTCGTCCGGAAGCACCTGCTCGACGAGATCACCGGCGATGGCGTCCTGCTCGGCAGGATGGTCGACAACGGCAACGGGAGCGCGGCTAACGGTGGCGGAGCGCCGGTGATCAGCACGGCCACCCTGACACCAGGCGAGAGCCCGCCCTACGACGCCGAGGCCACCTGAGCCGAGCGCGCTGCGCGCGGGCTAGGCCGGAGTCCGGCGCTGAGGCGTCGGGTGCAGGGTTAGGCCCGCGCAGGGTGCAGGGTCAGGCGAGAGTCGGGCGCAGGAGTCGGGCGCAGGGTAAGGCACGCGCGGGGCGCAGGAGTCGGACGCAGGGTAAGGCACGCGCGGGGCGCTGGGTCAGGCTGGAGTCAGGCCGAGCTGACGGCCGGCCAGGCTGCGCGAGCGGCCGGCCAGGTTTTCCGCGATCTTGCGCAGCTGCTGTGCTGCCGGGGAATCGGGGTCGGACAGCACCAACGGCGTGCCCGCATCGCCCGCCTCCCGTAGCCGGGTGTCGATCGGCACCTCACCGAGCAGCGGAACCTGGGCGCCGGTCAGCCTGGTGAGCGTGTCAGCGACCGCGAGACCGCCACCGCTACCGAACACCTCGATCCGCTCGTCGCAGTGCGGGCACGGCAGGTAGGACATGTTCTCAATGACGCCGACGACCCGCTGGTGTAGCTGGTTCGCGAGCGAGCCGGCCCGCTCGGCTACCTCGGACGAGGCAAGCTGCGGCGTCGTGACGACGATCAGCTCGCTGCCTGGTACCAGGTGAGCAGCGGAAATCGCGACGTCACCGGTACCCGGCGGCAAGTCGAGCAATAGGACGTCGAGGTCGCCCCAGAAGACGTCGGCCAGGAACTGCTCGAGCAGCCGGTGCAGGATCGGCCCGCGCAGCGGCAGCGGCTCGTTCCCTTTCTTGAGCATGCCGCTGGAGATGGCCCGGACACCGTGGGCGGTGGGCGGCATGATCATCTGCTCGACCTGGGTCGGGCGATCGGTCACGCCCAGCATCCTCGGCACCGAATGCCCGTAAATGTCGGCGTCGAGTAGCCCGACGTTGTGACCGAGGGCGGCCAGCGCGACTGCCAGATTGACAGTCACTGACGACTTGCCCACGCCGCCCTTGCCGCTCGCGATCGCGTAGACCTTGGTCAGCGAGCCCGGCTTAGCGAACGGGATCTCCTTCGCCGCCTTGCCGCCGCGCAGCTTGGTCTGGAGCTCGCGCCGCTGCTCCTCGCTCATCACGTCTAGATCGACCCGGACCGCCGTCACGCCAGCTAGCTTGCTGACTGCGGCTGTCACTTCCCGCGTGATGGTGTCGCGCAGCGGGCACCCGGAAACAGTGAGGAAGACGCCCACCAGGATGACGCCGCCCGGCGTGACCTCGATGCTTTTCACCATGCCCAGGTCGGTAATGGGCCGGTGGATCTCGGGGTCATTGACCGTCGAGAGCGCCTGTGTCACTTGCTCGGCGGTAGGCAGGACGACGCTCGAGGTCGCTGGCGCTGAGTCTGCGGGCATGTCCCCATGCTACGGCCGGCCCGCTTGTGCCTGTTCACGGCGTTCGCGCGGGCACTGGGTCAGCTAATCGCCCGCGCCACGTCTGCTGCCACGCCATCATTGCTCAGTGGATCGGCGGCTACCCGGTGTAGTCGACGCGCGGCGGACAGTAGGGAGCTGCGCGCTTAGCTGACCCCGTTCCCGTGGGGGGTGATGGTTTTCATGGCCGAGACAGCGGCTCGACCGCTAGCCGTCAGGGCGGCGCTGGCCGGAGTGCTCTTGCGCATGCAGGCCCGGCGGCCGAGACTGCGGCGGCAGCAAGAGTACGCGCGGCTCGCGCTAACCGAACTCGAGGTGCGGCGGCTGGACGAGCGGATCGACGCGCTGCTCGGTGTCCTGGCGCAGATGTGTGATTACTCGGGGCAGCCGGACGTCGCGCGGGAATTCCGGGCCTTATGCAGCGAGCCCGCTCTGGTCGAGGCACCCGCGCCCGTGCTGCACCTGGTGCCCGGGCAGCGCTAGTGACCGCCGGGCGCGGGCCGCGTATGCTCTGGCGGCGTGACGGCACGAGCATTGCGGCCCAGGCGGACGACACTGGCCGTGCCCGGCAGCAATCCCCGGTTCCTGGTCAAGGCCCGTGGCCTTGGCGTCGATGAGGTCTTCATCGACCTCGAGGATGCCGTCGCGCCCGCGGAAAAGGAGCAGAGCCGGGCGGCCGCCGTGCAGGCCTTGCGCGACGGCGGCTGGGGCGCCAAGATCCGGGCCGTGCGCGTCAACGACGTGCGGACTGGCTGGGCCTACCGCGACGTGGTGGACGTCGTCGAGCATGCGGGGGAATGGCTCGACTCGATCGTGCTGCCCAAGGTGACCGGACCGCTGGACGTGAGCTGGCTTGACCTGCTGCTCGGCCAGATCGAGCACGCGACCGGCCTGGAGCAGGGCCGGATCGCGATCGAGGCGCAGATCGAGGATGCGGCTGGCCTGGCACACGTGGACGCGATCGCCGCGGCGTCGCCGCGGCTGGCGGCGCTGGTGTTCGGGCCCGCCGACTTCATGGCCAGCATGGGGATGCGCTCGCTGACCGTCGGCGCCCAGCCCGCCGGGTACGCGGCCGCAGACGCGTTCCACTACGCGCACATGCGAATCCTGGTCGCAGCCCGCGCGAACGGCTTGCAGGCCATCGACGGGCCGTATGCCGCTATCCAGGACACGGACGGGCTCACCGTCAGCGCCGCCAGCGCTGCCGCCATCGGCTTCGACGGCAAGTGGGTACTCCATCCGGGTCAGGTGGACGTGGTGAATGCCGAGTTTTCCCCGTCGCAGGCTGAATACGACCGTGCTGAGCTGATGCTCGAGGCGTATGAGTACTACACGACTGTGCACCGCCGCGGGGCCGCGATGCTGGATGGCGAGATGATCGACGAAGCGTCGCGCAAGCTCGCGCTGGTCGCTGCCGCGAGGGGGCGCGCCGCAGGGCTAGCGCGGACCCGGCGGTTCGAGCCGCCGGAGTAGGCGCGGGGTGACGGAGGCGCCAGAGCCGGCGGCCGCTGGTGCGGCGGCCGCTCGCCGTGTACTGATGCGCGAGCGCGGGGCAGGAGCTGCGGGCGTCACCAGCATCGAGCTGTTCTTCGACCTGGTCTACGTCTTCGCCATCACCCAGCTGTCGCATTACCTGCTGCACCACCTGACGGTGGCCGGCCGTGGCGGCCGCGGACTACGCAGGCGGGGGAGCGGGCGCGGCGAGCAGAAGGGGCAGCACGGCCGAGGATGGCGGAGAACCTGACGAACTGGGAAGCTAAGCTCGCACGGGTGCTGCGGGAAGGCAGGCGGAATGCTGAAATCTGATCGGTGGGCTGTAGTCGGGCTCGACACCGGTGGCACCACGATCAACGCGACGGTGCTTGACTCGGCTGGCCGGTTCCTCGTCGAGGAGATGGCCGAGGCCCCAAGCTGCGTTCGCGACGGCCCGGACAAGGCGATCGAGGCGCTGGCGCGATCCTTCGCGGAGGTCCTCGAGCGGACCGCGATCGCGACCAGCGACGTGCGCGCGGTCGGACTCGACACGCCGGGGCCGGTCACCGCCGACGGCGTCATCTCCTCCGGTGGCGCGACGAACTTCGCGAATGCGGACTGGCGCGGGTTCGACGTGCGGCGCGCCCTGGAAATACGACTTGGCCTGCCCGTCGTGTTCAACAACGACGGGAACGCGGCCGCGTTGTACGCCCACCACGAGCACTTCGGGCCGGAGGTGGCGCTGGAGCGGTCGTCGGTGTCGGTCATCGTCGGCACTGGCCTCGGTGGAGGCGTGGTGGAGGCCGGGCAGGTGATCCGCGGTGCCGCCGGGATGGCTGGCGAGCTCGGGCACATCTGGCTGCCGATGGACGGGCTGCTCGCCCCTGGCCAGTCGATCCCGAGCTGCAACTGCGGACTGCCCGGCGACGCCGAGAGCATCGCGTCGCTGACAGGGATCGAGAAGAACCTGCTGCCCTACTGGCTGACTCAGTACCCCGGCCACGAGCTGGCGGGCATGCCTCTCAGCGTCGCCGCCAAGCTGGTGCGCGGCTATGGGGAAACGGGTGACCCGCTGGCACTGAAGATCTTCGACCAGCAAGCCATGGCGATCGGCCGGCTCCTGACGATCGCGGCGAACTTCACCGATCCGCACGTCTACCTGCTCGGCGGCGGCGTCGTGGAGGCAGCACCGCACTTCCGCGACTGGTTCCTCGATCGGGTACGCGCGCACACCGTGTTGCGGGAGGAGCAGCGGCGTGCCTCGTCGATCGCGCTGGTGCCCGACCTGGACATGGCGGGTGCTCGAGGTTCAGCGATCGCGGCGCGCGCAGTTGTCCTGGCGGCGGACCCGAACCGGATGATCGCGGTCAAGTGAGCAGGCCAGTCTGATCCGCTGTGGCTGCCGCCTGATCCGGTGTAGCTGCCGCCTGATCCGGTGTAGCTGCCGCCTGATCCGGTGTAGCTGCCGCCCTTCTCCGGTGTAGCGGCCGCGCGGTCGCGGCGGCGGGGGTGGGCGAGCGACCCCGTTCCGGGCCTTAAATCCAGGAACGCAAGGCGGCGAGGAGCCCGCCGGTGATCTCGCCGCGGGCCTCCATCGCGTCTGCTTCGGCGTCGGTCACCCAGCGCAAGTCCGCAGCGTCATCGCCGGCCGTCGCCATCGCCATGGCTGACGCTGCGCCTGCCGGACCCGCTGTCACGACGGCTTCATAGTCGCGGATCACCACGACGGTGCCGCCGAGGCCGGGCAGCTCGGCGCCGCCCAGCAGGCGGCCGCACGTCACCTCGAGGCCGGTCTCCTCGCGGACCTCCCTGATGACTGCCTGCCCGTCGCTCTCGCCCGGCTCGATGCGCCCACCCGGAATGGACCACAGCCCCTTACCCGGTTCGTGCCCGCGCAAGATCATCAGCATTCGTCCTGTTTCGTCCTGGATGACCGCACCGACGCACTGAACGCGCGCGGACGGCGCCGAGGCTGCGTCGTTGCTGAGCACTCGCCCATTATGTCCGAGCTGGCTCTTTACCCTCCAGTAAGTATTTGACGCAAAGATATTGGGGATAACTCTGTGTGAGATGAGACCGGTACTCAGATGTCCGCGCTGCGAGTCCGCAGTACGCGAACCGAGCATTTGGTCGAGTGCCTACCACTGCGGGCAGCATGGCGAGGTCTACCCGCTGCGGTCGGGGCTCAGCCCGTCCCAGGAGGGTCTCGACGGCGTACTGCGCGGGGCCGAGGTGCCGGTCTGGCTGCCTTGGCCGCTGCCGCAAGGCTGGCTGGTGACCGGATTCGCCGTGGCCGGCGACGAGCGCACCGGGACCCGTGGCTGCTCGGTAGCCCTGTCCGGGCCGAATCCAGTGGGCGGGCCGGCTGAGATGATGCTGATCTCCGAGGAGCCAGGGGTCGGGCTCGGTGCCCGGTTCGCTGGCCTGGGCGGCCCGGATCCGGGCGCGCAGTTCGCCAGCGGACCGCCGGCGGCCGTCGTGGAGTTCGGCAATCACGAGTTCCCGCTGTGGAACGTCGAGACGTCCGGGCCGGCCGCCTTCGCCGGCGAGGTCAGCGGAAGCTGGCTGTGGCTGGTGCTCTGGCCGCACACCGCCGGCCTGCTGATGGTGGAGCCGATGGAGTTGCGAGATCTGCGTGATCCCGGTCAGGACCTAGACCTGCCGTTCGGCGCGCCGTCGCCGCAGCTTCCCGGCTAGTCTCGCAAGGTGCGCGCAGACCTGCACAGCCACAGCAGCGTCTCTGACGGCACCGAGCCGCCAGCCGTGGTCATCCGCCGCGCTGCCGAGGCAGGGCTGGACGTCATCGCACTGACCGATCACGACACCGTCGCCGGCCATCGCGAGGCCGCAGGCGCCCTGCCCGCCGGGCTGACGTTGCTGCCGGGTGCCGAGCTCTCCTGCCGCCTGGACGGCCACAGCGTGCACATGCTGGCCTACCTATTCGACTCCGACAACGACGCGCTGGCCGGCGAAATGGCCGAGATCAGGGAGAGCAGGCTGCACCGGGCCCGCGCCATGGTCGGCAAGCTGAACGAGCTCGGCGTGCCCATCACCTGGGAGCAGGTCAGCGAGATCGCCGGCGGCGGCGTTGTCGGCAGGCCGCACATCGCCAGGGCGATGATCGACGCTGGCGCGGTGGCGAGCATCGAGGAGGCGTTCACGCCGGAGTGGATCGGCCCCGGCGGCCGCGCGCACGTGTCCAGGTACGCGCTCGACCCGGCGAAGGCAATCGACCTGGTCCGCGCGGCAGGCGGCGTCACCGTCGTCGCGCATCCCCGCGGCATGGGGCGCGGCTGGCAGATCCCCGATGAGGTGATCGCCGACCTCGCCGCGGTGGGCCTGACCGGAATCGAGGTCAACCACCCACAGCAAGATGAGCAGGAACGGGGCCGCCTCAGCGAACTCGCTAGCTCGCTCGGGCTGGTGGCGTCAGGCGGCAGCGATGATCATGGTGCGCTGACTGGATTCCGGATCGGCTCGGAGGTCGCGGCTGAGGGCGCATATGAAGCGCTGATCAGTCACGCGACCGGTGCGACCCCGATTACCGGGAATTGAGCTCGCGCTCGGGCTAGTTCGAGCCGTCGCCCAAGCAGCGCGGCTATCGTTCTCCACAACCAGCGGTGCGGGGTCGCGCCGCGGTAACGGCACGCCGACACCTAGGGAAGGCAGCAGCATCGATGGGCAGTCAGGACGCTCGGATCGAGACCGTGACCGGCACGGCCAACACCTGGATCGTCGGTAACGACGACGAGATCATCGTCATCGACCCGGGCGACGACGCGGAGCCGGTCCTTGCTGCCGTCGGTGACCGCGAGATCATGGCCGTGATCTGCACCCACGCGCACGCTGGTCACGCCGCTGCGGCGGTGGAAGTGGCGGCGCGGGACGAGGCGCCGGTGGCGCTGCACCCGGCCGAACGCCCGGCCTGGCGCGAACTGCATGACGCCGATCCGGAGATCGAGATGGAGGACGGCGGGAAGTTCGAGGTAGCCGGGGTGACGCTGGAGGTGCTGCACGCGCCCGGCCACAGTCGCGGTTCGGTCGTGATGTACTGCGAGGAACTCGACGCGGCCTTCACCGGAGACGTCGTGACGGCGTCCGGGCCGGTCGCGCGCGCTGACGGCTTCCCGAACTGGGGCCGCCAGATCGACGCCATCGGCGGCGAGGTACTGACGCTCCCTATGCAGACGCGGCTGCTGCCAGGCCACGGCGAGGAGTTCACGGTCGCCGACGCGGAGAAGCGCTTCAATGCGTGGGTCGCGGGCGGGCCGGACCAGTCGGCCGGGGCTGACCAGGCGGACGCCGAGTAGCTGGCCCGCCGCGCGTGCCAGATTGGCGGTAGCGCGCCGACCGGGCAAGGATGGGCAGATGGAACAGCTCGGCTTCGAGGGCATGCCGCGACGGCTGTACGCCTGCACGCCTACCCGGCTGGGCACCTGGCTGGACTGCCCGCGCCGGTACCGGATGAGCTATCTGGACCGGCCGGCGCCGCCGAAAGGGCCGCCGTGGGCGCACAACAGCCTGGGCGCGAGCGTGCACAACGCCCTCGCCGGCTGGTGGCGGCTGCCGCGCCGGGACCGGACCGTCACCGCTGCTGGTGACTTGCTCGACGATGGCTGGCTCACCGACGGCTACGCCGACGCGGCCCAGTCGGCGGCGCACCGGCAGCGGTGCCGCCAGATGGTCGAGACCTACGTGGCGGATCTCAACCCTGCCGTGGAGCCCGCCGGTGTCGAGCGCACGGTGGGGACCAGGACCGATCTGATCGCGGTATCAGGCCGTATCGACCGGCTTGACGACCGGCGGCCTGATGACACACGGCCGGGCGAGACGCAGCCCGGAGACCTGGTCGTGGTCGACTACAAGACCGGTCGGCACCAGCTGACGGTCGATGACGCGCGTACGTCGCTAGCGCTGGCGCTCTACGCGCTGGCCGCCGAGCGGGTGCTGCGGCGCCCTTGTCGCAGCGTCGAGCTGCACCACCTGCCCACCGGCAAGGTGCTGGCGTGGGAGCACACGCCGCAGTCCCTGGCCAGGCAGTTGCGCCGGGCGGAGGACATCGCGGCGGAGTGCGCGGATGCCGACGAGCGATACAAGGCCGCTGCCGCAGGCGGGCCGCCGGCCGACGCCGTGTTCCGGCCACGCCCCGGCCCCGGCTGCGGCTGGTGCGATTACCGCGCGCACTGCCCTGAGGGCAGCGCCGCATCGCCGCAGCGCCGCCCCTGGGACGCGCTGGGGATGGCTGGTGGCGAGGAAGCCGACGGCGTCGCTGCGAGCAGTGTGGCGGCGGGCAGTGTGGCGGCGGGCACTGTGGCGGCGGGCACTGCGGCGGCGGGCACTGTGGCGGCGGGCAGCGTGGCGGTGAGCGCGCCGCAGGCAACGTCGTGAGTGCCGAACTATTGCTTCTCTTGCCGCAGTAGAGGTTCAGCCCCGACGTGCCGGTCAGCCGATCGAGGCTGGCCTCGGCGGGCTTTGGCCGGTCTCGGATTTCGTCGCGTCTGCGTCCCGTTCTGCGTGCGCGGCCGCCACGTCCACGCCATTGCGCGTGCGGCCGCATACGTGCACCGTCGGCTGGCGCCGCTCGGCCGCGTTCCAGAACTCAGTCAAGGTGCTTGCCGTAGTGACCGGCGCTTCGATCGCCGGGGAGTGCGCGGCGCCGGGGATGCAGGTCCGCTCAGCGCGAAGCTGGCGTGCCATGAGGTCCTGTACCGATGGCGGCCACGCATCGTCGTTCTCGCCGTACACCACCATGGCCGGCAGCCCGGCTGCGACCACTTGGGCCAGCTCGCTCGTGTGATCCGGGCAGTCCAGCAGGTACCTGGCGAGCACGATCAGGCTGATGGGGCAGGTCCGCAGTGTTCGCTCGCGCAAGAAGGCGATGATGTGCTCGTCAGTGCCCTCGGCTCGGGCCTGCGGTTCGAAATGGGTCTGCCAGGCGATCCGGACCAGCGCGGCCAGCTGATCGCGGTCGTCAGGCACGGCGCCGTTGGTCGGGTCCAGGCCAACGAGCAACTCGTTCAGGGCAGCGGCTCGCTGGCCGCTGATGGTGCCGGGTCCTGACCCGAGAAGCGTCAGCGACAGGAAACCGGTCGTCCGCTGCAGCACGGCCTCTCGCGCGATGAGGCCGCCCATCGAGTGGCCGACGAGATGGATCCCGCCGGCGTCGCCCGCGACGGCGTCGGCGATGGCGAGCACGTCCGCGGCCAGCGCCGCTGCGCTGTAGCTAGCGCGGTCTTGACCATGCGGGCTCTGATACTGCCCGCGAAGGTCGACAGCGACGACGGCCCGGCCGCCTGCCGCGAGCGGCTCGAGGATTGGCAGGAAGTTCTCCTTGCTGCCGGTGTAGCCGTGGATCAGCAGAGCCGGTCTGCGGTGCGCGACGCCGCGGGTCGGCTGCGCCTCAAGCATGGCGAACCGGCCGCGAGCGGTGGCCAGCGAGGCTGACCGCACGCGCTCTGGCAGGAGGAGAGACCTGAGGGTACTCACGGGGTGGCAGCCTACCGAGAATTCGCTGAAATATAACAGCCCAATAACGCAGGATTCGCTGAGAGCTTTCGGCTCACCGGGTTAGGACCAGGTCAGCGCCGGTGGGGCTGACGGACCTAAGACCCAGAGTGCCTGTGCCCGGCAAGAACGCAGTGCAATCGCGGCCGATCCGTGCTGCGCCGCGCGCTCCCGTGGCGCAGGCTAGCCGAAGTTACTCGGCCGCCGCGCTCGCCTCCGGGCGTGCCTGGCTTTCGCCGGCCTGGCTCTCACCGGCCTGGCTCTCACCTGCGGCCCGGGACCGGCCGGAACGCCGCCGCCGGGGCCGCCGCGGCGCCTGGCCGGCGGCGTCACTCGGGCCGACGCCCGCGGAAGCGTGAGCTGCAGTGCCTGGGCCCGTGCCTGTCGTGCCTACCGTGCTTGCTGTGCCGGTCGCCGCGTCCGCCCCGCCGTGACTGCCGCCACCTGGCCGGCGCTCGCTTGGACTGCCGCCGGCTGCCTCGCTTGTCGCGCGGCCCGGCTCGGTCGCCTGACCGCTGCGCGTGCGCCGCCGGTCGCGCTGACTGCGAGTGCGGGGTTCGCGCGTCGCGTCGGTGGTGCCGCCACGCCCGCCATGGCTGGTCGGCGCACCCGAGTGGGAGCGGCTGTCAGGTGCG
This sequence comes from Streptosporangiaceae bacterium, assembly GCA_036496945.1. Taxonomy (GTDB): domain Bacteria; phylum Actinomycetota; class Actinomycetes; order Streptosporangiales; family Streptosporangiaceae; genus JAJYUU01. The sequence goes on along the minus strand of DASXKI010000249.1, from coordinate 22,731 downwards.
GACGCGCGCGAGCGAGTCTTGCCGGTCTCCCCGATGTCCTCGAGCGATTCGGCCAGCAGCCCGAGCCGCTCCCGCTGGGCGCGCGGCAGAACACCGCTCGCGCCTGCGGGGATACCCAGCGCGGTAAAGAGATGCTCCGAGGTCGAGTACGTCTCGACCGGCTCCTCGAAGCCCAGGTGCAGCGTGTCGTTGATGGTCTTCCAGCGGTGCAGGTCATGCCAGTCCACGAACGTGACCGCCACGCCCTCGCGGCCAGCGCGGCCGGTCCGGCCGATCCGGTGGAGGTAGGCCTTCTCATCCTCGGGGCACTCGTAGTTGATCACGTGCGTGACATCTTCGACGTCGAGGCCACGGGCCGCCACTTCGGTGGCGACGAGCACGTCGACCTTGCCGGACCTGAAGGCGCGCATGGCGCGCTCTCGCTGGCTCTGGCCGAGGTCACCGTGGATGGCGGCCGCCGCGAAGCCCTTGGTTGTCAGCGTGGTGGACACCTGGTCGGCTGACCTCTTGGTGCGGCTGAACACGATCGTCAGGCCGCGGCCTTCGGCCTGCAGAATCCTGGCCAGTACTTCGATCTTGTCCATCTGATGTGCCCTGAACACGTGCTGCTCGGTGCTCGGGACGTGCGCGGGCTCGTCGTGCTGCTCAGCCCTGATGTGCATAGGACGGCTCAGGTGCCGCCTGGCCAGCGTCACGATCTCGCCGGGCATCGTGGCCGAGAAGAGCATCGTCTGCCTGGCAGGTGGGGTCAGCTGAAGGATGCGCTCGACATCGGGCAGGAAGCCGAGGTCTAGCATCTTGTCGGCCTCATCCAGGACCAGCTGGCGAACCTTGCCGAGCTTCAGGTGGCCCTGCCGGGCCAGGTCGAGCAGCCGGCCGGGTGTGCCAACGACGACGTCGACGGTCGCCAGTGCGTCGATCTGGGGCTCGTATGCGCGGCCGCCATAGAGCGTCACGACGTTGGCGCCCGTCTGCGCGCCCGCCACACGCAGGTCATCGGCGACCTGGATGGCGAGTTCACGCGTCGGCACGACGACAAGGGCGCGGGGCGATGCGGGCTCGCGATCGGACTCGCCGAGGCGCTCGAGGATCGGGATGCCGAAAGCCAAGGTCTTGCCAGTGCCGGTTCTGGCCTGGCCGATGAGGTCATGGCCATCCAGGGCGACCGGCAAGGTCAGAGCCTGGATGGGGAAGGCGGTGGTGATGCCTTCAGCCTCGAGGGCAGCGCAGATGGGCTCGGCGATGCCAAAGTCCCGAAAGGTTTTGGTGCTGCTGTCAAGCTCAGCAGCCGCCGGCTCTGCGGCGGGGTCAAGCTCAGCAGCGGCCGACTCTACAGCGCTATCAAGCTCAGCAGCCGTCGGCTCTGCGGCCGGGCTGTCATCCGTTGTATACGTACTCAGGGCTCACGCCTCCAGTAATGGCCCGCGGCCACCTGGCAGACTTGCCGGGCACGAGCGCCGTGGGCGGGCATAGGACCTCTCCTGCGGGGCAGCCTTGCCACCGCGTGGCCCAAGCCACGCTCGCGGAGAATGGGCGGCGCATCATCACCTGGGCACCAACGGGCTCGAGGATCGTCACGCCTAACGTTGTGTGTAACACCAATCGGGGGGTCCACATTCCAACTGTGGACACTCCAGAGTCTAGCAAGTTCCTCCTCGTGCACTTGTGCGCCACGTCTGGGTAGCGGGTCTCGCAGTTGTTAGGCTGCGCAGGTGAGCGACGGAAACCAGCTGGGAGCGGCCCCCGCTGACGGCGTGCTCGACCTGCTTGGACTGCTTGCGTACGCGTCGCTGACAGCATTCTTCCGACTCTCCGATGACGCGGCACTGGCTATCTCGCTGTTCGACAAGACAGCGCTCGCCGAGATGGCTGTCGCTGAGTTCGGGCATTTCCAGCTGCTGCGTGCTCGAATCGAGGGCATGTCGGCTGATCCGCAGATCGCCATGCAGCCGTTCGTGGCAGCCGTCGACTCGTTCCACGCCAGGACTGCGCCATCGGACTGGCTGGAGGGCCTGGTGAAGGCCTACGTAGGCGACGGCATCGCCTCAGACTTCTACCGGGCGGTGGCCGAGGTGCTCGACCCGGCCACAAAGGACCTGGTGCTGACCGTGCTCGCCGACACCGGACACGCCGAATTTGTGATCGCTCGGGTTCGCGCGGCCATCGACGTCGATCCGCGTGTGGCTGGTCGGCTGGCCCTGTGGGCGAGGCGGCTCGTCGGCGAGGCACTAGGCCAGGCGCAGCGAGTCGCGGCCGAGCGAGAGCCGCTGGCCAGAATGCTGGCTGGCGACGCGGCCAGCCAGCTCGGTGACATAGGCCGGATGTTTGCCCAGCTAACAGACGCGCACGCGGCTCGGATGGCCTCCCTCGGCCTCGCCGACTAACGCACCTCGGCCCTGCCGACTAACGCACCCCGGCGTTGCCGACCGTGCTGGGCCGATCAATGCGTGACGTCAGAGATTGCTGAAGCCGACGCGACGTTGCTCCGTGCCGCTGAATTCGAGATACGCGATCTTGTCCGCGGGCACGAGCACTTTTCCGCCCTTGGCATCATCAAGGACGAAGACGCCCGCCTCGGCGGACACCGCGGCCCTCAGCGCGGCCGCGACTTCGTCGGCCGACGTTTCGGTCTCGACTGTCAGCTCGCGGGGCACGGACTGTATACCGATCTTGACTTCCACAGATCTCCTCTCCGCAGTCCGAGGCTAGCCTCCGGCAGCCTTGCGCGGGCGAAACGAGACGCAGCACCCCTACGCCGCGAGCGAAACGGCTCTTCCGCGATGCCCGCATGCCGGACCGACAAACATTTCACCGCCTGCGTGCAGCAGAACCGTCATAAATCGGACAACTAGCTGCCAGTTAGGCGTGAAACGTCGACGGGACAAGATCAACTGAGTTGCCCGGGGGCTACTTGAGGTGGTCGGCGGCCCCGCCAGCTGGTCATCAGGCCAGGCTGGCGGTCACCAGGTGCATGGTTAGCCGGTGTCCGGTTACCCGTGTCCGGTCAGCCGCTGAGCGGCCAGTCGCTGATGCCACGCCAGGCGAGCCGAGCGATGAGCTGCTCGGCGGTGTCCTTCGGCATCTCCTGGTCTGTGCTGAGCCAGTAGCGGGCGGTGACCTGGGCCATCCCCACCAGCGCCATGCCCAGCAGATGTGCTTCCGCATCACTGACGCCCGCATCCTCCCGGATGAACTGGCTGACCATGTCCGCACACTCCTGCATGGTCTTCTCCAGCCGGCCACGGACCGCCGGCTCGTTGCTCAGGTCCGACTCAAAGACCAGCCGGAATGCCTCGCCCGTCCCCGCCACGAAGTCGTAAAACGCCTTAAAGGTGGCCGGGACGCGCTGCCGGTTGTCGGTCGTCGACGACAGGGCTTCGCTCATGGTCTGGACGAGCTGCTCAGCGCTCTCGTCGAGCAACGCCAGGTACAGCTCAAGTTTGCCAGGGAAGTGCTGGTAGAGCACAGGCTTACTGACGCCCGCGCGCTCGGCGATCTCGTCCATCGCGGCTGCGTGATAGCCCTGAGCGACGAAGACATCACGGGCAGCCCCCAGCAACTGCAGCCTGCGCGCAGGGCGCGGCAGCCGCGTGCCGCCGGACTTGGCCTGTGGCGAAACGGTCAACGATGGCTCCGGAAAATGTGCTTGCTGGTGGCCTGCGGGTATGGCCGCGGCCCCTATCAACGCAATCTTACGACTGGCCATGAGGCGTGGCCCGGTTAGCGGTATTCGTCATCATCGGGCACGACAACCTGAGCTTGCTCGGCGGCGTCTGCCGCGTCCGCCTCGAGCGGGGGTGGCTGCAGCTCAACCGCGTCGTCCTCGTCGTCGAGCTCGGGTACCACATCCTGATGCTGCTCCGCGGCGTCTGCGTCCGGTGCTTCTAGGTCGGGTGCTTCAAGGCCCATGTCGGTCATTACGGCGCCTCCTAGGCTAAATCGGCACTCGAACAAACTGCCGGATTTATAGAATGCAGACAACACTGCTTGTATCAGTACCCGACCGAGGCTGACATTCGCGCTTGATCAAGGTCAGAATTAGTAGCCTGACTGGCTCTGGGTAAGGAGATGCCATGCGCAGCATGTGGAAGGGGGCAGTCTCCTTCGGCCTTGTCATGATTCCCGTCCGGCTGTACACGGCCACCGAGCAGAAGGACATTGCCTTCCGCCAGGTACACCGGGAAGACGGCGGCCGGATTAGATTCCGCCGATTCTGCTCGATCGATGAGCAGGAAGTGCCGTACGAGGACATCGCCAAGGGCTACGAACTGCCCGACGGCGAGATGGTGGTCCTCACCGAGGAAGACATGGCGGAGCTGCCGCTACCGACCACGAAGAACGTCGAGGTCGTTCAGTTCTGCCCGGCAGACCAGCTCGATCCCATCTTGTTCAACAAAAGCTACTTCGTGGAGCCGGAAGCGGCCGGGACGCGCGCCTACTCCCTGCTCCGCGACGCACTCGAAGAGTCGGGCAAGGTAGCAATCGCGCAGGTGGCGCTGCGCCAGCGTGAGTCGCTGGCGTGCCTGCGTGTCCGGGATGGCGTGCTGGTGCTCGAGACGCTGCTGTGGCCGGACGAGATACGGACGCCGGATTTCGGGTTCCTGGACGACGACATCGAGGTTCGGCCGCAGGAGCTGCGCATGGCCAGCTCGCTGATCGAGTCCATGACCGTCGACTTCGACCCGGACGAGTACCACGACAGCTACCGCGAGGCAGTGCTGGAGCTCGTCGAGGCCAAGACCGAGGGGCGCGAGGTGTTCCAGCCCGAGGTCCCGCAGGGGGACGCCGGCGAGACCTCGAGCCTGGCCGATGCCTTGCGGGCTAGCCTGGCGGCCGCCAAGGGCGGCCGGCTGGGTGCCGTCCCCGACACCAGCGATGCGGGCGACGAGGACGAGGCCCCGGCGCCGCGCCGTGCATCGACCGCCAAGTCAGCCAGCGGCAAGGCCAGCACGACCAAGTCCGCCGCAGGCTCGGCCAGGGCGAGCGGCGGCGGCAAGGCCGCCGCAGTCAAAGCCGGGACCGGATCCGCTGGGGCCAGAGGGTCCGGAAACGAGGCCAACGGCAGCAGCTCGGCTGAGTCCAAGTCGGCCAAAACCAGGGCAAAAAGCGCAGCACCGGGTCCGGCCAAGACCGCGGCCAAGTCCGCGTCGGCCAGGTCGCGGGCAGCGGAAGACGACGCCAAGCCCGCTGCGCAGCGGCGGCCACGGCGCGCGAGCTGACCTGGAGCCCGATAGGCGTGGGCTAGCGCTAGCGGCGGCGAACTTGGTGGGCTGCAGCCAGGCCACGAGCTTGGGCGGGAGTCCGTGGGTGGGGTGGTTAGCGCTAGCCGCGGCGAACTCGGTGGGCAGCGGCCAGGACCTGCGGCAGCCAGGCAGCGGCCAGCACCTGCGGCAGCCAGGCAGTGGCCGAAGCGGCCGGCCCCTACTCTGCTACCGCGCAGTAGGCTAGCTCTTCATGAAACACCCGATCGTCCCTGCGCAGAACCTCGCCGCTGAGGCCGGTGTCGTCCCGAGCATGCCCGCTGGCGCTGCGCCAATCCAGCCGTGGCCGGGGTCGCTAGTCACCCTGGATGCGGGTGAGGTCTTCGTGCGGTCGACCCCGGCGCTCCCGGGCGCCGAGCCGGCGCTGTTCGTGCACGGGCTCGGCGGTTCGGCGCTGAACTGGACCGACATCATGGACCTGCTCAGCCGCCCCGCTGACGGGCAGCAGGCCAGCGGACCGCCGCTCGCAGCTGAGGCGCTTGACCTGCCAGGATTTGGCTATTCGCCGCCGCCGGCTGACAACGACTACTCTCTCGACGCCCGCGCCGCGGCCGTCATCTCGCTCATCGAGAAGCGCGGGAACTGGCCGGTCCACCTCATCGGCAATTCTCTCGGCGGCGCGATCAGCACTCGGGTCGCCGCGCGCCGGCCGGACCTGGTACGCACGCTCACGCTGATCTCGCCAGCGCTGCCTGACCTGCGGCCGCGACTGTTGCCGGCGCGCCTGGCGCTCGTGACGATGCCCGGTGTCGGCCGCTGGCTGCTCACCAAGATGCTGGACATGACGCCCGAGCAGCGCACCGAAGCGTCCGTGGCCGAGCTGTACGCCGACCCAGGCAGGCTCGCGCCCGAGCGCCGGGCCGAGGCTGTTGCCGAGGTTCAGCGGCGGGACGGCCTCGACTACTCGGTGGATGCACTGCTGGGCTCCGCCAGGGCACTGGTCGCCGAGTACGCCCGGCCGGGCCCGGCGTCGCTGTGGCATGACGCAACCCTGGTAACCGCGCCGACCTTGCTCATCCACGGCAGCCACGACCGACTCGTCAACCCGGCGATGGCTGGCCGGGCCGCGCGGACGTTCCGGAACTGCCGCGCGGTCGTGCTGCCCAGGATCGGCCACGTGGCGATGATGGAGCGCCCGGACCTGGTCGCTGCCGAGATGCGCGAGTTCCTGCGCGGGGTCGCGCGCGACCAGGTCGCGCAGCCTGGTCCGGCCAACGCCGCCGCGGTTCGTCGCGCCCCGGGCCAGTCAGCCGCCGGCCAGTCAGCCGCCGGCCAGTCAGCCGCGGGCCAGCCTGCCGCCCGGCGGGCCATCAAGCGGGGCGCTATCCGGCGGGGCGTTACCCGGCGGGGCGCCGAACGGGCCGGCGCGCCTGGCTGGGCGCTCGGCCTGCGTGGTGCGCTGAGCCGGGTCAGCCGTTAACCGCCGCTGCCAGCGATGCTGATTGCTGCCGCGCACGTCCTGACGGCGGAGTACGGGGCCGACCCCGTTCCCAGCCAAGGGTTTGTCGAACTAACCGATGGTGCCATCGGCCGCGTCGGTGCGGGCGGGCCGCCCGCGCGGGCCGACGTCACATTGCCCGACGGGTACCTGCTGCCGGGGTTCGTCGACCTTCAGGTGAACGGGTATTTCGGCACAGAGTTCCAGATCGCCGACGCCGTGAGCTGGGCAGACGTGGCGCGCCAGCTCCCGGCTACCGGCGCGACCGCGTTCATGCCGACGCTGATCACCGCGCCGGTTGACAGCCTGGCGGTGGCGCTGCGGGCTGCGGCGGGGTTCGCTGGCGACCTGCCGGACAGTGGCGCGCGGGTACTCGGGGTGCACCTGGAGGGCCCGTTCATCTCGTCGGCCCGGCGTGGTGCGCACAACCCGGCGTGGATCATCGACCCCACCCCGGCTGCCATCGCCGCGCTGATCGAAGCTGGCCGCGGCCTGCTGCGGCTGGTCACGCTGGCGCCCGAGCGCCCCGGCGCGCTGGCTGCCATCGATCAGCTGGTCGCGGCGGGCGTGCTGGTCAGCGTCGGGCACAGCGACGCTACGGCGGAGCAGGTAGCGGCTGCGGCCGAGCGCGGGGCGCGGATGGTGACCCACCTGTTCAACGCGCAGCGGCCGCTTGGTCACCGGGAGCCTGGTGTCGTCGGCCAGGCGCTGACCGATGAGCGCCTGACCAGCGGGCTGATCGCGGACCTGTATCACGTGGCCGGGCCTGTCTGCGGCCTCGCGTTCCGCGCGGCGCCCGGCAGGATCGCCCTGGTCACCGACGCCGCGGCGCCGGCCGGAATGCCGCCAGGGGAGTACCTGCTCGGCGGGGAGCCGATCACGCTTCCGCCGGGGCAAGGCGCGCCGCCGCTCCGCAGCAACGGCACGCTGGCGGGCTCGGCGCTGCGGATGGACGTCGCGGTCGCCAACGCCGTGCACAGCGGCGTGTCCCTCGCCGCCGCGGTCGCCGCTGCCACCCGGATCCCGGCGGACCTCATCGGCCGTCCCGACCTCGGCCGCCTCGCTGCGGGCGCGGCCGGCGACCTGGTCTGGCTCAGTCCCGAGCTACGCACCCGGGCGACGTGGATCGCAGGGCGCCTCGTGTATACAGATGGCGCCGCCGCCGCCCTGGCGTCGTCGCAGGCGTGACCGAAAGGGACCAGAACGACATGCAGGCAGGGAACGGGGTTGGCCCTTCGCTGATGCGCCAGGAGATCGCGCAGCAGCCCGCGGCACTCAGGGCCACGATTGATGCGCTGCTGCCGCGCCGCGACGAGGTCGCCAGGCTGGCGGCCGATACCAAGACCGTGCTGTTCATCGCCCGTGGGACCTCGGACAATGCGGCGGTCTACGGCAGCTACCTGGTCCAGGCGCACGCTGGCCGGCTGGCTTCGCTGGCTGCCCCCTCGATCGCGACCACCTACCGGGCTCGGGTTGATCTCGAGGGCGTGCTCGCCGTCGCGCTGTCGCAATCCGGCCGCACCGAAGAGATCGTCGAGACGCTGGACTGGGCCAAGGCCTGCGGTGCGCGGACGCTGGCGATCACCAATGGCGGCGCGGCGTCGCCGCTCGCGGAGGCGGCCGAGGTGGCGTTCGTGACTGAGGCCGGGATCGAGCAGGCGGTGCCCGCCACCAAGACGTTCACCACGCAGCTCGCCGCGCTGGCTGTCCTTGGGCTGGGCCTCGGCGCGGCGCTGGATCCTGGCGAGCTGACTGCGGTGCCGGACGCGATCGAGTCGCTGCTCGCCACGCCGCTCGACCTGGAGCCGATCGTCGCTGCCCTGGCCGTGGTGCCTGGCGTGGTCGTGTCAGGCCGCGGCATGGCGTATGCGGCCGCGCTGGAGCTGGCGATCAAGCTGAAGGAAGCCTGCTACCTGCACGCGATGGGGCTGTCGTACGCGGACCTGCTGCACGGGCCGATCGCCGTTGTCGACGGCCAGACGCCGGCGATTGTGGTCGCGGCCGACTCGGGGCCGACGCTGGCCGGCACAATCGACCTCGCCAGGCGGGTGACCGGGGCGGGGGCGAGCGCGTTCGGCATCGGCGGCGGGGATGCGCTGGCCGAGGCTTGCACCGCGGCGCTGCCGGGGCCGCGACTGCCGGAGTGGCTTGCGCCGATCGGCTTGATCGTGCCCGGGCAGCTCGTGACCGAGGCGCTGGCGCGGCGGCTCGGGATCAACCCCGACCAGCCGCGCGGCCTGAGCAAGGTGACGCAGACGGACTAACCGGGTAAATCGCCTCGGATTTGGGCGCCGCCCGGCGCAGACGCGCTCCATGATCATCCATGAGAGTGGATTTAGTACGGCTATAGGCGTACTAAATCCACTCTCATGGCGCAACGACGACGGCTGGCAGTTGCGGCAGCCCTGGCGGTCAGCGGGCGGCTACGGCGGCGCGGGCCGTCATGGCGCGGCAGAGTAGGGCGCGCTGCTCCAGCAGGACCGACCGGATCACGTCGGTCGCCTGCAGGCGGTCGAGCTCGGCGTCGGTGGCCGCGAGGGTCGCCTTGTCGGCCAGCGTCGCCGGGTATAGCGCCCTAGCCAGACGCTGGGTGGTCCGGCCGTCATGTCGGCGCAAGGCGGGCAGCGCCTCGGTGAAATACCGGTCCCGGAAGTCGTCGAGTAGATCTTCCTGGCCAGGCACCCAGAAGCCCTGCGCATAGGCGAGCGCGAGCCGTGGCGGCTGCTGGGCGGTGAGCGCTGCCGCCCAGGCGGCCTGCTTGGCTGCCACCGTCGGATGCCGGGCGCTGCACGTCGCACGGACGAGGTCGCCGCCGACCGGGTCGTCAGCGACGTAGGCGGCCAGGTCGTCATCCGTTGCCTGGCCGTGGGCGGCCAGCGTGACCAGGATCTTGGCGCGCAGCTCTAGATCGACGACGAGCCCACCAGGCAGGTACCGGCCACTGAGCCAGAATCGGAGCAAGTCGCGCTGAGCCGGGCTGTCCGCGCAGGTCGCGAAGGCCCGTGCCACGAGGCGCTGATCACGGCTCGCCGGCTGACCTAGCTCGGCGGCGGTGAGCGCGGCGGCCGCCAGTTGCTGGCGGGCCGCCGCCCGCCTGGTCGCATCGGCGAACAAGTCCGCGGCCGCGACCGCGCGGCCGAGTAGCTGGTCGAGATCGACGACCGGGGGGCCAGCCGTCATCCGGCGCGCCACGATGGCGGCGAACTCGGCCGCGTCCAGCTCCGCCGCCTGGACCATGTCGAAGGCCGCGTTCCAGCAGACTGACTCGGCCAGCGGATCGCTCACCTCCATGGCGCACGCGACCAGCGCGCGCCAGGAGACAGGATCGAGCTTGATCGCGGCGAACGTCAGATCCGTGTCGTTGAGGATGATCGCCGCCGGCATCGGGCTGCCCGTCAGCTCTGGCAGGTGCGTCCACTCGTCGCTCAGTGTTAGGCCGATCCGGCGCTGGAGGACGAGCTGAGATCCGTCCAGGTCGTACGTCCCGATCGTCAGCGTGTGGGTGCGTAGCGGTCCCGCGCCGTCGAGCGGCGACGGCTCCTGCACGATGGCGAACGAAGTGATCATCCCGTCCGGACCCACAGTGATCTGCGGCCGCAGCGTGTTCACACCGGGCTGTTGCAGCCACTGCGCTGCCCAGTGCGTCAGGTCGCGGTCGCTGGCGCGTGACCAGCAGTCGATCAGGTCGGCGAGCGACGTCGTCAGCCAGGCATGAGTCGTCAGATAGTCGCGCAGCCCCCGGTGCATCGCGTCAGGCCCGATCAGCGCGGCCAGCTGACGAAGCACGCTGGCGCCCTTGGAGTAAGCAATGGGAAATGGTCTGGTCAGCGCGTCGGCCGCTGACTCGACGAGCGACGAGACCGGCTGGGTGCTCGGCAGGCCGTCGGCTTGATACGCCGCTGCCTTGCTAGTCAAGCCGAACTGGGCCCAGGCGGTGGCGACGCCCAGTGCCTCGGTCACCGCGCCGACGCTTAGATACGTCGCCAGCGCCTCGGCTAGCCACAGGTCGTCCCACCAACGGCCTTCGACCAGGCAGCCGAACCAGAGGTGAGCGGCCTCATGCGCCAAGACGACCGCGACATGATCGTCGCGCGGATCTGCGGCACGCTGGAGCAGCCTCTCGCTGACAATCATGACGCCGGGCAACTGGATCGCGAGTGGCCCGAGTTCGGGCGCGCAGACGATGTCGAGCTTGTCGTACGGACAGGGCATGGCGAGCAGTTGCTCGTAGTGAGGCAGGACCGCGGCCACCAGGCCGGCAATTCGGGCGAGGCCCGGCGAGCTTGCCAGGGTAGGCCGACAGTGCTCGGTGATACGGGTCCCGCCCGCGTCGGTATCGTCCCTGGCCGGCGCGGCGACGTACGGCCCGGCACACAGCGTGAACTCGTACGGCTTCATCGAGACCACGGTCGAGAACCGCCACACCCCGGCCGCGCCATCGGCGGGGCTGTGGAGCACTTCGCCGTTGGAGATGCACGTCCAGGCCGCGGGAAGTGTCACGATCAGCGTGATCGCGGCGCGCAGGTCCGGCTGATCAAAGCAACAGAAGACGCTCGGCGCCGCCGTCGGGAAGCAGTTGGCCAGCACGTAGGTGCGCCCGTCAGCGGGGTCGGTGTACTGGGTCAGGCCGCTGCCGCTGCGGGACACCGCCACCGTCGCATCGACCACCAGCGAGTTCTCGGCCGCCAGGCCACGGAGCGGGAGACGGCCGTCCGCGACGGACCTGGGGTCGAGCGGCTCGCCATTCAGGACCACCTCGTGCACCGCGACCGCGTCCAGGCCGGCGAACGTCGCGGCACCCTGCTCCCGGCACCGGAACCTGATCTCGGTACGCGACCGGGCGGTGTCACCGCCATCGGTGAGGTCCAGGAAAACCGAGTAAGACTCAACCGCAAGCAACAGGGAACGGGCTGCGGCTTCGGTCGCGCTCGTCCCGGTGTGCACCGCCGTAGTCTAGTAACGCCCAGGCCAGAAAGCGGTTGGCTTCGACTGCCTGGCCGACGTGCGGGTCAGAAGACTCGGTGCACCTTGTGCTGGGCGGCCTGGGCTCGCGGCCGTAGCACCATCAGATCGACGTTGACGTGTGCGGGCCGAGTCACCGACCAGACCACGGCGTCGGCGACGTCGGTGTCGGTCAGTGGCTCGGCGACACCCGCGTAGACGGCCGCGGCCTTGTCGGCGTCGCCACGGAACCTGTTCACAGCGAATTCGGCGGTCTTCACCATGCCGGGCGCGATCTCGATGACCCGGATGGGCTGGTCGAACTGCTCAAGCCGCAGCGTCTCGGCGAACGCGTGCGTGCCGTGCTTAGCGACGACGTACCCGCCGCCGCCCTCGTAACTGACCATCCCGGCGGTCGAGGACATCAGCACGATCGTGCCGGCGCCGCTAGCGATCAGCTTGGGCAGCAGCGCTTGCGTCACGTGCAGCGTGCCGAGCACGTTCACGTTGTACATGGCTTGCCAGTCAGCGGGTGAGCTGTCCGCGATGGTATCGGCGCCGACCGCGCCGCCGGCGTTGGCCAGCAGGACGTCACACCGGTCCAGCGAGTCGGCCAGCGCGTCGACAGCCGGGCGGTCGGTCACGTCCAGTTCGTGCACGACGGCGCTGCCGCCGCCGTCGGCGATCTGCGCGGCCACGTGCGCGAGCCGGTCGGCGCGGCGCGCCGTGAGCACAACGCGATAGCCAGCCGCCGCTAGCCCGATCGCCGAGGCCGCCCCGATTCCGCTGCTTGCTCCGGTGACTACTGCTACACGGTCCATGCGCAGATTCTGTCAGCACGCGCTCGGCGCAAGACACGCCACCGGCTCGTTTACCATCAACATGTGTCAGGAGATTCTGGGTCGAAGCTGCGCGGTGTGATCACCGACTGGGGCGGCGTGATGACCAACCCCATCGCCGACAGCGTCAATGCCTGGCTCACGGCCGACGGCATCGACCGGGTCAGCTACATGACGGTCATGCGCCAGTGGGTCGCGCAGGCCTACGCCGACGGCCCGGACACCAACCCGATCCATGCGCTGGAGCGCGGCGAGTGCACGAACGACGAGTTCGAGCTCGCGCTGGCTAGCGAGCTCATGCTCGAGAACGGCGGCCCGGTGGCTGGCCCTGGCCTGCTCGCCCGCATGTTCGCCGGGCAGACCCTGGACGATGCGATGCTGGAGCTGTTCCGGCAGCTGAAGGCGGACGGCGTGCTGACCGGGCTGTTGTCCAACTCGTGGGGCGTCGGGTATCCGCGCGAGCTGTTCCCGGATCTGTTCGACGCCGTGGTGATCTCGGGCGAGGTCGGCATGCGCAAGCCTGAGCCACGCATCTTCCTGCACGCGGCAGAGTTGCTGGGGCTGGCGCCGCAGGAGTGCGTCTTCATCGACGACATCCAGGCGAACATCACGGCGGCGGAGGAGATCGGCTTCACCGGGGTGCTCCACAGCGCGGCGGACGACACCGCGCACCAGGTGGCCGACCTCCTGGGCGTTCCGCTCGGCTAAGCGGCCGCGGCCGGGCGGGCATAGGCGAGCGAGAGCGGCCCCGTTCCCAGCAGGATGTTGGCTAGCCTTAACGGCTGTGGCTGACTACCCGCATCCGGCGAGTCCAGGCCGTTCGGCCAATATGCGGGCGAACCGGCGCAGTGACACCAAGCCGGAGCTTGCCTTGCGGCGCGCGCTGCACAAGCAGGGATACCGCTACCGCAAGGACTACCGCCTCGACCTCACCGGCGCGCGAGTGCGGCCCGACATCGCATTCACGGCGCGCCGCGTGGCGGTGTTCGTCGACGGCTGCTTCTGGCACTGCTGCCCTGAGCACGGCACCCAGCCGGCCGCGAACACCTGGTACTGGGAGCCTAAGCTCGCCCGGAACGTCGCGCGTGACCGAGCGGCCGACACCGCGCTCGCGGCGGCCGGCTGGCGCGTAGTACGGGTCTGGGAGCACGATTCGCTGGAGGCCGCGGTCGCGGCGGTCGTCGCGGCGCTCGCTCGGCCGCCCGGATCACGGCTCGCACATGCAGACGCGATCACGACCGAGCCACCTGGTCCGGCGATTAGCTGATCCCGCGGTGGCCGACCTGGCACACTCTAGGTCTATTCAATAGCGTCTATTCAATAGCGCTTCGGGGCTTGTCGTGCGCGTCTATGTGCCGTCCACCTTGCCGGCTGTGGCCGGGCTGCTGCGTGCTGGCGAGATCCAGGGATCTCCGGTCCGCGGCTATACCGTCACGCCTGCGCTCCGGGAGTGGTATGCCAGCGGCGATATCGAGGAACTCGAATACGTGGCGATGATGCACGCCGCCAGGGATTCGCTGCGCCTGCTCGCAGCCGACCCCGCGGCGCCCCGGCGCCGGGTCGTGCTCGCTGTCGAGGTGCCGGACAGCCAGGTCTTGGCCGGTGCCGGGTTCGAGGTGCCTGGGCTCGTCTCGGTGACCGGACCGGTGCCGATCAGGGACGTCGCGTCGGGGCTCATCGATGATTCCGACGCGGGCGCAGATCTGGTCGACGCCATCGCGGCGCTGCCGAGCGCGGACGCTGGCGACGAGGATGCCCAGTTCGTCGTCGATGGGGCTGACGGGCACGAGCTCCAGTGGTACGCGACTCAGGAGCTCGGGGACCTGACGTCGTAGGATTGCCCGTTTTGCCATGTTGTGCCCGCAGCCGTGAAGTACGAGCGCTTAGCGGCGTGCCGGAGGCCCAGGATGACGACGAGCGGAAAGAGGCCCAGAGCCGTTGAGGTCACCCGTTCGGCCAGGCCGAGGTCGCCGCCGCCGAACGTGGCGAACAGGAGCCAGCCTGACAAGGCGGCGTAGAACGTGGTAACCGCCGCGCAGCCGGAAATGCTGACACTCCACGACGGCGCGGGTGCGCGCCGGGCCACAAACAGGGGCCAGATGGCGGTAGTGAGCACGCAGCTCACCGCGAAGGCCAGATGGACTTTCGAGGGCCCTGCGACCACCTCGGGCGAGCCTGCCACGCCAATCGTGCACAGGCCGGTCACGAGCAGCAGCAGGCGCGCGGGCAGCCCAATCCCGGTCAGGCCTGCGGCGGTCGCGAGCTGGGTGGCGCCGACCAGGACCAACGCTGCGGTCATGATCCACCGGTCGGTGCCGGGCTGACCAGCCAGCGCGCTCATGGTCTGCTGGAGCGGGCTATACGAGGCCGGCTGGACTGTGCCGCTGACGAGCCAGCCTCCGACGAGCAGGACTGGACACAGCGCAGCCGTGACAACCGTCCAGCCGGGAACCAAGGGGGTCAGGCTCAGCGGCGATGCTGTCGACGAAGATGCGCTGTATGTCCGCTGGAGGGCCGTGGCCGCCCTACGCAATTCGGGCAACTCGGCAATCAGAGACGCCGACCTAGATGTCACGCCGTTTCGTACCGTTCGGCTGCGCGCGGGGTCTAGACGCGCAAGCTCAGTCATAGCGCCTCCAGGTAGCTGACGTGACTCAGACTGCTGGGCGCGCTGGGCCCATAGTTAGCGTAACCAGGCCAGCTATCGCGGGCATTCCCCGCGCCGCGTGTCAGTTGCTCGGGCCTGTCGGCATGCCCTGGCCCGGCCAGGAGCGGCGGATTTGGGCCGTCATGGCACCATGGGTGATGCCGCCACTGACGTCGGACTAGCAAGGAGCGATCGGCGATGGATGCTGTCACCAATGTCCCGGTACCGGGCAACGAGCCGGTCAAGGGATACGCCCCCGGCAGCCCGGAGCGCGCGACGCTCGAGCAGAAAATCAAGGACCTGGCTGGCGAGCGTGCCGAGCTGACGATGACCATCGGCGGCCGGTCCGTGGCCGGCGGCGGTGAGACCATCGACGTGGTTCAGCCCCACAATCACCGGCATGTGCTCGGGCAGCTGCGTAATGCGACGGATGCCGACGTCTCGGCTGCCATCGAGGCAGCGCGGGCGGCGGCGCCGGGCTGGCAGGATCTGTCGTTCGACGACAGGGCGGCGATCTTCCTCAAGGCGGCGGATCTGCTGGCGGGTCCGTGGCGGAATGTGATCAACGCCTCGACCATCCTCGGCCAGTCCAAGTCGGTGTTTCAGGCCGAGGTCGACGCCGCGTGCGAGCTGATCGACTTCTGGAAGTACAACGTGCATTACGCCCGGCGGTTGCTGGCCGAGCAGCCGGGCAACGCCCCCGGCACCTGGAACCGGCTGGAGTACCGGCCGCTTGAGGGGTTTGTGCTGGCGATCTCGCCGTTCAATTTCACCTCGATCGCGGCGAACCTGCCGTCGGCCCCGGCCCTGATGGGCAACGTGGTGATCTGGAAGCCGTCCCCGACCCAGCAGCTGTCGGCGCATTACCTGATGCGGTTGCTGGAGGCCGCTGGCCTGCCGCCCGGGGTCATCAACATGGTCACCGGGGACGGCAGCGCCGTGTCGAACGTCGCCCTTCGTCATCCTGACCTGGCAGGGGTCCACTTCACCGGCTCCACTGGGACGTTCCAGCACCTCTGGCGGACCGTAGGGGAGAACATCGCCGGTTATCGTGGGTACCCGCGGCTGGTCGGCGAGACCGGCGGCAAGGACTTCGTGATCGCGCACCCGTCGGCTGACCCGGACGTCCTGGTCACCGCCTTGGTCCGGGGCGCGTTTGAGTACCAGGGGCAGAAGTGCTCGGCGGCTTCGCGTGCCTACGTGGCCCGCGGCGTCTGGGACCGGATGAAGGACCAGCTCATCGGCACGGCCCAGTCGCTGACCATGGGTGACGTCGCCGCCGACCTCTCGCTGTTCATGGGTGCGGTGATCGACGACCGCGCGTTCGGCCGGCACCGGGACGCGCTGGCGCGGGCGGCCACAAGGCCGGCTGTCTCCGTGCTCACCGGCGGCACGACCGACGATTCGCAGGGCTACTTCGTCCAGCCGACCGTGCTGGCCTCGAGCGATCCGACGGACGAGATCTTCACCAGGGAGTATTTCGGCCCGATCCTCGGCGTACACGTCTTCGAGGACGCCGACTACGAGGCGGTTATGGCGCAGGCAGCTGACATCGCGCCCTACGCCCTGACCGGCTCGATCATCGCCCAGGACCGGGCCGCGATCGCCCACGCCACGAACGCTCTGCGGTTCTCGGCCGGGAACTTCTACATCAACGACAAGCCGACCGGGGCCGTTGTCGGGCAGCAGCCGTTCGGCGGCGCCCGGGCGAGCGGCACGAACGACAAGGCCGGCTCGATCTTCAACCTGATTCGGTGGGTGAACGCGCGGACGATCAAGGAGACGTTCGTGCCGCCCGTGGATCACCGGTACCCGCACATGGGCTAGCCGAACTAGCGGCAGCCCTGTGTCGCGCATAGTTCGCCCCGCCGCGGGCACTGTAGGCGGTCGTCCGGCGTTTGACAGGCCGGGCTAGCTGCGCGGCGGAGGAAACTGATGACCCACTACGTTCCCGGTTCTCGGTTGGACGGTGCATTAGAGGCCGACGAGGCCGACCAGCCCGACGAGGCTGACCAGGCCGACGAGGCTGACAGGGCCGCCCCGTCCGAGCAGGTCGACGAGGCCGACCAGGAGGCGCCCGGAGGCGATGCCCGCCGGTCTGCCCTGATCGCCGTCGCGCAGGCACGCTGGATCGATGCGCTGACCGATCTTGGCGGCCGGAACACGCTGCTGTATTACAAGGACCGGCGGGCCGGGACACTAGATCTAGCCGCCGCCGATCCGGCCGCGCTCGAACGGTTCATGCGCACCGGGTCGGCGCGGATCACTCGCCTGTTCCAGGACGTTGACGCCCGCGCTGACGCCATCCGTCGGATCCAGGTGATCTACCGCAAGGCACGCGAACTCCTGGAAGAGCGCGGCATCCGGGTCGGTTTCCTCGCTGCCGGGATGGCCGGGTGGGATGAGCTGTTCCTGGAGCCATGCGCTCCGGTGCTGCTCCGCGGCCTGACCATCACGCCGACGAGGGCCCGCCACGACGACTTCGATCTGGTCCTGGACGAGGACTACGAGGTGAATCCTGTCCTGCTGCACAAGCTGGCTAGCGTCTTTGGCGCCGCTACCGAGGAGCTGGTCAGTGCGGATCCGGACAAGGTGCCCGACCTGCTAGCCAGGGTGGCGGACGACGCAGAGGTCCCTGGCTTCCGCATCTCCAACCGCCTGGTCATCGGCACGTTCACCTACGCCAAGCTGCCGATGGTGCAGGATCTGCAGGCCGCTGGCGAGCTGCTCTGTGACAGTGACGTGGTTGCCGCGATCGCGGGCGACCCGGATGCGCAGGAATCGCTCGGCGCTGACGACAACTCCCCGCCCACGCTCGAGTCGCCCGAGCATGACTACTCGGTGCTGGACGCCGACTCCTCACAGCGCAACGCCATCGACGCGGTCCTGGCCGGCCGCAGCCTGGTGATCCATGGACCGCCCGGCACAGGCAAGAGCCAGACCATTGCCAACCTCATCGCGGCTCTGGTCGCCCGCGGCCGAAAGGTCTTGTTCGTCGCGGAGAAGCGGGCTGCCATCGACGCCGTGTTGTCCCGGCTCAAGGGCGCCAGCCTTGGTGAGGTAGTGCTCGACATCCATGAGGGCACCAAGGACCGCCTCGGCATCGCCAAGGATCTAGGCGACGCGATGGACGAGGCTCAGCGTACGCCGGAGCCAGATTTCGGCGACCTGCACCGGCGGCTGGCCGACCGGCATCGGCGGCTCACCCGGCACGTGTCCGGGTTGCACCAGCGCCACCAGCCCTGGGGACTAACCCCGTTCCAGGTGCAGTCGGCGTTGCTCGGCGTGCCGCCCGAGGCGCGCCTCCACGTCCGGCTCGATAACCCAGAGCAAATCGACAGGGAACGGGGTGATCGGATCCGCGACGAGCTTCGCGAGTTCGCCCACCTTGGCGGCTTCAGGATCCGGCCCGACAGCACCCCCTGGTTCGGCGCGGCGCTGCGCAGCCCTGAGGACGCCCGGCGGGCGTGCGAGCTCGCCGCGCGACTGAGTGGCCGCAGTCTGCCCATGCTTATCGATCGCGCCGCGCGCGCGGCGGCGGAATCCGGCCTGCGGTCGCCGCGGGCATACCCAGACGTAGTGACACTGATCCGCCGCCTCGCTGGGATCCAGGAGACCGCGGCCAGTTTCGGCCTCGAGGTGTACGCGGCCGAGCCGGCCAGGCTTGCCGCCGCCACCGCAGACGGGGCGGGGCTGGCCTTCCGTGAGCGGCGCGCGCTGCGCAAGAAAGCGCGGTCGCTCGCTGCCGGACTCGGCGCGTCGCAACTGTCCGGCCAGCAACTGCCCGGCCAGCAACTGCCCGGCAAGCAACTGCCCGGCCAGCAACTGTCCGGCCAGCAGTTGTCGGACGAACAGCTATCCGCCGCCCTGTCCAAGGCTGCCGACGAGCTGGTCTGGTGGCAAGAAAGTCGCATTGACGACGGCATGCCGCGGCTGCCGGCAAGGATGGACGAGCTGGCCGCCCTGTGGGCAGACTGCGACGCGCAGCTCACCGCGCTCGGTACGGTGATCAGCCTGCCAGCCGATCCGCAGCCGTTGCTGGCGAAGCTCGCGGCCGACCAGGACACGGCGTGGCAGCTGCCGAGGCTTTACGAGCTTGCGTCCCGGTTCGGCGAGCTGTCCCTGGGTCCGCTGCTCGACGAGCTCTGTCGCCGCGAAGCCGGACCTGACTTGGCCGCGCGTGCCTTCCAGCATGCCTGGTTCACCGCGATCCTGGATCAGATGCGAGTGCTCGACCCGCGGTACGCAGCCGACCGCGGCGAGGCACTCGACGAGATCGCGGGGGACTTCCGCGTCCACGACATCGAGCACCTCACCGTCAACCGCGCGCGAGTGCGCAGGGCATGGGCACAGAATCTCGTGGAGGCCGGCGACCGGCATCCCCTCCAGGCCCGGGTCATCCGCAAGCAGGCCGCGCTGCGTCGCGGCCATCTGCCGCTGCGGCGGCTGCTCGACCAGGCCAGCGACGTGCTCTTTGCGATCAAGCCGTGCTGGGCGATGTCGCCGCTGATGGTCAGCCAGGTCCTGCCGGTAGCCAGGTTGTTCGATGTGGTGATCTTCGACGAAGCCAGCCAGATCGTGCCTGCGGACGCTATCCCGGCGATCATGCGAGGCCACCAGATCGTGGTGGCCGGGGACGATCGGCAGCTACCGCCGACCAACTTCTTCCGCCAGGTCGGCGACCCCGACGACGACGGCGAGGACGACGAGAACCTCGTGTCCTTCGGGGCGGGCTTTGAGTCTGTGCTTGACGCGCTTCGCCCGCTGCTCCCGACGGCGCCGCTGGCATGGCACTACCGCAGCCGCGACGAACGGCTCGTCGCATTCTCCAACAGCCGGATCTACGGTGGCGCGCTCACGACGTTCCCCGGCGTGCTGCGGGACGACTGCTTGCGGCACGTGGTCGTCGCGCAAGGCCCCGGCTCGGGCCAAGAGGTCTCGGTGGATGCCGAGGTCAGCAAAGTCGTCGGCCTTGTGCTCGAGCATGCGCGCGAGCACCCAGCCGAATCGCTCGGCGTGATCGCGCTCGGTATCAAACACGCCGAGCGGATCGACGCCGCGCTCCGGGCTGCGCTGGCGCGCCTCGGCGAATCCAACGGCGCGAGCGAGCCGGGCGGCGGACCTAACCAAGCGGGTGCACTGAACCAGCCGGGTGCACTGCACCAGCCGGACGCACTGAATCAACCGGCTGCACCGAATCAACCGGCTGCACCGAATCAACCGGCCGCACCGAATCAACCGGCCGCACTGGGCGACAGCGATTACGCCGCGCTGGAGGCGTTCTTCGCCGAGGACGTGCCGGAGCCATTCTTCGTCAAGAACCTCGAACGGGTGCAAGGTGACGAGCGCGACGCCATCATCTTGTCGATCGGGTACGGCAAGCATCCCGACGGCCGCATGCGGTACCAGTGGGGACCGCTGCTTCGCGACGGCGGCGAGCGTCGGCTCAACGTGGCGGCGACGAGGGCAAAGCACCGGCTGACGCTGGTCAGCTCGTTCTCGGGTCACGATGTCGATCCGGACCGGGTCACCAAGGCCGGCGCCCGGATGCTGGCCGACTACCTGGACTATGCGAGTTCCGGTGGCTCCGCGCCAGAGGCCTCCGGCGCAGCACAGCTCGATGCATTCGAGGCCGACGTGCGGGGCCGGCTGGCCGCGGCAGGGATCACGGTCGTACCGCAATACGGCGTCGGCGGGTACCGCGTCGACTTCGCTGCCACCCACCCGCAGGACCCAAGCCGGATGGTGCTCGCTATCGAGGCCGACGGCGCGTCCTACCGCGAGTCAGGCAGCGTCAGGGACCGCGACCGGCTGCGCGGTGAGCACCTGCAGCGTCTTGGCTGGCGCTACCACCGGCTGTGGTCCACGAACTGGTTCCGCAATCCCGATGCCGAGGTAGCGAAGGTGCAGGAGGCATACCAGCGCGCCGTTTCGGCCGCTGAACCGCCGCCGCCGGCACCTGGAGCTGACGCGGCCCCTGGCCCCGACGCGGCCCCTGGCCCCGGCGCGGCCCGCGGCCCCCACGTGGCCCCTGGCCCCGACGGTCCCCGAGGCCCCCACGTGGCCCCTGGCCTCGACACCCCGGCGAACCTACCGGCCATCAGGGGTGAGGCGAACCCAGCGGCCATCAAGGGTGAATTCGGGTGAATCCAGAGTTAATGGCGCCAGTTGTCCGATCCGGCGGTACGCTCGCAGCCAACTGATAGCTCACCGAGGAGGTGTGCCATCGACCGCCTGGTCCTCTGGAACATCGATCTCACCCTGCTGGATGTGGGCAGGGTCTCCCGTGATGCCTACGCCGATGCCTTTGGCCGGGTCACTGGCCGTCCGCTGGCGGCGCTGCCGCAGCTGGCCGGGCGCAGCGACACCGAGATCTTCTTCGAGTCGCTGTACCTGAACGACGTGCCGACCGGCACAGACGACGTCGCCGACGCCGAACTGCTGTCCAGGTACTGCTGGGAGCTGGAGGCTACCTTCGCGCTGCGCCAGGACGAGCTGGTCCAGCAGGGGCGACTCATGGGCGGCGCCCGCGCGGCCGTCACTGCGGCCGCTGGCCTGCCCGGCGTGGTCCAGACAGTGCTGACCGGGACCATCAAGCCGAACGCCATCAGCAAGCTGCGCGCCTTTGGCCTCGACCGGCTCTTTGACCTGGAGATCGGCGGGTACGGCTCGGATGCCTATCCCAGGGGCTCGCTGCTGCTGCTGGTCCGCGGCCAGGCCAGCCAGAAGTACGGCACGGCCATCACGGAGGACTCCGCCGTCTACATCGCCGATACCGTCCGCGACGTGGAAGCGGCCGGCGTCGGCGGCGCACGGTGCATCGGAGTCGCCACCGGCCGGGCAACCCACGCCGAGCTGCGCGACGCCGGGGCTGACCTGGTGCTGGCTGACCTATCGGACACGGATCAGGTCATCGCCGCGATCGACCGCCTGACCAGGGTTCCGGCCGGGCGCTAGTTCCACTCCGGCGCAGTGGCTAGCCTGGTAGCCAGCCGGTCGGAGCTTGCGGGCACCGCATACTGGTATATAACAGTCCAGTCAACGAAGACGGACGTGCCAACTGGTTGGGGGGCGTAGGGCGTGGGCAACGACCTGGCGCCGACCGCCGGGCGAGATTACGGCGACCTTCTCTGGCAGCCGTCAGCGCACTCCGCAGCCCGCACCGTTATCGCCAAGTACATCAGCTGGCTCGCCGGCCGTGGCGGACCGGTCATCGACGCGCCGGGCGGCATGCCCTCCTACCGAGACCTGTGGCAGTGGTCGGTCGATGAGCCCGCCGCGTTCTGGTCGTCGATCTGGGATTTCTTCGGCGTGCTCGGCATCCGCGGCGCCGGGCCGGTGCTCGACGGGCAGATGCCATCGGTCACCTGGTTCGCCGGCAGCACGCTGAACTACGCGCGTAACGCCCTGCACAGGGCGGCAGCCGAGCCCGACCGCATCGCCATCCGGTTCAGCTCCGAGGCCGGTCACGACGGGCAGCTCAGCTACGGCGAGCTAAGGGCCGAAGTCGCCAGGATCCGGGCCGGCCTGGTCGCCCTCGGCGTCGGCCAGGGCGACCGGGTCGCCGCCTACCTGCCGAACGCCCCCGAAGCGCTCATCGCCATG
>DASXKI010000248.1:0-15046 GCA_036496945.1 Streptosporangiaceae bacterium | reverse complement strand
GGCACGGTCTTCACCACCCACACGCCGGTGCCCGCCGGGATCGACAGGTTCCCCCTCGACCTGGTAGCACGCCAGTTCGGGGAAAACGACGACCAGGACGGCGCCGACAACGCGCCGGACGGCGGGCCGGCAAAGCTGCCGCTGGACCGGATCCTGGCACTCGGCGCGGAGACGTTCGCAGGCGGCGATCCCGCCGTGTTCAACATGGCCGTCATGGGCATGCGGCTGGCGCAGCGCGTCAACGGCGTGAGCAAGCTGCACGGCTCGGTGTCGCGGCGGATGTTCAGCGGCCTCTGGCCGGGGTTCGACGTGGCCGAGGTGCCGATCACGTCGGTGACCAACGGCGTGCACGCGCCGACGTGGGTGGCGCGCGAGGTGGTCACGCTGGCCCAGGAAGTGGCCGTGGTCAGTGACGTGAGTGCCGCTCCGGAGGTGATCGCGGACCCGGCCGATGACCCGTCGTTCTGGGACCGGGCGGCCAGCGACCCGGCCAGGATCTGGGAGCTGCGGCGGGCGCTGCGCGCGCGCCTGGTGGCGGAGGCCAGACGACGCCTGCGGGCCTCCTGGCGGCAGCGCGGTGCCTCCGAGGCCGAGCTGATCTGGATCGACAGCGTCCTGGACGACGACGTGCTGACGATCGGGTTCGCCCGCCGGGTGCCGTCCTACAAGCGGCTGACGATGATGCTGCACGATCCGGCCAGGCTGACGGCCCTGCTGCTGGACCCCGACAGGCCTATCCAGATCGTGGTCGCTGGCAAGGCGCACCCGGCCGACGACGGCGGCAAGCAGCTGATCCAGCAGCTTGTGCGGTTCGCCGACCATCCGGAGGTGCGGCACCGGATCGTCTTCCTGCCGGACTACGACATGGACATGGCGCGCACGCTCGTCCAGGGCTGTGACGTCTGGCTCAACAACCCGCTGCGGCCGCTCGAGGCCTGTGGTACCTCGGGCATGAAGGCCGCGCTCAACGGCGGCCTGAACCTGTCCATCCTCGACGGATGGTGGGACGAGTGGTTCGACGGCAACAACGGCTGGGCCATTCCGTCCGCTGACGGCGTGGCTGATCCGGGTCGCCGGGACGAGGTCGAAGCCGCGGCCCTGTACGACCTGATCAGCAAGTCGGTAGCGCCGCTGTTCTACGACACGGCCACCGACGGCAGGCCCGTTCGATGGCTGGAGATGGTGTCCAACGCGCTGCGCGGCCTCGGCCCGCGTGCCGTAGCTACGCGGATGGTTAGGCAGTACGTCACCGATCTGTACGCGCCAGCGGCGCGGTCCTCGCGACTGCTGGCGGCTTCGTCGCCGACGGCCGGCGGGTCCGCGAGCGGCGAGCCGTTCGACGGCGCGCGTGAGCTCGCGGCCTGGAAGGAGCGAGTCACCAAGGCCTGGCCTGGCGTCCGCATCGAGCATGTGGAGGCCGACGACGGTGACCTCAGTCCGGGTGGCCAGCTGATCGTGCGCGCCAGCGTGGCTCTCGGCTCGCTCACGCCGGCTGACGTGTGCGTCGAAGTCGTCTACGGCCCGGCCGGGGACTCCGATGAGATCATCGACCCGGTCAGGTCGCCTCTGAAGCTCGACGGCGAGGTCGCGCCAGACGGGGTGGCCAGGTACACAGGCTCGGCTGAGCTCGGCGAGCCAGGTCCGTTCGGCTACACGGTTCGCGTGCTGCCCGAGCACCGGCTGCTGGCGGGGCCGGCCGAGCTGGGCCTGGTCACGCTGCCCGGCGCGCCGGCCGGAATGGTCAATGGCGACCTTCGCTGAATGGCCCGCTGCGTAAACTGCGCGCAAGCCATGTCATAACTGCCCAGACCGCCCGCAAGGCGTGGTAAACGGCTGAGCCGGCAGTGGCGTCCTGATACGGACGGACATCAGTGGGCAGCTAGCGGAATTTCCTTACGTGACCGTTAGAACGCCAGCAAAGCCAGGGTCGCTGTGACATCCTGTGATAGAACGATGTCGGTCGGTGACGGTCAAAGGTCGTCACTTTCTGTTATCAAGCCATTACTACCAAGTGCGAGAGGACCCCTCGTGAGAACCCAGATCAAGCCGGACAACCGCCTTCTGACCCCGGCGGAGGTTGCCGCGATGCTGCGCGTGGACCCCAAGACCGTGACGCGCTGGGCACGCGGCGGCAAGCTGTCGTCAATCCGCACGCCGGGCGGCCACCGCCGGTATAGCGAGAACGAGGTTCGCGGTTTCCTGAATGGCTGGCAGGGCGTTTCACTGCAGCGCGCGTCCGGGGAGTGACTGAGCTGGAACCTGCCCCAGCGGCCGCCGCAGGGGCAGGTTCGCTCGGCCATTCCGGCGCGCGGCCCGCTCACTAGCCCGCCCCGAGCACGTCAGGGAGTGAGCGGCGTTCCCCGGACACCACGACTGCCGGTGACGCGTTTCCGCGAAGCCGCTAATTTCCGAGGGCGATCGCCGGAGACCGCGAACGAGCCCTCGAGGCCACGACAGCAGCACGGCGACCGCCAGTCGGTCGCCGTGCTGCTGTCGCCGCTCATGCTGCCCGCCACATCCGTTCTCATGGTTGCGCATACTGCGCTGAGAGGCACGGCCCGGCGTCCCCGCCCCGGGTTGGCGCCGCTCGGCGCAGCCGCTCGCTGCCGGCCTGCGTAGGATCGGGGCTCGGCACGGGAGGTGCATCGTGGGCGATCTGGTAACGGTCGAGACCGACCAGGCACTGGCCACCATCAGGCTGAACCGGCCGCCGATGAACGCGCTCAGCGCGGCGGTACAGGCCGATCTTGCGGCCGCTGCGGCGCACGCAGCCGCCGATCCGGCAGTGCGTGCGGTTGTGGTCTACGGCGGCCCGAAGATCTTCGCCGCCGGCGCCGACATCAAGGAGATGTCGGAGCGCGGCTACGCCCAGATGGTGCAGGACAGCAGGAGGCTGCAAGACGCGCTGAACGCCGTGGCCGCCATTGGCAAGCCAGTCATCGCCGCGGTCACCGGCTACGCCCTCGGCGGCGGGCTCGAGCTAGCGCTCTGTGCCGACTTCCGCGTCCTTGGCGAGAGCGTCAAGGTAGGCCAGCCCGAGATCCTGCTCGGTCTGATCCCCGGTGCGGGCGGCACGCAACGACTGCCCCGCCTCATCGGGCCGGCCAAGGCCAAGGACCTGATCTTCACCGGCCGCTTCGTCGGTGCGGCCGAGGCGCTGGCTATCGGTCTGGCGGACAAGGTCGTGCCCGACGACCAGGTCTACGCGGCGGCCTGCGAGATGGCCGCCGCCTACGCCGACGGGCCGGCGATCGCGCTCGCCGCCGCTAAGCAGGCCATCGACCTCGGTCTCGAGACGGACCTGGCGACGGGCCTGGAGCTCGAGCGGCTCGCCTTCGCCGGGCTGTTCGCGACCGAGGACGCCAGGGCCGGGATGCGCAGCTTCCTGGAGAATGGACCAGGGAAGGCCAGCTTCAGCGGGCACTGAGTCTTAGGGAGCACCGCGGTTTCAGGGAGCACCGCGTCGCGGCCAGGACTAAGCCGGCGGAAAGGGATGTTGCAGCCATGATGGAGCCGATGGACCCAGCGGGCAGCCCGTCGCTCGACATGGTGACGGCCGCGTTGCGGGCGGACAGCAGCGACATCGCGATCTACGCCCGCGTGCTGACCGAGTCGCTGGGCGACGCGCTGCCGCCCGACTGCGTGACGGTCGACAGGGACAGGTCAGTGTCGGACCGGATGAAAGGCCGGCCAGGCACGGTGACGAAGATCACCGTTCGCCTCGGTGACCAGGTCATGACGCTGGCTCTGAAGGGTGGCGCGCCGGTCGCCGAGATCTGCCGCGAGGTCAGGGGCGTCGTGCTGTCGCGCCAGCCGGTCCAGATCGCCCAGTGGGCTGCGGCGCTGGCCAGGGCACTGGTCGGATACGCCGAACAGAACGCCGCCACCGCCGACGCCCTGCGCAAGCTCGTCGCCGGCGGCTAGCCGCGGGAATGTCACGGAGCCGACTGCTCCGGTGAGCCTTAGGCTATATGGCTATGAGTGCCCACTCGGGGGAGGAACGCCTGGGCCCTTACCGGCTGCGCGAGCAGTTGGGCGAGGGCGGCATGGGCGTGGTCTACCTCGCCCATGACCCGGCTGACAGGCAGGTCGCGGTCAAGGTACTCCGCCAGGGCGTGCCCGCCGAGGCCACGGCGCGGCGCCGGCTCGCACGCGAGGTCGACACCATGCGCCTGGTGCACAGCCCCAACGTCGCCGAGGTCCTCGACGCCGACGTCGAGGGCAGCCCGCCCTACATCGTGACCCAGTACGTGGCCGGCCAGACGCTCGAGGATGTCGTCGCCGCCGACGGCCCGCTCACCGGTTCGGCCCTCGCCGCCCTCGCTCGCGGCCTGGCCGGCGCGCTCATGGCTATCCATTCCGCGGGCGTGGTGCACCGCGACCTGAAGCCCGGCAATGTCATGCTCGTCGACGGCGAGCCAGTGGTTATTGACTTCGGCATCGCTCAGTCCCCCGACGCGACCCGGCTGACGATGACCGGCATGTTCATGGGCACGCCCGGCTACCTGGCGCCCGAGGTGATCGAGGGCAAGCCAAGCGGTCCGGCCGCGGACGTGCACTCCTGGGCCGCCACGATGGCGTACGCCGCAACCGGGCGCCCGCCGTTTGGAACCGGCCAGTTCGAGGCGATCTTCTACCGCGTCGTGCATGGGCAGCCGGATCTGGACACCATGCCGGGGCCGCTGCTGCCCATCGTGCTCAGCGGGCTAGCTAGGGACCCGAGCAAACGACCGTCGGCGGCCGGCCTGGCCGGCCTCACAGCGGCGCTCGACCCGGTAGCCCTGGTGCCCGCGCCGGCGGGCGCTGGCGGCAGCGTCACGCTACTTCCCGATGCCGACTTGCCCGGTCAGGCCACCCACACCGCGCTGGACCTGTCGGCGCGCGCGGCGGCGGGCGGTCTGGCAGCTGGCGGCCCGGCCGCGGCCCTGCGCAGCGCGCCAGCACCGGACCTATCGCCAGCGCCCTGGCCGGGGACACGGCCCATCGCGGTCCAGTCCAAGGACAACTTCGCCGACCTGCTACCGCCCGTGGATTACAGCCGGCCTGCGGCCTTCGGGCTGGCCCCCGCGCTGCCGGGCGGGCCCGGCAGCCCAGGGGCTGGCCAGCCGTGGCCTCCGGCGGGCGCACCCTCGGAGCCCGGGCAGTCCGCCGCACGCGCCGGGCCCGGTCAGCCAAGCTCACCGGTCACCGGCCGCCAGCCCGGTCCGCAGCTGGGCGGGACCGCGCAATCGCTTCCGAACAGGCTGCCCCTGGTGCTCGCTACCATGGCCGGTCTCGTAGCGGTCAGCGTCCTGCTGCCGATCGCCGGTGCCGTCGCGGCGCTGGCCGTGCTCGTCCTGCTGCGCGCCGGCGACGTCACCACCCGCTGGCTCGGCCGGCGCCGGGGCCGTCAGGGCCGCGGGCCCGGCGACGCGATGTCGGCGGCGCTCTTCTACCCGTGGGCCGTCTGCCGTTCGGTGCTCAGCTCTGTGCTGCTGGCGCCCGTCGCGCTACTGTGCGCCGTGACCGCAGCGGTCTTGTGTGTCCTATTGATCGGCCCGGATCAGCTCACCCGAGCGGGTGGCCTCGCGGTCGGCGCCTTCGTCGCCTGCTACTGCATCGGCCCTGGCTCGCACCCCTGCCGCCGCCCGCTGAGCAGGTTCTACGGCCGCGTCACCAGGACGGTCCCGGCCGCCGTCCTCGGCTCGATCGGCGTCGCCGCTGTCGCGATTGCCATCATCGCGGCGGCAGCGACGCTGGCACCTGGCTTCTGGCCGGCCGATCATCTCGGGAACCAGCTGCAAACCACCCAGCTGACCCATCCTGGCCTGGGACACCTATCAGCGAACGTAGGCGGGGCGGGCAAGCGGCTGCTGCACTGGCTCGGGCAGCGGCTCTAGCAGCGGAACGGACCCAGCTCCGCCGCCGTCCGGGTCGTCAGCTCGCGATCTGCGGCGCGAACTGCGCGGCGTCGGTCGGCACCGCGGGCAGGGTTGGCACGGCCGCCTGGGCGCTACTATCTCGGGCCGCGGCCACCGGCAGCGGCCGTACCAGCCCGCGCGCCACCACCTCGTTGGCGAGCCGGACCCGGCGGTTCGGGCCCTCGGCAATCTTCAGCTTCTGGTACAGCCGCAGCAGGTGCTGCTTGACTGCGGCCTCGGTCACCACCAGGTCGGCGGCGATGTCACGCGCCGAAGCCGGGGCAACGAAGGCTTCATCGCACAGGGCGGGCTTGCACAGGGCGGCGACGACGTCGACCTCCCGGCGGGTGAGCTCCGGCATGGCCGACCTGCGCGGATCGGTTTCGGGCAGTGCGCCTTCGCTCGGCAGCCCGCCGACCCGGCAGCGCTGCGAGCCAAAGGAGAGCACGTCGCCGTTCTCCAGGAGCCGCTGGGCCACGACCTTGCCGTTGACCCGCGTGCCGTGCCGAGATAATCCAAGGTCGCTAACGTAGGCGTAGGGCCCGCGGCGGACGATCTCGGCGTGCAGCTTCGACACGCTCGGATGGTCCAGTTGGACATCTACCGACTTGCCGCGTCCGACCGTGGTCACGTCCGTGCGCAGCCTGACGATCGCACCCGTGCTCTCGATCCGGATGTGGGGGGTCTCCATGACGTTCCTCCGGCATGTCCGGCCAGCTAGTGAGGTGTCACCGCAGGGATACCCAGTCAGGGCAAAGTCCATGCAAGCCGCAGGTCAATGCGGCGGCAGCAGGGCACGTCGGGAAAAGCCAGACTACGGAAGTACACTGCCGAGCGGACAGTGGGCGAGGAGGGCACATGGCGGACGGGCCATCGCGCGGCCTGGCAGATGTCGTCGCGGCTTCCACCGCGCTGAGCGACATCGACGGCCGCGCCGGGCTGTTGTTCTACCGCGGCTATGACATCAACGATCTGGCCGGTCGCGCTAGCTTCGAGGAAGTCGCCTTCCTGCTCCAGCGCGGCACCGCGCCGGACCGCGGCGAGCTGGACAGCTACCGGGCCGAGCTCGCCGCCGGCCGCCAGCTGGGTGCCCTCGCCGTTGCCGACCTGGCTGGCATCGCCCACCACCAGCGGCCAATGGAAGCGCTGCGCAGCCTGGCCTCACTGGGCAGTGCGGACGATCCGGACGCCGCCTCCAACGACCCGGCGGCTAACCAGCGCAAGGCTGCGCGGCTCACCGCGCAGCAGCCCGTGCTGATCGCCGCCTATCAAGCCGCCCGGCTTGGCCACGAGCTGCCTGCCGCCGATCCGGGCCTCGGCGTCGCCGCCAACTTCCTGCTCCAGCTCACCGGCCGCCGGCCAGCCGAGCGAGCCGCTGAGATCTTCGACACATGCCTGGTGCTCCACGCAGATCACACGATGAACGCGTCGACTTTCGCCGCGCGCGTCTGCGCTGCGACGCTCGCCGACATGCACTCAGCCGTCGTGGCTGCGCTGGGTACGCTGTCGGGCCCGCTGCACGGTGGGGCGAACGAGCAGGTCATGCGGGGCCTTGAGGCGATCAGCCAGGCCGCAGGCGATCCGCTGGAAGCGGTCACCAGCCAGATAAGCAAGCGGCTGGCACAGGGTGAGAAGATCATGGGCTTTGGGCACCGCGTCTACAAGACCGAGGATCCGCGGGCGACGCACCTGCGGCGCATGTCGGCGGAGCTCGCCGCCAGCTCCGGCGACGACACCTACTACCGGATGTCCCGCCGGATGGAGGAGGTGGTACTCACGGAGAAGGGCCTGTACCCGAACGTCGACTTCTTCGCCGCCACCGTTTACCACTACCTCGGCATTCCGACGGACCTGTTCACGCCGGTCTTCTCCGCCAGCAGGATGGCTGGGTGGACCGCGCACGTGATCGAGCAGCATGCCGACAACCGGCTGATCAGGCCGGATAGCGAGTACATCGGGGACCGCGGCCTGAGCTGGGTGCCGCTCGATGTCCGGTGAAGCATTCGGCGAAGGCACTGGCCCGCCAGGCCAGGGCGCGGCAGGGCGGCACAGGCGCGAGCCCGGGTTACAGGCGGCGGCTGACCGGCCAACTGCCGTACTGGATCGTCATGGCCGGGGTCGTCGCCGGCCTGGCGACAGTGCGCAGCGGTGGGCAGGCGGTCCGGGGCGGTACGTTGGTGATAGCTGGCGCGCTGCTGGCAGGATCGCTAGCCAGGCTCGTACTGCCAGAAAGTAAGGCCGGGATGCTCGGGTCACGACGGCGGCTCGTCGATGTCGCCGTGCTCGGCATACTCGGCGTGGGCCTGTTGGTCGCGGGCCTGATCGCGAAAGTGCCCGGCTCATGAGGATTTCGCCGTGGCAACGGCGCCAGCGAGATGAAGGGAACGCTGCTGCATGTCGAAGATAAGGGTGCTCAACCCCGTCGTAGAGCTTGACGGCGATGAGATGACGAGAATCATCTGGCACTTCATCAAGGACCAGCTGATCTTGCCGTATCTCGATATTGATCTTAAGTATTACGACCTGTCCATCGAGCACCGCGACGCGACAGATGACCAGGTCACGGTCGACGCTGCCCTCGCGATCAAGCGGCACGGCGTGGGTGTCAAGTGCGCCACCATTACGCCGGATGAGGACCGGGTCGCTGAGTTCGGCCTCAAGAAGATGTGGCGGTCGCCGAACGGCACGATCAGGAACATCCTCGGCGGCGTGGTGTTCCGGGAGCCGATCGTTGTGTCGAGCATCCCGCGGTTCGTGCCGGGCTGGACCCACCCGATCGTGATCGGCCGTCACGCGCACGGTGACCAGTACCGCGCCACGGACTTCGTGGTACCTGGCGCCGGGTCGCTCCGCATCTCCTTCGTGCCCGACGAGGCAGGCGCCGAGCGTATGGACTTCGAGGTCGCCAAGTTCGAGGGCGGCGGCGTCGCCATGGGCATGTACAACTTCGACGACTCGATCAGCGACTTCGCGCGCGCCACCATGCGGTTCGCGCTGGACCGCGGCCTCCCGCTGTACCTGTCGACGAAGAACACCATCCTCAAGGCTTACGACGGCCGGTTCAAGGACATCTTCGCCGAGGTCTTCGAGGCGGAGTTCAAGGCCGAGTTCGAGGCGGCCGGGATCACCTACGAGCACAGGCTGATCGACGACATGGTGGCCCAGGTCATCAAGGGCGACGGCGGTATCGTCTGGGCCTGCAAGAACTACGACGGCGACGTCGAGTCCGACATCGTGGCGCAAGGCTTCGGCTCGCTCGGCCTCATGACTAGCGTGCTGATGACCCCGGACGGCCAGACGGTCGAGGCCGAGGCCGCACACGGAACGGTGACCCGGCACTACCGCCAGCACCAGCAGGGCAAGCCGACCTCCACCAACCCGATCGCGTCGATCTTTGCGTGGACGCGGGGCCTGGCGCATCGCGGCAAGCTGGACGGCACGCCAGAGGTCACCGAATTCGCCGAAACGCTGGAGCGGGTCTGCGTCGAGACCGTGCTGAGCGGCAAAATGACGAAGGACCTGGCGCTTCTGGTCGGCGCGGACACGCCGTACCTGACGACCGAGGAGTTCCTGGCCGCGCTGGACGAGAACCTGCGCGCCGCCATGGCCGGGTCCTGACCCCGGCCAGATGACCAGCTCATATCGGGCATCGCAGCTGTAGAAGGAGAACACGGGAAATGGCCCGCAGAGGGAAGGTAACGGTTGTCGGTGCCGGATTCTACGGCTCCACGACGGCACAGCGTCTGGCCGAGTACGACATTTTCGACGAGGTCGTGCTGACCGACATCGTCGAGGGCAAGCCCGAAGGACTGGCGCTGGACATGAGCCAGTCGAGGCCGGTCGAAGGGTTCGAGACCAAGGTCACCGGACAGACCACCGGGCCGGCCGGCGAAGGCTACGAGGCCATCGCCGGATCGAGCATCGTCGTCATCACCGCGGGCCTGCCGCGCAAGCCCGGCATGAGCCGGATGGACCTGATCGGCGTCAACGCCAAGATCGTCCGGAGCGTGGCCGAGCAGGTCGTCAAGCACGCGCCCGACGCGGTCCTGATCGTCGTGTCCAACCCGCTAGACGAGATGACGGCGCTAGCCGCGAAGGTCTCCGGCTTTCCAGCGCATCGGGTCATCGGCCAGGCCGGCATGCTCGACACGGCCAGGTTCAGCTACTTCTTGGCCGAGCGCATGGGCGTCCCGGTCGGCTCCGTCACCACCCTCACGCTGGGCTCGCACGGCGACACCATGGTCCCCGTCCCATCGGCCTGTTCCGTGGACGGCAAGCCGCTGGCTGACCTGCTGCCGGCCGCCGACATCGACCAGCTGGTGGAGCGGACCCGCAACGGCGGCGCAGAGATCGTCGGGCTGCTCAAGACTGGTTCGGCGTACTACGCGCCCTCTGCCGCCGCAGCCCGGATGGCACGAGCCGTGGCCGAGGACTCCGGCGCGGTCCTGCCGGTCTGCGCCTTCGTGGACGGGCAGTACGGCATCTCGGGCGTGTACCTCGGCGTCGAGGCCGAGCTCGGCGCGACCGGCGTCCGGCGCGTCGTCGAGCGCGACCTCACCGACTCCGAGCTCGCTGCACTCCGCGAGGCGGCCGACGCAGTCCGCGCCAAGCAATCCGACGTCGCAAGCCTGTAGGTCTGCTAGGTCGCCGAGATCTGCCGGGCGCTCGGCGGGCGCTGCGGGCGGCGGACCTGCCGGGCGCTCTGCGGGCTGACACAGGTGAGCGAACGGAGCCGTTGATTCTGCCCGTGGCGGGCTCGGAGCTCGCTTGGCGTTGCTGACGTTACGCCCGCTGCCGCACCCGACACGCCCACCGCTGAACTGGGCCGCCGCGCCTATCAAGACGTCGGTCGGCCAGCGCGCACCGCAGGGCAACAGCGTGCGCCGGGGCAGACCGCCGGACCGGGTCAGCCTGCGGCTAGGCGGCGGAGGGCTAGCTCGGCGTAGAGGGCTGTGCCGTCGGCTAGGACGGCGTCGTCGAATACTGCCTCAGCTGAGTGGTTGAACGGCGCTGCGAACGGATCGGTGTCCGGCGCGCAGGCACCCAGCATCAAAAAAGCTCCCGGCACCTGCTCGAGCACGTAGGAGAAGTCCTCGGAGCCCGTGAGCGGGTTCGGGGCGGCGAAGTAGCGGCCGTCGCCGAGCACGTCGATCACGGTCTGCTCGGCGAACGTCAGTTCGTCCCCGTCGTTCACGGTGACCGGGTAGCCGTCGCGGAACTCGGCTGTGGCGGTGAGCCCGTGCGCCGTCGCGATGTCGCGGGCCAGCCTGGGCGCGGAGTCCTGGACGGCGGCGCGTGCCTCCGGCGAGAACGACCGGATGGTAGCCACGAAGCTCGCATCGTCGGGGATCACGTTGTCGACGGTGCCCGCGTGGAAGGTACCGACGGTGATCACCACCGGGTCGAAGACATCGAACTGGCGCGTCACCATCGTCTGGAGCGCCAGCACGATCTCGCACGCGGCCGGTATCGGGTCGGCCGCGCGGTGGGGCTGCGAGCCGTGCCCGCCACGGCCGTGGACCGTGACGTGCAGCGTGTCGGCAGCCGCCATGACCGTCCCGGCCTTGCTGGCGACCAGGCCTAGTGGGAGCAGGCCGGACGCCACGTGCAGGGCGTACGCGGCTATGGGCCGGTCGCCCGCGGCGTCCAGCACGCCTTCGGCGACCATGATCCGGCCGCCGCCCGGTCCTTCCTCGCCCGGCTGGAACATGAAGATCACGTTCCCGGCCAGCTCGGCCTGCCGGGCCGACAGGAGCCTGGCCGCGCCGGCCAGCATGGCTGTGTGCAAGTCGTGTCCGCAGGCGTGCATAGCGCCGTCGATCATGGAGGCATAGGGCAGGCCAGTCCGCTCCGTGACAGGCAGTGCGTCCATGTCGCCGCGCAGCAGCACGGTCTTGCCAGGCTTCCCGCCGCGCAGGACAGCTGTGACCGAGCTCAGGCTCTCGCCAAGCGTGATCTCCAGCGGCAGCTCATCGAGCGCGTCGAGCACTTTGCGCTGAGTGCGGGGCAAGTCGAGGCCGATCTCCGGCTCCGCGTGAATCGCCCGGCGAAGCTTTGTCAGCTCGGCCGCGATCGCGACAGCATCGTCGTGTACACCCGCCACGGGCCCACCTGTCCTTCCGGATTCCTGCTCATTCGGTCAAACGCCGCGATGCTGCCATACGCGGAAAAGCGACGTATAACGTGGCAGCTAATGTACGCCGCGCGGACAGGCTAGACGAGTACCGTTCGCCTTGGCGGGCAGACTGCTTAGACTATTGCAAACTACCGCGCGGCCGAGCTCCGGTCCGCTGCCGGGACGCGGGGGACGGCAGCGCTTTAGCCGCAAGCCGAACTGACGAGGGTCGAGGATCCGGACGTGAATGGCGTCGGCTGGGATATTCTCCTCGTCCTTGCCGTGATACTGATCGGCGGCTTCTTCGCCGCCGCCGAGATGGCGCTCGTCTCGCTACGCGAGGGCCAGGTCCGCTCGCTGTCCAGGCACGGCAAGCGCGGTGAGCGGGCAGCGCGGCTGGCCCAGGACCCGAACAGGTTCCTGTCGTCGGTCCAGATCGGCGTGACGCTGGCCACGCTGCTGTCGGGCGCCTTCGGCGCGGCGCTGCTGTCAAACCGGCTCGGGAACGAGTTCAGCAAGTTCATGCCGCGCAACGTCGCCGACCCACTGGCAGTTATCGCGGTGACACTGATCATCGCCTTCTTCACCCTGGTCTTCGGCGAGCTGGCGCCCAAGCGGCTCGCGCTCCAGCGCGCCGAGCGAGTGTCGCTGGTGGCTGGTCCGGTGGTGGACCGGCTTGCGATGGCGGCCAGGCCGCTGGTCTGGCTGCTGTCCAAGTGCACCAACCTGGTTGTCCAGCTGCTCGGCGGCGACCCGGCGGCAGGCCGCGGCGTCATGACCGACGAGGAGCTTCGAGACCTAGTCGCCGGGCACCAGGCACTGAGCCCCGACGAGCGGCACATCGTCGGCGAGGTCTTCGACGCCGGCAAGCGGCAGGTCCGTGAGGTGCTGGTGCCGCGAACCGAGGTCGAGTTCCTGCCGGCCGCCATGCCGCTAGCGCAGGCGGCGGCAATAGCCGAGCACGCCCGGTACTCGCGGTTCCCGGTGTACCAGGAGTCCTATGACGACGTCATCGGCTTCGTGCACTCGCGCGACCTGCTCGACAGGCGGCCCGACTCCGACTCCCGCAAGGTCGGCGAGGTCTGCCGGCCGGTGAAGTTCCTGCCGATCAGCAAGATGATCCTGTCGGCCCTGTCGGAGATGCGCAAGGACCGGGCCCACCTGGCCATCGTGGTCGACGAGTACGGCGGCACCGCCGGGATCGTGACACTCGAGGACCTGGTCGAAGAGCTCATCGGGGACATTCAGGACGAGTACGACGAGGAGGTCAGCCACCCGCGTCAGCTGCATGGTGGCGAGCTCGAGGTGGACGGCCTGCTGAACCTCGACGAGTTCGCCGAGCAGACCGGCCTCGAGCTGCCCGAGGGGCCGTACGAGACCGTGGCCGGCTACCTGCTCGCCGCTCTCGGTCACCTGCCGGACAACGGCGAGTCTGCCGAGGTGGCCGGGCGGCGGCTGACAGTCACCCAGCTAGATGGACGCCGGATCTCCCGGGTCCTGGTCAGCCCGGCGGCGCAGCCCGACGAGGACGAGCCGGGCGATGCCGAGCCAGCAGGCTGAACTCCGGCCGCCCACTAGACTCGACGCCATGGCGGATGGCGGTGGCAGCGGCCTGGACCCGGAGTCGGGCCCGGTCCTGGTGGTGGATTTCGGCGCTCAGTACGCGCAGCTGATCGCCCGCCGGGTGCGCGAGTGCCAGGTCTACTCCCAGGTCGTGCCGAGCACGATGACAACGCAGGAGATGCTGGCGAGGAACCCGTCCGCGATCATCTTGTCCGGCGGCCCCTCGTCGGTCTACGCCACCGGCGCCCCGCCGGCGCCGGCTGGCCTGCTGACCACCGGGATCCCCATCATGGGTATCTGCTACGGCTTCCAGCTCATGGTCCGCGACCTTGGCGGGCAGGTGCTGCATACGGGAACGGGGGAGTACGGGGCCACCGCCCTGCAGACAGCCGATGCCGCCGGCGTGCTCCTGGCCGGCCTGCCTGCGGAGCAGCGAGTCTGGATGTCGCACGGTGACACGTGCGCACAGGCACCGCCCGGCTTCACGATCACGGCGACGACCCCGGGCACGCCGGTCGCAGCAGCCGAGGCGCCCGACCGGAACCTGTACGGCATGCAGTTCCACCCGGAGGTGCTGCACACCGAGCACGGCATGGCGATGCTGCGCGGCTTCCTGGCTGCCGCGGGCTGCAAGCCGACGTGGACGATGCGCGGTGTCATCGAGGAGCAGACTGAGCGGATCGCCGCGCAGGTCGGCTCGGGCCGGGCCATCTGCGGCCTGTCCGGCGGGGTGGACTCGGCGGTCGCGGCGGCCCTGGTGCAGCATGCCATCGGCGACCGGCTCACGTGCGTCTTCGTCGACCACGGGCTACTGCGGGCCGGCGAGGCCGAGCAGGTCGAGAAGGACTTTGTGGCAGCGACCGGTGTGGCGCTGAAGGTCGTCGACGCGGCCGAGGTCTTCCTCGGCGCGCTGGCTGGCGTTAGTGACCCCGAGGAGAAGCGCAAGATCATCGGCCGGGAGTTCATCCGGGCGTTCGAGCAGGCCGCGCGCGAGATCGCCGGGGCGGATGAAGCGGCCACGTTCCTGGTCCAGGGCACGCTGTATCCCGACGTGGTGGAATCCGGCGGGGGCACCGGCGCCGCCAGCATCAAGTCGCACCACAACGTCGGCGGACTACCGGACGACCTGAAGTTCGAGCTTGTCGAGCCGCTGCGCGACCTGTTCAAGGACGAGGTACGCCTGGTGGGCACCGAGCTTGGCCTGCCACCGGAGATCGTCTGGCGGCAGCCGTTCCCTGGCCCTGGCCTGGCGATCCGGATCGTCGGCGAGGTCACCGCTGAGCGACTGCGGATCGTGTCCGCGGCCGACGCGATCGTGCGGGCCGAGTTGTCCGCGGCTGGCCTGGACCGGCAGATCTGGCAGTGCCCGGTCGTGCTCCTGGCCGACGTCCGGTCCGTCGGCGTACAAGGCGACGGCCGCAGCTACGGCTATCCGATCGTGCTGCGGCCGGTGACCAGCGAGGACGCC
>DASXKI010000247.1:0-2862 GCA_036496945.1 Streptosporangiaceae bacterium | reverse complement strand
GCTTGTGCGTGAGACTGCCCCGGGTGTCGACGCCGGCGACCAGGAGGTTGACCGGGCCGCTCGACTGGGTGCCGGAGGTGCCTGCGTTGACACGGTTGAGGCGCGCGTTCACGTAACTGGTGAGCACCCAGGCGCTACCTGAGACCAGCAGCGTGATCGCCGACATCGCGCCGACAACGGCGAGCACGGCCCGCTGCCGGCGAGCCGTGCGGCCCGCGGCGATCTGCCGTGCCAGCCGCTGCCGTGCCGCTACGGGATCGGGCCGCCGCGCGCCGTCGCGGGCCGCCGCCGACGCCGCTGTGGGCGTTGGCGTTGGCATACGCCGACTCGATCCCGAAGCGCCATCGTGGTCCTCGGTCATTAGTCCCCCAGGGAGCTTCCCCCGGCAGGCTAACGCGCCCGGCCGCGCGGCAGCCGATGGCGACGCCGGCAGTCCGGCAGATTTTGTGCCTTCTTAGCCGCGGCCATCCGGCGGTTCCGGATCGCGCGGCAGTCCGAGTATCCGCTCGCCG
Organism: Streptosporangiaceae bacterium; assembly: GCA_036496945.1. Lineage (GTDB taxonomy): Bacteria > Actinomycetota > Actinomycetes > Streptosporangiales > Streptosporangiaceae > JAJYUU01. The sequence goes on along the minus strand of DASXKI010000247.1, from coordinate 2,350 downwards.
ATGATGTTGAGCTGGATATCGGTGGTACCGCCGCCGATCGTGAGCGCCCTGGTGATCAGTATCTGCCGGGCCCAGTGCGCCCCGTCAGGCCGGCCGTCGGCCGTCACGGGCCGTCCTTGTCCGCCAGCCCGGGCACCACCGGCGGCCGACATCTCCCAGCACAGCTCCGCGACTTGCTGGGCGTGCCGCATGCTGAGCAGCTTGCGCACGCTGCCGGTGGCGCCAGGCTCGGTACCAGACAGCTGCTTGAGCGTCGCCCGCACCGAGAGCACGTCGATCGCATGGCCGGTCGCGACCAGCTCGCCGACCTGCGCGAGCGGGGCGTCGGCGGCGGCCTTCGCCGTTTCCAGCAGCTCGGGCACGCCGCAGCCAAACGTCCACGACCGTGACAGCGAGACCCGTTCGTTCGCCAGCGTCGTCCGCGCGATGCGCCAGCCTTTGTTGACCTCGCCGACGAGGCAGTCATCCGGGACGAAGACCTGGTCGAGGAAGACCTGGTTGAAGAACGAATCGCCACCGATCTCACGCAGCGGCCGGACCTCGACGCCAGGCGAGTGCATGTCCACCAGGAAGTAGCTGATCCCGTCATGCCGCGGCTGCGCCGGATCGGTGCGGGCGATGCAGATCGCCCACGACGCCTGCCGCGCTAGCGAGGTCCAGATCTTCTGGCCAGTGATCTGCCAGCCGCCGTCGACCCGCTCGGCCTTGGTGGTCAGCCCGGCCAGGTCGGAGCCTGCGCCGGGCTCGCTGAACAGCTGACACCACAGATAGTCGGCGCGCAAGGTAGCCGGCAGGAATCGCTTCTGCTGCTCCGGCGTGCCGTACTGGATGAGTGCGGGCACGACCCACGCACCAATCGCAAGGCCGGGAACGTGGAGGCTTGCCGTCCGCAGTTCCTCCGCAATGATCAGCTGCTCGAGTGCGCCCGCTCCACGGCCCCATGGACTCGGCATGTGCGGCATGACCCAGCCGCCGGCACCAAGCGCCGCGGTCCGCTCTGCAGCCGGGAGCCCGGCGATCTCGGCGAGCTCGGCCCTGATCGACGCGCGCAGCTCCTCGTCGCCTTCGCCTGGCAGCTCCAGCCGGATCTCGCGCCGCCGGCCATCCATAGCGAGCCGGGCTATCCGCTGCTGCCAGCTGCCGTCTGCGCCGCCTGCCCCGCTCAGCAGCGCGCGGAGCGTCATCGCGCGGCGGTAGTACAGGTGGGCCTCGTGCTCCCAGGTGTAGCCGATGCCGCCCAGGACCTGGATGCAGTCGTGCGTACACGACACCGCAGCCTCGGTCGCCAGCACGGCCGCCACCGAGGCGGCGAACTCGCTCTCCGCCTCCCCGCCCTCCAGCGCTCGCGCGGCATCCCAGACGGCCGCTATCGCCTGCTCGGCAGCGACGAGCATCCGGGCGCAGCGATGCTTGACCCCCTGGAACTGCCCGATCGGGCGGCCGAACTGGTGGCGGATCTTGGCGTACTCGGCGGCGGTGTGCACAGCCCAGCCGGCGATGCCGACGGCCTCCGCGCCGAGCACGACCGCCGCCAGGCTGGCGACAGTCGCCGACGTCATGCCGGTGAGCTGCCGGTCGGCGGGCACGACGACGTCAGCCGCCGTCACCCGGCCGAGCTGGCGGGTCAGGTCGAGGCTATCGACCGGCGCGATGTCCAGGCTCGCGGCGTCAACAGCCACCCAGATCGTGTCCTGGCCGGCTCGCGCCGGCAGGATGATCAGGTCCGCGCCGGGCGCACCGAGCACGTTGTCCGCGCTGCCGGTGATGATCAGGTCGCCGCCCTGGCCGGCCGCGGCCGTGAGGTCGGCGGCGAGGGCGACGGCCCCGTTCCCGTCTCCGTGCGCGAGAACCGCAACGAGCTTGCCGGTCACGCCTGCCGCGACGAGGACGGCGCTGGCCAGCGTCGTCGGCACGAAGCCGCCAGGGACGAGGGCCCGGCCGAGTTCCTCGACTGCGACCGTGAGCTCGGGCAGGCCGAAGCCCTGGCCGCCGTCAGCCTCGGGCACGTGCAGGCCGAGCAGGCCCTGACCGGCGAGGCTCGGTTGCAGCGCGTCGCGGTACTGGGCGGCGCCGTCGGTTTGTCCGTCGGCGACAGCTCTGGGCACGGTGGGCGGGCTGTGGCGCTCGGCCCAGGCGCGGACCGAGTCGGCGAGCTGCGTGTGTTCTTCTGTCAGGCCGAGCGCCATGGGTGCACCTCATCTGCCTTGACCGGATCTGCCTCGATCCGGCTGGTCCCGCCCGCATTCTAGAATGCCATTCGGTTTTCGGCCAGGCCTGCGCGGCGCTGGGCGCGCCGGCGGATCCATCGGGTCTCGCTATAACGGCTTGCGATATAGCGGCGTGCGGTATA
>DASXKI010000246.1:0-35339 GCA_036496945.1 Streptosporangiaceae bacterium | reverse complement strand
CTTCCACCTTCAGCCCGATGAAGACGGTGAGCCCGAGACCGGCTCGTGGCCTGCTGACCTCGGCGCGGTATCCCTCGATGATGCCGCTCGCCTCGAGCGCCTTGACCCGGCGCAGGCACGCGGAGGGCGATAGCGCGATGGCCTCTGCTAGGTCGACGTTAGCGATCCGGCCGTCGCGCTGAAGCCTCGTCACGATGGCACGATCTACTGCGTCTGGCGAAGTCTCTGGCATAAAACTCAGCCTAGCTGGGTCAGCGGACAACTATCGTGCGCGAACAGGACGCAAGTGCGCACTATTTGCCATCGGGTGCGAGGCCTTTTCGGCAAGGCTCAGGGCATGACCAGGTCGTCCTGCCACCAGCCGTCCAGTTATCAGCCGTCCGGGCCGCAGCACCTGTCCACAGCACGTGGCGCCGCGCTGTACATCGGCGCCTTGCTCGGCCCTGGCCTGCTGCTCCTGCCCGGACTCGCCGCGGCGCAGGCCGGGCCGGCGTCAATCCTCGCCTGGGCCGCACTGCTGTGCCTGTCCGGCCTGTTTGCAGGCGTGTTCTCGGCCCTCGGCCGCAGGCTTCCGTCGGCGGGCGGGGTCATCGGCTACGTTGCCGCTGGCCTCGGTGCTCGGGCGGGCCTGGTGACCGGCTGGTGGTTCCTGACGGCGGTGGTGTGCGGCGCTCCTGTCGTGAGCCTCATCGGGGCGAGCTACGTCGCCGGCGTCGCCGGCGGCGGCGTGGTAGCCCGGGCTGTCGTGGCCGCGGGCCTGCTGGTGATCGTGCTCGCCCTGGCGGCTGGCGGCTTGCGGGCAAGCACCGGCGGCCAGCTTGTGTTTGTCAGCCTGCTCATCGGCGTCGTCGTGGCGGCCGCCGGGTCGGCAACGTCGGCGCGCGCGGCCAACTGGAGCCCGTTCGCCCCGCACGGATGGCTCTCCGTCGGACACGCGGCCGCGACGCTGATGCTGTCCTTCGTGGGCTGGGAGGCTGTGGCACCGCTGACGACGCGGTTCGCTGACCCGGCCCGGCAGCTCCCGCGGGTGATCGGGATCGCCCTCGCCGCGACGACCGCTCTGTACCTGAGCCTGGCGATCGTGACCATCGGCGTGCTCGGACCGGACGCCGCCACGGCCGTCCCCCTAGCCGACCTGCTGCGCCGCTCCATCGGGCCGGCCGGCCCGGCCATCGCGGCCGTCGCTGCGATAGTGCTGACGCTCGGCACGACCAACGCCTACGTCACCGGTGCTGCCGCCATGGCGCGAGAGCTGATCCGTCGGCCCCGCGCGGCCGGCTCACCCGACGCGGCCACGTTTCATGGTTTTCCCGGGGACAAACCAGCACAAGAGTCGCGCGGAATCCGGGGAAACCATGAGAGGTCAACGAGCGAGCGGAACAATGCCCGGCGGGGACCGCAGCTCGGGTTCCTGGCCGCGATCGCCAGTGCCGGCCTGCTGCTCATCACGCTGTATGGAGCTGGCCTGGTGACCACGACCTGGCTGGTCGCGGTGCCGACGACTCTGTTCCTGGCCGTCTACCTGGCGGCCATGGTCGCCGCCGTCATCGTCCTGCGCGGCAGTGCAAGGACGGCAGCCATTCCCGCCGCGCTGGCGGTCACCGGAATGCTCGCATATTGCGGCTGGCTGCTCGCGATCCCTGCGGTTGTCGCGCTGGCCGTCTCCCTCACGTCAGCTTGCGGCCATGCCCTCGAGCGTGATGGTCATGTGCCGACGCAGCATGTCCAGCCGGTCGGCCAGGATGGCGCCGGCCTCGTCGGGGCTCTCGAGCATCGCCCTGCTCAGCCCGGTCAGCCCGCAGCCGTGCACGAACCGATGCCGGACCCTCGTCTGGCCGGGCGAATCGCTCCGGACAAGTTCGTACCGCCAGATCGAGCCCGGGCGCGCGGGGTTCTGCGTCGGGTCGAGCACGATCCACTCGAAGACTGCAGGTCGCTGCGCCTCGGTAACCACGCATGTCACAGCCGATGAGAACCCGCCGGAGAACTCATTGCGGCCAGCGAATCTGGCACCCCGTTCCGGTTGCCCGCCGTCGAGCCAGGCAGCGCCGGTGCACTCCGGGCTCCAGTCGCCGATGCGGCTAACGTCGGTGACGAGATCCCACATCTTGCCGGGATCCTTATCCACGACCATCTCGATCTCAACTGTCGCGCCTGTCGCGTCCGTCATGGCACACCTCCGCATGTGCTCGCCCGGCGTGGCCGCCGAGCGCGTCTTTACCGGCACGACGAACGGCGTGTTGGTGGATGGACATGCAGCCGTGACATCGGCTCGGAACCAGGCCAAGGCGCGTCTCTATAGTCAGACCATGCCGAAAATCGCCACCGCCGACCGGGTCGGCCGGGACCAGCTCATCGACTTCGTCCGGACGCGGCATCGGGTCAGCCTGGTGACGACCCGGCGCGATGGCCGGCCCCAGATCTCGCCGGTGACGGCGGGCGTCGACGACCTCGGCCGCATCGTCATCTCGACCTACCCGGACCGGGTGAAGGCCATCAACGCCCGGCGGGACGCGGCCGTCTCCGTGCTTGTGCACTCCGACGAGTGGGACGGTCCGTACGTCCAGGTGGATGGCGCCGCGGAGGTGCTGGACATGCCCACGGCCGAGGCAGAGGACGCACTGGTGGAGTACTTCCGCTGCATCGCGGGCGAGCATCCGGACTGGGACGAGTACCGGCAGGCGATGCGCCACCAGGGCAAGTCGCTGATCCGGATCACGATCGACCGCTGGGGTCCGATCGCCACCGGCGGGTTCCCGCCGGACCGCGCATCCAGCGAGTGACCGCCTACCCGACGCCCTGCGCCCGGATCGCGCCCAGCACGAGGAGTGACGACATGAACGGAGCTGAGGCGGTCGTCCGTACGCTGGTCGACTGCGGCGTGACGACGTGCTTCGCCAACCCGGGTACCTCGGAGATGCACTTCGTCGCCGCGCTGGACGCGGTGCCCGAGATGCGCGGCGTCCTGTGCTTGTTCGAGGGGGTCGCGACCGGAGCGGCTGACGGCTTCGGCCGCATGACCGGACAGCCGGCGGCGGCCCTGCTGCACCTGGGACCCGGCCTGGCGAACGGGCTCGCCAACTTGCACAACGCCCGCCGCGCGCACACGCCGCTGCTGACAGTGGTCGGCGATCATGCGACGTACCACAAGCGGTTCGACGCGCCGCTGGAGTCTGACATCGACGCGCTCGCCGGATCGGTGTCCGGGTGGGTGCGCCGAAGCGCTCGCAGCTCAGATGCCCCGGCGGACGCAGCCGAGGCGGTCGCGGCGGCGCTGCGGCCGCCCGGCCAGGTCGCCACGCTGATCTTGCCGGCTGACGTGACCTGGACCGACGGCGCCGAGCCGGTGGTGCTGGCGCTCTTCCCGTTGCGGTCGCCATCGCCGGTGCCGCACCGGCAGATCGCGCGCGCGGTGGGCGCGCTGCGGGGTGTGGGCGCCGGCGGGGAGCGGTGCACGATCTTGCTCGGCGGTACCGGCCTGCGGCGTTCGTCGCTTGAGGCCGCCAGCCGGATCGCCGCGGCGACGGGCGCGCGGGTGCTGGCCGAGACGTTCCCGGCGCGCCACGAGCGGGGCGCGGGCATCCCGAACGTCGACCGCCTTGCCTACCTGGTCGAGTTCGCCGCCAGCCAGCTGGCCGACACGGCTCACCTGATCTTGGCCGGGGCGAGCTCGCCGGCCTCGTTTTTCGCCTATCCCGGCAAGCCCAGTACGCCGCTGCCGCCCGGCTGCCATGTACAGGTGCTGGCCGAGCCCGGCGACGACGTGCCGGGTGCACTGGCCGCCCTGGCCGATCGCGTCGCGCCAGACGCCCTGCCGGCCCTGGCAGCAGCGGCGCGGCCCGACCTGCCCGCGGACGGCAAACTCACAGCCGAGGCCGCCGCCGCGGTCATCGGCGCGCTGCTGCCCGAGGGCGCGATCGTCTGCGATGAGGCGAACACCTCAGGGCTCTGGCTGTCCGGTGCCACCGCTGGCGCGCCGCCGCACGACTGGCTCAGCCTCACCGGCGGCGCCATCGGCCAGGGACTCCCGCTCGCGACCGGCGCGGCCATCGCTTGCCCGGACCGGCCCGTCCTCGCGCTGGAGGCGGACGGCAGCGCCATGTACACGATCTCGGCGTTGTGGACGCATGCGCGCGAGGGACTCGACATCACGACCGTCATTTTTAGTAATCGTGCGTACGCGATTCTGGCCATGGAACTCGAGCGCACGGGTGCGCCTGTGACCGGCACGACCGCCCGCGACCTGCTGGACCTGTCCCGGCCCGACATCGATTTCACGGCGCTAGCCGCGGGCATGGGCGTTCCGGCCAGCCGGGCGGCGACAATAGCGGAGTTCGCCGCTCAGCTCGGCAAAGCGCTGGCCGAGCCCGGTCCGCATCTCATCGAGGCCGCCCTGCCGCCGCGGGGCTAGTGCCCCGGGCCGCCCGCGGACCGGTCGGGTGGCAGCGGCGACCTGCGGACCGGTCGGGTGGCAGCGGCGACCTGCGGACCGGTTGGGTGGCAGCGGCGACCCGCGGACCGGTTGGGTGGCGGCGGCGACCAGCCCAGCGGGCCACTGGCCTGCAGTGTCGTGTCGTGCTGTGCTCAGCGGTCGGCTATCCAGCTGCCGTGGAAGCCGAGCGGGATCCTGGCCGGCAGGTGGACGCGGGCGACCGGTTCGCCGGCGAAGTCCTGCGCCGCGAGGATGATCAGGTCAGCGGCGCCGCGGTCAGGGTTGTGCACGAACGCCATGACGTAGCCGTCGTCCTCGGCGCCGTCGGGCGCCGCCGGAGCGAACACCGCCTCGCCCGCGGTGGCGTCCCGGCCGAAGTCATGTGCTTCGGCCGTGCCGTGGACCAGGTCGTGTTTGAGCAGCGCGTTGGCGAACGCGTCGTCGGCAAAATCGCCGCCAGCCGTGACGGTAGCCCGGCTGACCTCGCCGATGACGGCGCTGTAGCCGTAGCGGTGCGGTCTGCCGGTGATCCGCTCGTCGATGCGCGGGAACTCCTGCGCGCGGCCGTCGATGCGCTGTTGGGTGACCTTCCCGGCTACGGGGTCGATGATCCACCGGTCCAGCGTCAGCGGACCGCGCCCGTCCAGGACCGAGACGTCGTAGGCGCCGTCGTACCGGCACAGATCGACGACAACGCGGCCGTCATCGTCGTAGGCGTTGAGCGTGTGGAACACCCAACAGGGATCCACCTCGAACCAGCGGATGTCGCCGACGGTGCCGGAGCGGGGCAGCAAGCCGACCCGGGCCTGATGCTCGGGGTTCCAGGTGTAAGGGAGCCGCCGCCCGGCTGCGGCGGCATCCATGCTGAAAGTGACCGGCAGGTCGAACAGCACGATGTACTGGCTGGTCAGCGCGAAGTCGTGCATCATCGGGCCGTCGGCCACCGGGATGTTCGTAGTGCTCGTGACCTCGCCGGCACTGCCGATGACGATGTGCTGCACGTACGGCCAGGCCCAGTAGTAGGCGATCGCGTGCAGGTCGCCAGTCACCGGGTCGCCCTTCGTGTGCGCTGCGAATCCGCCGGGCAGGGTGCCGCCGAAGTCGCATGGGCCGACAGTGTCCAGCTCGTCGGTGAGCTCATAGGGCAGCGCACCCGCCTCGACCGTGGCCAGGGTGCGACCGCCCACGCCGATGATGTGCGTGTTGGCAGCGAAGTCCATACCGTCGTGGACCGGACCGCCAGCCCACTTCTCGCCGCGTGCCTCGGCGACAACACGGGACCGGACCCACCGGTTGCGGTACCACTCCGCCCGTCCGTCGCGTAGTCGGACGCCATGCACCATCCCGTCGCCGAGGAACCAGTGATGATTCGGGTCGTCCAGTCCCATCGGATTCGGCCCGTTCCGCAGGTAGCGCCCGGTCAGCTCGGCAGGCACACGGCCCGTAACCGGCAGGTCGAATGCCGTGATCTCCTCGGTCACCGGCGCGAAGGCGCCTTCCAGGAAGGGATCCTTGACAGCCATAACTGATTCCCCCTCTTGCGGCCAGCCCTCTTGCGGCCAGCCCTCTTGCGGCCAGCACGGTGCCGTCCACGCGCAGTAGTCGCCTAAGACAAGTCTGCGCCTCGCCCGCTGTGCGCAGGCAAGCGCGTCCGCTGAGCGATCGATCAGCTCGTCGCGATGTGGGCTTCGCGATAGTGGGCGGCGAGTATGTCGTCGCCGAAGTCGCTGCGCGGCCGCCGCAGGACCGTGTGCGCGTGGCCGCTGCCATCGCTGGTGTTGTCGTACTCGATCAGCAGGTCGTCGCCCTGCACGCGGTAATAGTGCCGTGTCCCCGGTGTCAGCGGCCCTTCCCACGCGAAGTGCAGCTCGCCGCCGGCGACGCGCGCAGCCTCCCGGGCAGCGAGCTCGGGGACCAGCCGGTCGAGATACAAGCCGACGAGCTGGTCGAGCACGGCGCGCGCCGTCGGGCCCAGCGCCGACGCGGCGATCCCGCGCGGCTCCAGCACCGGCTGCGCGCGCGGCGATGTCGCCGAGCGGATGTCGTAGGGCGCCTGGTCGGCCACGACAGCCATCGACAGCCCGGCCGGCCCGAGCGCATCCAGCAGGTCGCGGGCCAGGTCTTCCTCCGGGGCGAGCGGCCGCGACACCGGCCGCCCTGCGTAGCTAACGCAGGCAGGGTTGGCCCCGAAGAAGACAGGCGCGGGCGACACCTCGTCGCCCAGCACGGTCATGGTCACCGAGACGTGATGACCCTCGAACCGCCACGACCACGGCTCGTCCGCGGCGGGGTCGCCGAACACGCACACCCAGTAGTCGCCGCTGTGCCGGCCGACACGACCCCGTTCCCGTAGATCGAGAACTTCCTCCAGGGCCACGATCACCATGGTCTGCGCAAATGCGTGCTCACTCAGCGCCGTGGCCAGCAGCCGGTACGCCGCCTTGCGGCCGGCGGGGGACAGCAGCGCGAGGCAAGCGCCGGGCCGCGGCTCCGGCCGGTACTCCAGCCACCGTCGCAATTGCTCATCGCCGAACGGCAGCGCCGCGAGCTCGCGCTGGCTATCGTCGAGGGCCGTCAGCAGGTCGGCAGCGGCCGCTCGCATCGAGGCGGCGATCGGGTCGGCGGGCATGGTTCCGGTATATCAGGATGTGGTCCACCGGCGATGATCACGGCCACTTGGCTAAGTCGCCGATCTGGCCGTCAGCGCCTGCGCGTCCCGAGCATCTGCTGATTGCGCCACCAGGGGGCGCCGTGATAGGTGCAGCAGCCAGCCGGGTCGAAGTACCGCACGTCCATATCCCAGACCCCGACGAACTGGCCGAACGTCATGAGGTGCTCCCGCCACGCCGGGTATGGCCCGGTCGCGGCGAGGCCAGGCAGCAGCGTCACGTCCGCCGCGGCCAGTTCGCGCGCTCTCACGCCGGAGCACCGATCCGCTCCCAGATGCCCGGGTAATCGAGCACCAGGCCATGACCATCTACGCGCAGATCGGCGCGGAACGAGCCCGATTCATAGCGAAAGACGCGCTGGCCGGGCTCCTCGCCTGCGTCGGCCTCCTCGCCTGCGTTGGGCTTCTCGCCTGCGTCGGGCTCCACGCCTGCGCCGCGCGCAAGCAGCGTGTAGCGCTGCCGGACCCGGCGCACGCCGAGGTCGGGCACGCTGATGTAGACGACGTCCAGGTCGTGCGCTTGCCCGGCGGACCAGTCCAGCCGGCGGATCGGCAGCGTGTTCGTCAGCGGCGTGCAGTTGATGTCGAGGTCGATGCAGCCGTCGAGGTCTGGCCGGGCGTGGTCGTTTGCCTGCCAGTGACCGTCGCCGTCAGCCGCGAGCACCAGGCGTGCCCCGCCGCCTGACTTGCTGACGCTGATCGTCAGCGCCGCGACGCGGAAACCTGCATCGCATCGGAGCTCGTACTCGACGCTCGCCAGCCCTTCCTCGGCCATGATCACGCGACCGTGAGCGTGCCAGTCGGTCGCCTCGGCCGACACGATCACGTGCTCCAGCCCAGGCCACTGAATGGCCCTCCATCCGACATCGGTCGCCATGCCGTCCGCCTCGCAATCCCCGCGGCCTTCAGTGGGCACTCGGTAACCAGTCATTGAGTTAGCAAGTTACCGATGTGCGGCGTGATGTGCAACCGCTATACTCATTCAGTGGTTACAAGTTCGGCGTCAGCAGCCCACGGTCAGATCGCGCCGGGAGACCTGGAGCCAGTCCGGTCGCTGCTGAACAGCTGGCTGATCCCGAACGACTCGCGCCAGCCGACGGACAACTTCGACGACTTCGCCCGTGAGCAGGGCTGGCGGCCGCGCGAGGCAGCTGTCGTCCGCGATCTCCGAGACGACGTCAGGAGCGTCGTCGAATCCGGCGACGCCTGTGCACTGAACGGCTGGATCGAGCGGACGGGCATCCGGCCGGTGGTCGAGGACAAGTCGCTCTCCTACCGTCACGCCGCAGGCCCGGCTGGCGACATCCTTGCCACGGTGCTGTCGGCGATCAGTGCCGGTACCTGGAAGCGACTGAAGGCTTGCCCGGACTGCCGCTGGGTCTTCTACGACAACACTCGCAACGGCGGCAAGCGCTGGTGCCTCATGTATGCGGGCGGCCCCGACGGGCGCGCCTGCGGCACTATCGCGAAGGTCCGCCGCTACCGCGACCGTCAGGCAGCGGCCGGGCCACAGTAGTCAGCTCATGCCCGGTCGGGCAGGGGTGGAACCTATCGGGCCGGGGTGGAACAGGGCGTTACGCCGGCGCTCGGGCGCGCCGTCTTTGGCGGCGACGCGGACGGGGCTAGCAGGCAGAATGGAGGTGTGACGACCCAGGCGCACCTGACCCCGCTTGTCGTCGTGATCGTCATCGGCGCCGGGGCCTTGCACGCGACCTGGAACGCGATCGCCAAGCAGGTCGACGACCGGCTGATGGCGTTCGCCTGGATCGGCGTCGCCTCGACCGTCGGCGGCGGACTCGGGCTCGTCGTGACCGGGCTGCCCTACCGCGCGGCGATCGGCTTCGCGATCACCTCGGCCGTCATCCACGTCGGCTATGACCTGGCGCTGATGAACTCTTACCGGCTCGGCGCGTTCAGTCAGACGTATCCCATCGCCCGCGGCACGTCGCCGCTGGTCGTCGCGGTCGGCGCGTACTTCCTGGCAAACGAGCACCTGAGTGCCGCGGCCCTGCTCGGCGTCGTGACGCTGGCGGTGGGGCTGATAAGCCTGGCGTTCTCGGCCGGCCGGCTGAGTCGTCAGGATCTGCCAGCCGTGGGCGCGGCGATCCTGACCGGGCTGACGATCGCGGCGTACACGATCGTGGACGGGCTCGGCGTCCGCCGCGCGCACGACCCGTGGGCGTATGTGGCGCTGCTGTTCCTGCTGCAGGGCCCCGCGCTGACCGTAACGGCGGCGGTCCGCCGGCCCGCGAGCGCGTGGCGAGTCACGAGCACGATGAGCCGGGGCCTGCTCGCCGGCATCCTCTGCGTCCTCGCCTACGGCATCGTCTTGTGGGCGCAGACTCAGGCGCCGCTCGCCGAGGTCGCTGCGATCCGGGAGACAAGCGTGGTGTTCGCCGCGCTAATCGGGGTGGCCGCACTCGGCGAGGCATTCGGCAGGCGCCGTGTCGCCGCGGCCGTGGTGATCGCGACGGGCATCGTGCTGATCAGCCTGTAACCCCGTAGCAGCGATAGGCCGGTGAATCCGGGCATGGTAGAAACATGGCCGCACCCCAAGCGCACGTCGTGGTAGCTGACGAGCTTGTGCTGTTCTTGCGACCGAACCGGCGCGCCCAGCCCGTCCCGGTGACCTGCGATGGCGTCTCCACCCTGGGCCACGTCGTCGAGTCGATCGGCGTGCCGCTGACCGAGGTCGGCGCCGTCCTTGTTAACGGCCAAGCGGCCGAGCGCAGCTACCGGCCACGCGGCGGCGACACCGTGCAGGTCATGCCCGTGCCGCGACCGCAGCGGCTGGACGACGCACGGTTCCTCCTCGACGTTCACCTCGGCACCCTCGCCCGGCGCCTTCGCCTGCTCGGCATCGACACCGCCTACCGCCGCGACGCCGACGATGACGACCTGATCGAGGAGGCCAACGCTGACCGCCGCGTGCTCCTCACCCAGGATCGCGGCCTGCTGCGCCGCCGCAAGCTGTGGCTCGGCGCCTACGTCCGCGGTGCCGGCACCGATGCGCAGTTCGCCGACGTCATCGACAGGTTCGCTCCGCCGCTCACGCCGTGGACGCGGTGTACCGTCTGCAACGGCCTAGTGGTCCCGGCGCGGAAGGCGGACGTTGACTCACAGCTCCAGCCCGGTACCAGGCGCACCTACCAGGCGTTCGCCCGCTGCCAGTCCTGCGGCAAGGTGTACTGGCGCGGCGCGCACAGCAAGCGACTCGAAGGCACGGTCGACGCGGCAATGAGCATCGTGAGTTCAGCTCGCCGGACCTGAAGGTCGGCGGTGGCGCGGACGGCACACCAGGCGGCGGACTGGCGGGCCGAGGCGAGCGGGGACGGCCCCGTTCCCGGTCTGAATAGGATCTCCTGCATGGACTTCGACCGGTTCACGATGACCTTGCTCGTGCTGCGCGATGACGCGCCGAACTTCACTCAGGAGCAAGAAGACGCACTCCAGGATGCGCACATGGCGCACCTCGCCGACCTGCACGCGAGCGGTCACTTGCTGGTCGCGGGGCCGCTGCTGGACCGGACGTCGGCGTTCCGCGGCCTGTCTATCCTCAACGTCGGGCCCGAAGAGGCACTGGACCTCAAGGAGCGCGATCCCGCCGTCCAGGCTGGCAAGTACCGGATCATCGCGCTGCCGTGGATGGTGCCGGCCGGAGCGATGAGCTTCGCGCCGGCGAGGTTCCCCCGGTCGATGGCCGAGGTCGCCGGCGAGGCCCCGTCAACTGGGCAGTCGGGCCCGGTCTCGGGGGAGTAGTCGGCGCCCCGCGGCTTGACTGGCGGTCATAAGACCATCAAACGGACGGGAACGGGGCCTTCATCCGTCCCCGCCCTCAGGACTCTAGCGCCGCCACTCGTGGTGATGCTCGGGCCCGCGGCTAACCGACTGCCCGTAGCGCCGCACGTGGCGCCGGAACCGGGCCCCCGCGAAGACGCCCGTGACGCACATCACGAGCACGAACACCAGCGCCAGCTGGAGCAACGCCGAGAAGACGAAGGCCCCGCCAGGGACTGCCAGCGCGAAGACTAGCCCGATGAGCACAAACGGCAGGAATCGCGGTCCGCGGCGGTAGGCCGTCATCGGCCGCCCGGGCGCGACCCAGGGTGATCCCCAGGCGTCCTGCGGTCCCAGCGACGCCCTAGGCCCCGCTGACCCCATGGCGCCCATCGGACCGACGAGCTCCGGCTCGGGCAGGTCGGTCATGATGGCGCGCAGGTCTCCGTAGGTCTTCGCGCTGAGAGCTGCCGAGACTCGCTCGTCTAGCTCGTCTGAGGTGAGCCTGCCATCGGCGAAGTGCTCGCGCAGTCGCTCAGCGATGCGGTCGCGGTCGGCATCTGACACCCGGATGTTTTCGTACATTTGCCCCTGCCTCACTTGCCTACTAGAGGTCCTGCTCGTCGAGTTCCTGCTCGTCGGCCGGCGCCGCCTCGTCGGCGAGGATTCGGTACAGCTCGCGTCGGGTCCGTTCGAGCAAACGCTCGGCTGCCCGGATTTGATCCGGCGACCCGGCCCGGGCGAGCTGCATGATCCCGCTGCCCAGTCTCGCAGCCTCAGCGAACAGGCCAGGCACCTGCCATGCTTCTTGCTGCGCCGACGACTCCCATGCGCCGCGGGCCATCTCGGGATTCTCGGTCACGTACGTGCGGCCGGCGTCGGTCAGGCTGAACTTTCGCTTGCTGCCGGACTCCTCGGGAGCGATGAGACCCTCGTCGGCGAGCTGGGAGAGTGCCGGGTAGACCGCGCCTGGGCTCGGCCGCCACGCACCGCCGCTGCGCTCCTCGATCTCGGACATGATCTGGTAGCCGTTGCGCGGGCCCTCGCTCAGCAAGGCCAGGATCGCGGCGCGCACGTCGCCGCGACTGGCCTTCGGTCCAGCCGGCGCCGGCGGCGGCGGCCACCAGCCGCCCTTCGGGCCGACGAAACCACCGCCCCAGTGACCAGGGCCCTTGCGTCCGCCGAAGCTACGTTCCCAGGGCCCGTGACGTTCAGGTGCCTCAGTCTTGGCTGACGCACCGCGCCCGATCTGGCCGAGCACGTCACGCACGCAGCTCAGCAGGTCAGACAGGCCTGGCTGGACGCCACACGTGCCCCAGGCCGCTCCCGCCGCCATCGTTAACCGCCACCTCTCGCGATACGCTCACGATATATCGACAGCGTACGTCGGGATCGGGTGGTTATCAAGTCATAGCTCGACTGGCGACCTTCGGCAGCGCTTCACCTCGGACAACGAACGGCGTCGGGCCTAAGATCCCGGATCTCGCCGCTGGTCAGTCGGTCGCTGGTCAGTCGGTCGCTGGTCAGTCACTCGGCAGTCTGGGATCCCGGCTTCTGGCCCGCGGTCTCACGCAAGGCGGAAGTCGGCAAAGTCGAAGCCCGGCGCCACGACGCAGCTGACCAGCACGGCCTCGTCGGAGGCGGGAGCAGCGCGCTGCCAGCTGCCTCCTGGCACGAGCGCCTGCGGGTGCTGGCCGGCCGTGACATCGGGGCCGAGAAACAGGGCCGCCGTCTCCTGCGGCTCAGCCCCGTGGCCCCCCAGGCGCAGCGTGAGCGGCCCGCCGCTGTGCCAGAACCACAGCTCATCCGATCGCACGACGTGCCAGCGCGACTGTTCTCCCGGATGCAGCAGGAAGTAGATGGCGGTCGCGGCGCTGCGGGTCCCCTGGTAGCCCTCTGGGGCGAAGCTGACCGGCGACCGCCATGTTTCCCGGAACCAGCCGCCCTCTGGATGCGGCTGCAGATCCAGTTGCTGGGCCAGCGGAGGTCGTGGGGTCATCCCGTTCTCCCTCCCAATCTGGAGTGCCTGAGCCGTATCCCGCTAGCTTGCCTGAGCCGTGGCCCCGGCCCATGGTCGCCGCGGCACCCGGCGCGAAGGCTGACTAAACCCCGCTGACGGCACTTGGCAGGAGGAGCAGGCGGCTCGGCTAGCAGGCGATGCCCGACGGCGACTGCGCGCTCGCGGAGGCTGATCCGCTCCCGGCCGTGAGCTGGACCGGCTGGCCGCACGCCGCGGTGCCGCTGAGCGTGATGAAAATCGTGCCCCAGGTCTGTCCCCCAGCCGATATGCCATGGTGCGTGCAGATCGCGCCCGTCGAGGTCGGCTGGCAGCTCCAGCTGGAGCCCCCGTCCGTTGCCGTCCGGTCCTGCCCTCCGCCGTCTCCGCCTGTCGTCATCGAGGCTCCGCCGGGCAGCGTGATCGTGGCTGTCAGTTGCCCTGTCGCAGCCGAGCCGGCGTCCATCACCTGGAAGACGACATGGTCGCCATAGTGCCCGCCGTTCACGTTGACGGTGGCTGCCAGCTGAACCGATGGCGACCGGTCCACTGACGGAGGCGAGACCGCAGGCTGCGGCTTCGGACTGGCCGGAGGCGATGCGGCGGCGCTGGGCGAATGCGACGCAGCACGCGCCGGGGTCTTTCTCCGGGCCTTCGGCTGGCTGGATGTGGCAATGCTGGCCGGTGACAGCCTCGCCGCAGCTTGCGGCTGGTGACGCGCGGGTCCGGCCGGCGAGCCCGGTGCGCTGCTGCCCGTCAGTAGGACGGCGAAAGCGATCGCGAACACCGCGACCACGATGCCGGTGCCCGCGGCCAGCCACCGCAGCGGACGAGGACCATGCCGCGCAGGTGACGCGCCGAGCAGTCCTCCGGGACCGAATGCGGTAGGGCTACCTGGCCCCCAGCTTGTTGCCGAGCTGCCGGTGACCGGACCGGCCGAACTGCGAACCAGGTCTCCGCCTGCACCTGCGGCAGTCGCGCCGGCCATGGCGCTGGCAATGAAGCCGCCACCTGCGCCTGCGCCAGCACCCGAGCCACCTGCGCTGGCCCCAGCGCCCGAACCGCCGGTACTTGCGCCAGCCGCCAAGCCGCCGGCCCCGCCATGAGCGCCAGCGATCACGGGCATCACCGCGCCCGCCGCCGCGGCGCCGTGCACGGCGCTCGCCAGATACGGAGCTGCGGCGCTGCCGAGGAAGATCGGTGCCACGACGTCGCGCAGCGCGGTGTCGACGTCGGCTAGTTCGGTGCAGACGGCCTGGCACTCCTCGCACTGGCTCAAATGCGCCGAGACGATGGTGGTCTCCCGGCCGGGCAGCGCGTCGCGGACGAAGGCGCTGAGCTGCTCGGAAACCGACTCGCACTCCGGCCGCGTAAGCCGGGATATGTACATCTGCAGATACGCCTGCCGCAGGCCATCCTTGGCGTGCTGGCGCAACGCAGAGACGCCGTTGCGCGTGAGCCCGAATATGGCCGTTACCTCAGACAGGCTCCCCCGCTCGATGTCGGCGTGCCACAGCACCGCGCTCCAGCGCTCCGGCAGGGACAGGAACGCCCGCGCGATCAGCGACCTGTCCAGGCTGGCCACGGCGGTGTCGACGAACGGGTCGCCAGGGTCGGGCATCGCCAGCTCGGCCGCCCGGTTCTGCCCGCGCTGAGCAGAGAGCCGGTCGTAGCAGACGCGCCGCACAGCGGTCAGCACGTAGGGCCGGAACGCGTCCGACGGCCCGCCGCCGCGCTGCGTCACATCGAGTAGGCGCGCGAACGTCTCGGCTACGACGTCATCGACCTCGGCCGGCGACACGACCAGTTCGCGGGCCAGCCGTCGGGCCGCCTGCTCGTGCCGCTGGTACAGGAGTCCGAATGCGTTAGCGTCCCCCGCGCGCACGAGGTTGAGCACTCTGGCGTCGTCAAGATCCTGAGCGGCTGGAGTTTCATCTGTCACTGCTGCTCCCGCCCCCGGGTTCCACGCCTCGCACGCAAAATCATCATCGCCCTTATGGCGTCATCATGCGGCGCATTTGGCGTCACTACAGGGCAGGTCATGGAGAGGATGATGCGCCTGTGGCAGGCGCGGCGCGTGCTCCGGGATGACAGCGCCGCAGGAGGCCTACCCGTGCTCGGCGTCTCATGATTACCGCGGCCCGACGGCGGTGGGGTTTGGCGGGGTCAGCCCGTCTGGACGACCTGCGCCGCGACGATCTCGCCGTTCTGGACAGTGTCCGTGCCGGTGAAGTGCTGGACCTGGCCAGTGCAGGAGTTCGCCGCGTCGAGGTTGAACGTCACCTGGTCACCTGACTCGCCTACCTCGGTCACGGCCTGCGAGCCCGTACATGCGAATCCGTTCACGAACTGCTGGTAGGTCTGGCCCGTCGTGGCGCCCGAGCTCAGCAGCGCCCACGCCTCCGTATAGTTCCCCGACTCGATGTCGCCGTAGTAAGCCGAGACAACGGCCCACGGGTCGGTGACGTTCGGCACACCGGCCGGGGTCCCGGGCGGCGTGGCCTGCTGCGTGTTCGCGCCCGTCGGACCCGTGCTCGCAGGAGGGGTTGTCCCTGGCGCATGAGTGCTGGGGGCCGGCGTGCTCGGGGCAGGTGCGGGCGTGCCTGGCGCGGGCGACGCCGCGCGCGATGAGGGAGCCGATGATGGCGCCGGGGATGTCGGCGCCTGCGTCGTCACGGTCGTGCACGCTGCAAGGCCCAGGACCGCTGTCCCGGCCAGTGCGGCAAGGGCCAGTTTCATGGCGCACCCGCCTGTTAGTCAGGCTGTTTTGCCACGTTCTTCCTACTTACGGTAGCCGATCATGTGCGCCGGGTAATCAGCGGGGCGGGTTTGGCTTACCAGCGGCCTCGATGCACGACCTCGTCGAAGGGCCGCCGCTTCGGGTCCCTGACGGGCGTGAGCGGCCGGTCAGCCGGGTAACCGAGTGACATCAGCAGCACCCATGGGCGATCCTCGGGGAGGCCGAGCACCCGCCGCGCGAGGCCCATGTCGGCGACTCCCGCATGGCACGTGCCGATGCCAAGGTCAGCGGCCGCTAGTGCCATGCTCATCGTCGCCTGACCCAGGTCGAACTGAGCGCGATGGAACTCGTTGTCCGCGACCGGCGCGACGACGGCGATCGTGGCTGCTGAGCTCGCGACGTGATGAGCGCCGTAGAACACGCCGGACAGCTCGCGCAGCTGCGCCCTGTCGGTGACGACGACAAAGTCCCATGGCTGCCAGTTCTGCGACGACGGTGATCGGCGGCCGGCCTCCAGGACCCGGTCGAGGTCGGCGGCCGGGATGGCCCGGTCCTGGAAGGTGCGAACGTTACGGCGAGCGGTGATGGCGTCCCATGTCTGCATGGACCGACCTTAGGGTCAGGAAACCCTGCGCCAGGGGAGGCGGGCCGTCCCCAGCCAGCGTCGCACTCCGGCACCATCAAGCAGGAACGCGGTCGTCAGCACTACACAAGCGCCCCATGCCACGCCCGCGATGGTGTCAGTGAAGTAGTGGTAGTTCAGTCCGACGAGCGCGACGGCCACGATGCAGCCCACGGCGACCAGGCCGATCGTCAGCAGCAGTCGCACACCAGGCCGCGGCCGCCAGCGCGGTGGGTCAAGCATCAGCACCCCGGCGGCGCCGAAGATCGCGGACAGGCTCGCCATATGCCCGCTCGGGTAGGTGAGCGAGCCGCCAATCGTCTCGTGCACGAGCGGCTTGAGCACGTACTCGGTCAGCCCGGCAGCTAGCACGACGCTGACCAGGGCCAGCACGGCGCCGTTGACCCGGCGAGCCGCCAGGCAGGCCAGCACCAGGACCGCGGTCAGCACAGCCGCCATCTGACCCCCGCCGAGATAGGCGATATCGGACAGTAGGTTCTGGTGCGAGGCCAGGTGCTGCCGGATCCATGAGTCGACAGGCCGGTCCACCGCGTTGCCCTGCGATCTGTGGGCAGCGAGGGATCCGAGTACAGCGACCACTACCGCGCAGCAGGCGACGGCGATGCCCGCCGGGCGGCGGGCCGTGGCCGGCAGTATCGGCGGGACAGGTCTGGCCGGTCTAGTTTCGCCGGCTGCGCTGGTTGTACCGCCTAGTAGCCGGGTACCAGTCAAGCGCCGCAGCGTGTGCTCGGGGGGCTCCTGCGGTTCTCGTCTGGTCATTGGGAAATCACTCGGGGGAGTGGACATAGATGGACCTGGTAGTGGTCTTTCTTGTGCTCTGCGCCATCGCCTGGCTGCGGAAGTTAGAGCTGCGCCTGCCGGCGGCAGCTAGCCGCCCGCACCGCGTCACCTGCGGGTGACGACGGCAAGCCAGGCTTGTGCGTACGCCGCCTCGCGCATCGGGTTGATCTCGAACGTGTCGGCCGTGATCGACTCTACAGTCCAGCCGTCGCTGAACGACGTGCGCAGCTCGTCCTGACGCACCCGGCGCGGCCCGAAGTCGCCGGGCTGCCTGTCGGAGAAGCACATCAGATAAACAGTGCCGCCGGAGCGCAGGACGGCGCCCAGGCTGGCGACGTAACGAGGTCGGTCTTCGTCGCTGAAGACGTGGTACACGCCGCTGTCGACGATCACGTCGAAGTCCAGGCCTAGCTGTCCGAGGTCCAGCGCGTCGCCGACCTCGAACCGCACGTCGAGACCGCGCTGTGTGGCCTTGGCGCGGGCCCGCGCGATCGCCGTCGGCGACAGATCGACGCCAGCGGCGGCAGCGCCGTGGCTGGCGGCGAGCAGGGCGTGCTCGCCGGTGCCGCAGCCGACGTCGAGCACCCGGCCGGCTAGCAGGCCTGCCTCCGCCAGCCGGACCATGGCTGGCTGAGGCCGGCCAATGTCCCACGGCGGCGGTGCCTCGGCTGTGTAAGAGGCATCCCAGCTGGTCGTCATTGCATTAGTCTCCCGCGCGCTTTTCTCCCGCGATTCAGTGTGCCGCTAGTCTCCCGCACCCGATCCGAGCGAGCTAGATGCCAGGATGAGGGACGATGACCGCGGATTCGTGACGCCGACGGGCGCGACGCCACGGCCCTTGCGTGCCCTGAATCAGCGCACTGTATACGACGCCGCGAATTCAGGCCGGGCTCAGCATCGCGCGCCCAGACCTCGGCCCTTTGCCGTGGAATTCGAGCCCTTCATGGTTTCCCCAGGACCAAACCGGTCCAAGATGGACGCCGGAAGCCGGGAAACCATGGCGGCGACGAACGTGTGTACCGCTAGTACGAAATCTTCGTACCGGAGGTACAAGCGTTCCCAGGGTGATCATGGTTTGACCTAGCAGACCGGGCATTTCGGGCGCCGTTTGTTAGTGGCCGCATGCAAGGTGGTCGCGGGCGGCGCCAGGACGAAAGCCGAGATCGGCATTCCCGAGGCTGAGTGGCGGCGACCGCCTACCTTGGCAGCATGCAGACCAAGCTGGTCCTAGTCGTTCGTGCAGACCTCGGAATGGGCCGCGGCAAGATCGCAGCCCAGGCCTCGCACGCGGCCGTCGCCGCGACGCTCGCGAGCATCGGCACGCCGGACTTGGCGGCCTGGCTGCGGGATGGCCAGCCGAAGGTCGTGCTTCGGGCGGGCAGCGAAGAGGAGCTGTCCGCCATCGCCGAGCAAGCCGCCGAGGCCAAGCTGCCGGTGCAGGTGATCCACGATGCCGGCCGCACTCAGGTGGCCGAAGGCACGCCGACGTGCTGCGCCATCGGCCCAGCGGCTGACACCGCGATTGACGCCATCACTGGCCAGTTGTCGCTGCTGTAACTGTTGTCGGTGCTCAAACTGATGTCGCCGCTGTGACAGGCGCACGTGATCCATCAGGGCTTGATGAGCACCTTGGACATGCTGGCAAGGTCGATGTTGACGACATCGCGGTCGAAGGCGTCCGGGTCGTATTCGGCCGCTGTCTGGATGCCGAGCCAGAACAGCCGCGCTTCGTGCTCTTCGTGCTGCGGCGTCGCTAGGACGTTGAGCAAGTCGGCGTAGCCCCAAACGCCGCCGCAGTCTTCTGGCGGCGCTGCCCGGCGGCCGCCTGTGCAGCGAGGGTAGGCGGAGCCTGGCTCGGCTGGCAGGACCGCCTCGACGACGATGTCGAGGTCCCAGTTGTCGCCGAAGTCGTAGGTGTACCGGATGCGGTCGCCGGGCCAGTCGGCGGCCGCTGACAGCTTCTTGTTGGCGTCGCTGCGGATGGCGAGGTCGTCGTCGGGGTCGGGCATGCCATACAGGCCCGCTGGCGTCTCGAAGAGGTGCAGGTGATAGTCGAGCCAGCCGAACCCAGCCTGGATCACTCGATGGAGACGTCGGAGAGTGATGTCCGAGGGCACCTCGAACCTTCGCCAGATCGGCGGCTTGGCCCCGCGCAAAGTCACCTTTATCCGATGGATGTTCCTCGGTCCGGCTGACCTCTTGGGCGCGCGTGCCTGCGGCCCGCCGCCAGGTGCTGCCTTCGCTGAACCCGCCTCATCAACTGGGCTGGCAGCCACAGGGAGCACCGCGACGCGTGCGAGCAACAAGTCGATGTAGTCCCCAACGTCCTCGATCTGATCCGGCTCGGCCGGGCAGGGCTCACACGACAGAGCATGAATGAGAATCGCTCGAGCTTCCGCGCCGTCCAGGTCGCTGTACACGATCTCCGGATCCCGGCCGATCTTCCGGTACTCATCGCGCAGCGAGTCGGTGTAATCGGCCACGTAGCAGTCCTTGATTCCGCCGCCGAGGAGGTAGTCGATCAGCACGACGAGAGCGTGCGCTTTGCGGCCGTAGCGGAAGGTCATGACCATCGAGCGCTGCTCACCGTAGATGTCGATGTAGCCGAAGCAGCGACCGGGAGTCGGGGATCCGAGGCCAGCCGCCCACGGCATGTCTGCCAGCCCGTCGAGCACCATCTGAGCTGCGGCGTTCGCGGCCAAGGCCCTGAGCTCGACTGGCCCGACCGCAGTCAGGACTCGCATCATCGCCAGCGCCTCCGGGCTCCGCTGCTCAGCGAAGCTTTCGATGAGGTCGCGAAGAACATCAGCGACATCGAGGTTGGGCGGCGCTGCCCGGCGGAGCTCCCCGATGAACTCCGATCCGCAGATCTCGGCCTGAAGTCGCTCACAGCCCGGCTCGAGCAGCGGCGCAAACCAGGACAGCATGCCCTCCGTCGACTCGGCTTCGGTGGGCATGAATCCGGCTTCGGTCAGCGTGTCGATCGCCTCGTCGGCGGTCGCCGCCTTGTCGATCAGCTGGATCGCGTCGGCCGGCGCCCCGGTTCCGATCGCGAGCTGGCGGAGCCGGGCCAGCCGGTCGAGCTCCCTGGTGTCCCACAGGGCGGCCTGGGCGTCATCGGGCACCGCGCGCAGATGCCGGCCCGACTGGGCGGCCGCGGGACGCTTGTTTGGCACGCTTCCTATCGTCTCAGTGCCCGACGACTGCTGTGTCCCTTTGCCGCAGTGCGGTCCAGTGCGGCGGTCTTGTGCGGGCGGTCCATGCGGGCGGGCACCTTGAGGCGGCACGGCGTGGCGGCACAGTGTGGCGGCGGCTGCTCAGGTGCGCAGAACTGTCGGCATCGCGGGCTATCGTCGGCCGCATGCCGCGGGTGGTGCTTGACGAGATAGACCTCGGCTCGGTCGAGGACGCTGTTGGCGTGGCCGCGTACGAAGCGGGATTCCGCGAGATGCAGGACGGCGTCGTTCGCCGGATGGAGTGGATGCCGTCGAGACGCGCCCTGCGCGGCGTCGTGCAGGACGCGGGGGGCGAGTTCCATGAAACCGTCGCCTACTTCAGTGCCGGCAGCCCGATGCGGCTCGACCACGGCTACTGCAGCTGCGAGGTCGGCTTCGAGTGCAAGCACGTGGCGGCGCTCGCTTTGGCCGGGGCGCTCGTTTCTGGCCAGGATCTCACCGCCGCGCGAGCACGCTCGGTCCCGTGGGAGCAGTCGCTCGGCTCGCTGATTTCGGGTGGGCCGGCGGCCGCCCAGGTGGGCCGCGGCCCGGCCAGGGTCGCGATTGAGCTGATCTTGTCGAGCGCTGACCCGGCGGGCTATCCGGGCCGTCGGACGACGGATCCGCCGCAGCTGACGGTCAATGCGCGGGTCGTACAGCCTGGCGCCAGGCTAGATTCCTGGGTCGGCGGCCAGCTGACGTGGGACAGGCTGGACTCCCGCGCGTACGTCGGCGGACTCGCCGACTCCCAGCTGCGCGTGCTCAGAGAGTTGTACTGGATGCACCGGGCCGGTGATCGCTCGGGCTACCGGCCCTATTCCTACGGCGGCGGCGAGAAGCTACTCGACCTTGGCGCATTCGAGTCCCGGCAGCTGTGGCCACTGCTGGAGGAGGCGCGGTCCGTCGGACTCCCGTTGGTGTACCGCAAGCTCGGCTCGATACCCGTGCACGGAACTGCCGAGCTGTTGCTTGACGTGGTCAGGAGTGAGCCGTCCGGAGCGCTGCGCATCAGCCCGGTCCTCAGCGTTGACGGCAGCGGCGGCGAGATCTGGCCAGTCTGCTTCCTCGGCTCGCAGGGCCACGGCCTGGCCTACGTCGATCGACACGAAGCCGATCAGCAGCCCGATCCAGCCCGGTGGCGGTTCCGGCTGGCGAGGCTGATCAACCCCGTTCCCATCGAATTGCAGCGACTTGTGATGTCCCGGCAGCCGGTCAGCATCCCTGTTGCACAGGAACGCCGGTTCCGTGAGCAGTTCTACCCGCGGCTGAGGCATGCCGCGTCGCTCATCTCGTCGGACGGTTCGTACAGCCTGCCGGCAATTTCGCCGCCCACCCTGGTGCTGGGCGCCACGTACAGCGACGGGCACGAGCTGGAGGTGACCTGGGAGTGGGCGTACCAGGTCGGCGACGCGCGCCTGCGGGTGCCGACGGGCGTTCCGCCAGCGCTGGCGGACCCTGCTACGGAGATGGAGGCTGGCTACCGGGATCTTGAGGCGGAGCGCGCCATCCTGGCTGACCTCGAGCTGCCGCCGGGCAGCCTGCGATCCGCGCAGCTCACGGGCCTGGACACCATGAGGTTCAGTACGGAAACGCTGCCGATGCTGACAGGCCGGCCGGGCGTCGAGGTCGAGATCATCGGCAGTCCGGCCGAGTACCGAGAGGCCGGCGACTCGCTGCGGATCGAGATCTCCGCGGACCAGCTGAAAGACGACAACGACTGGTTTGGGCTCGGCGTCATGGTCTTCGTCGAGGATCAGCTTGTCGAGTTCCGGGAGCTGTTCCTCGCGCTGAGCCGCGGCGATGACTATCTGCTGCTCGACAGCGGCGCCTACTTTTCCCTCGACAAGCCGGGCTTGCAGGCGCTGGCCAGGCTCATCGAGGAGGCGCGTTCACTCCAGGACCGGCCGGCCGAGTCACTGCGGATCAGCAGATTCCAGGCGGGGCTGTGGGCTGAGCTCGCCGAGCTCGGCGTGGTCAGCCATCAGGCAGCCGCCTGGCAGCGCCAGGTCGCCGGCCTGCTGGCATTCACCGGCGCTGGATCGGACTCGGTAGCGGACACCGGCACGGCCCACGGCGTCGGCGTCGGCGTCACCCCCGCCATCGGCGCCGGCCGCGTGCCGTTGCCCGCCGGGCTGACGGCGCAGCTCAGGCCCTACCAGGTCGAGGGATTCCAGTGGCTCGCCTTTTTGTGGCAGCACCAGCTGGGCGGCATCCTCGCCGACGATATGGGCCTGGGCAAGACGCTGCAGACGCTGGCGCTCATCAGCCACGCACGCGAGGACGATCCGGCAGGCCCGCCCTTCCTCATCAGCGCGCCTACCAGTGTCGTCTCGAACTGGGCCGTCGAGGCGGGCAGGTTCACGCCAGGACTGAACGTCGTGGTGATCACCGATACGATGGCCCGGCGCCGCAAGGACCTCGCGGAGATCGTTGCAGGAGCAGACGCCGTGGTGACGACCTACACGCTGCTGCGCATCGACTTCGCCAGCTACGCCGGCCTTCCGTGGTCCGGACTGATCCTCGACGAAGCGCAGTACACCAAGAACCGCCAGGCCAAGATCTATCAGTGCGCGCGCCGTCTGCCGGCCCCGTTCAAGCTGGCCATCAGCGGCACACCGATGGAGAACAACCTGATGGAGCTCTGGTCGCTGCTGTCGATCACGGCTCCTGGCCTCTTCCCGCATCCGGAGAAGTTCCGGGATTACTACGCCCGCCCTATCGAGAAGCAGGGCAAGGCCGAGCTGCTCGACCAGCTGCGGCGCCGCATCAAGCCGCTCGTGAAGCGCCGGACCAAGGAGCAGGTTGCTGCCGACCTGCCCGCCAAGCAGGAGCAGGTCCTCGAAGTCGAGCTGCACCCGAGGCATCAGAAGCTCTACCAGACCCACCTTCAGCGGGAACGGCAGAAGATCCTCGGCCTGATCGACGACGTCGACACCAACAGGTTCACCATCCTGCGGTCCCTGACCCTGCTGCGACAGCTGAGCCTGCACGCGGGGCTCGTCGACGTGCAGCACGACGACATGCCGTGCAGCAAGCTCGACACGCTCCTGGAGCTGCTCACCGAGGCCGTCGGCGGCGGGCACCAAGCGCTGGTGTTCAGCCAGTTCACCAGGTTCCTGGAGCGGGCGCGCCAGCGGCTCGACACAGCCGGGATCCCGTATTGCTACCTGGATGGCAAGACGCGCGACCGGCCGCTCGTGCTACAGCGGTTCAAGAACGGCGACGCGCCGGTGTTCCTGATCAGCCTGAAGGCGGGCGGATTCGGCCTGAATCTCACTGAGGCCGACTACTGCTTCCTGCTTGATCCGTGGTGGAATCCCGCGACCGAGGCCCAGGCCGTGGACCGGACGCACCGCATCGGCCAGACCCGCAATGTCGTCGTGTACCGGCTGATTGCCAAGGACACCATCGAAGAAAAGGTCATGGCCCTCAAAGCGCGCAAGGCCGCGTTGTTCACGTCGGTGATCGACAGCGGCAACGTCTTCGGCGGCAGTCTGGATGCCGACGATATCCGCGGGCTCTTCGAGTAGGGCCTAGCACCACCAGCCGCGTGCCCTGGCGATCTCGGCATTCGCGCGCTCGGTGACGATCGTCAGCACGCGGCCGGCAGTGGCGAGGTCCTCGGCCGGAAGGTCAAACAGCCGGCTTGTGATCTCGTTGACCTGACTGCGGATCTGGTGGAAGCGTTCCTGGCCGGCGGGCGTGAGGCTGACTGTCGCGTCGTCGGCGCAGCGCAGCACCTCGGCAGCGCCAGCGAAAGCGAGATCGTCGACGGCGCTGAGCACGGCCGAATCGGCGACCTTCCTGCTGGTCGTGATGCGCCGGACGAGCTCGTCGCAGCTGATCGAACCGCCGCTGGCCGAGGTGATGACGAGGACTAGCCACTGGTTGAACGTCATCTCCGCGTGCGACAGCAGGGGATCGAGGATGGCGCCGAGCGCACTCTCGGCCTGTCCGATTACTTGCGTGCTGAGCGTGGGGACAGGTGTCGTCATGGCCTACTCCTTGAGGTCAGTGAACTGCGGGTCGAGCGGAACATCGAGAAGCGCGGTGAGTTCCCGGACAAAGGCGCTTGTTTGCAAGCCCCCGAGGCCGCCGAGCGGCGCGAGCATCTGGTCCATGAGCCGCCGCACGATTGCGACAGCGCTGAGCGTGACCGCATGCCCGTCAGTCGTGAGCGAGAGCCGCATCGCCCGCGTGTCGTCCGGGTCCGGAACGCGCTCGATCAGCCCGCCGGCCTCCAGCGCCCGGGCGAGCTTCGAGACATAGAGGGGTTCGAGACCGGTGTGGTCGGCAAGTACGCGCTGGCTTGCTCGAATTACGCTGCCTAACAGCAAAAGTCGCGGCGCCCCCACGCCAGCGGCTTGCCGTCGACGTCAAGGACCGGTGCCTGCCGAATGACCTCACACGACATCGTGCTCCGCGGCGGACGGGTCATCGACCCCGAAACAGGCCGGGACGAGATCACCGACGTCGGCATCTCGGGCGGTCGCATCACCGAGATTCGCGACTCACTAGCCCCGGCTGCGGTTGATCTGGATGTCGCCGGCCATGTCGTGACAGCCGGGTTCATCGACCTGCACAGCCACGCGGCGGACATCCCGGGGCTGCGGGTTCGCGCTCTCGATGGCGTCACGACGGCGCTCGAACTGGAAGCCGGCGTCAGCCCAGTCGCACCGGCCTACCGGCAGGCGGCGGCCGAGGGCCGGCCGGTCAACTACGGGTTTGCCACATCATGGGCGCTCGCCCGGATGGCGGCGGTCGGCGGCGTCGAGCCTGACGGCAGGCTCGGCACCTTCCTGGCCAACATCGCTACCCCCGCCTGGCAAGGGCCCGCATCGCCAGCCCAGGCGAGCGCGATCCTGCGTCGCCTGTCCGCGGATCTCGCGGACGGCGCGATCGGCATCGGGCTGCTGGTGGGCTACGCGCCGGGCTCGGATCCCGATGAGTATCTCCAGGTCGCAGCCCTGGCAGCCGAGGCCGGCGTCGCCACTTTCACGCACGCTCGCGACCTCATCGAGCTTGCGCCGAACGCCCTCATCGACGGCGCCCAGGAGATCGTCCGCGCGGCCGGCGAGACCGGGGCTCAGATGCACTACTGCCATATCAACAGCACGTCGCTGCGGCATATCGACCGGGTGCAGGACCTGGTGAGCCGGGCGCGAGCGGCGGGTTCGCGGGTATCGACCGAGGCCTATCCGTACGGGTCAGGGATGACGGGCATCGGGGCGGCCTTCCTCGCGCCGGAACGGCTGCCCGAGCGCGACCTGCGGCCCACCGACCTGACGTACGCGCCGACCGGCGAGCAGGTCGCCAGCGAGGAACGGCTGCGTGAACTGCGCGCGGCCGACCCCGGCGGTCTCGCGATCATCAGGCACCTGAACGAGGACGACCCCGCAGATCTCGCCGTGATGCTGCGGTCGCTGACGTTCCCGGACGCGATCGTGGCGAGCGATGCGATGCCGATGACGTGGATCGGCCCCGTTCCTGATCCGATGGCCTGGCCACTGCCTGAGACCGCGTTCACTCACCCGCGCACGGCGGGAACCTTCGCGCGCGCGCTCCGCATGCTGGCGTCCGATGCCGGGTCAGATAGCGCGGTTGGCGTTGGTGGTCCGCTCGGCCTGACCGAGACGCTTCGCCGGTGCAGCCTGCTGCCGGCCCGGCTGCTGGAGGCCCGGGTGCCCGCGATGCGGCGCAAGGGCCGCCTCCAGGCGGCCTCCGATGCCGACATCGTCGTCTTCGACCCCGCGACCGTGCGCGACCAGGCGACGTACGCGCGGCCCACGCGACCGTCCACCGGCATTCGACATGTCCTGGTCAACGGCGCCCTCGTGGTCCGCGACGGTGACATCGTGACTGCGGCCCTGCCCGGCCAGCCGATCCGCGCGACTCCCCGGTAAAAGACAAATCAAGGCGGGAACGGGGTCGACCCCGTTCCCGTTCGTCTCACCCGCGCGCCGCCCACGGTGGCCACCTTGCGCCGCGAGCAGCAACCTTCGCGCGCCGTGCGCTGTCGGCAGCCGCCGCTACGGTTTGCCGCGATGACTGATCAGCTGATCCCGGTCGGCGAGTTACCGACCGCCGGATTCCCCCACTGCCACGACTGCGCCTACTTCCGCACCGGGCCAGCTCGCTGGTGCCTGGCGTGCGCGAGTACGCGGCTGTTGCCGCCAGGCCCTGACGCCTGCCCGGTCTGCACGCAACGTCTGCGGCCAGACGGCGCCTGCCCGAACGAGCTGTGCCGCAGCCCGCGCCGTCGCATCGGCAAGATTCACGCGATCGCCTACCAGACGGGCCCGATGCGGCGCGCCGTCAATAGCTACAAGTACCGGGGCTCGCGGGGCCTGGCCGTCGTTCTCGGCCGACTGCTGCTCGCGTGGCTGGAGCAGCACATGGCCGCGGACCCGCCGGGGCTTATCGTCGTCAACCCGAGCTTCGTCGGGCCGGGAGGGCAGCAGTTTGCGCACACCGAGGCGGTGCTGGCCGCGGCCGCCGAAGCCGCCCCCGACAGCTGCTGGCCCTTCGATCCCACGGCGGTCATCAAGACCGGCCCAACGCTGAAGTCTGCCGACGGCCAGGCCTGGTCTAAGCGCGTGAGCGGCAGCGAGCTGCGCGAGGCGCTGCTGGTCACCGATCCGGCCCGGACTGCTGGCCGGTTCGTCCTGGTCTACGACGACGTCTGCACCACGGGGACTCAGCTCGATGCGGTTGCCGGCTGCCTGCTAGACGAGGGCGGTGCGGCGAGGGTCGAGGGCGTTGTGCTTGCCCGCGCGCCCTGGCGCGGCCGGTCGTCGGATTGGCCGACAAGCGCCAGCGGTCCGGCATGCGACAGTCAGCAGAGTTGACAATCTAGATTAGGTACCACCAGCTCGCGGGTATGGCGAGTGGGTCCCTCCGAGACACAATGGGCATCCCCGGCCTGCTGCGCATGGCGCGCGCTAGGTGTTCTCGGCCTGGCGCCGCCACAAAACGCGGAGCATCAGCGCTATGGTCGCTGACCAAGTGAGCGGCACCACGATCCAGAAGAGCAGCCAGCCTGCTGGCTGCGCGTGATGTTGGGTACTTCTAGCCCAGAGCGTTTCAGCCAGCTCAGGAAAGCCAAGCATTCCCCAGAACAAGAGCGCTAGCTTCCAGCCTGGCTGCTGCACCGAGCTATTCGCGGGTCCGCTAGGCAATGGGCGTGCAACCGCTCGCCGCCAGATGTGCCGAAAAAACAGGAGCACGGCAACGGTGCCAGCGGCGGCTAGCGCCAGCATGATGAGCCGGACCAGCCACGTCCAGGTTGCGGTGCTAGCCCGATAGCTCAGGACGATCCAGAACACAAAGGCGCCCCATTCGCCAGTTAGCGCGGCCCACAGCAGCATCAATACGCGCTCGGCTGCCGATCTGGATCGATTCACGGCCCCTGCTCCTGATCCTGCTGCCCCCGAATAATCTGAAATGACGGCAATCATGTCATGCCGCGCGGAGTGGCGGACAGTAGCCACCGCGAGCTAACTCGGAGGCCAATCGCCAAGATTTGCGGGTACTTGCCCAAGTCGCGGGCCATGGGGACCCCCTCCCACCTGGGGAGACTTCCCCTTGGCCGACAACTGGCCGGGCGTGCACTATCGCATCAGACGCCAAAGTGGCGGCCTATGGATGCAAGGGACTAACGATGAACAGCACGTTGCGAGGATTGGCGCTCTTCGGTCTAGCCGCCGGACTTGTTAGCGCAGCAACCGGATGCGGCCTGGCTTCACGGGATCAAACCGCAACTACCCGTTCGCATGCAGTCACGCGAGCCGCGACGGAGGTTTCAGCCCGGCAGGCTAAGGCCACTCGTCCGGTCAGTAGTCAGTCTGCCTCACCGGGTGCCGCCTCCCCGTCGAGCAGCCCGTCGACGCCTGCCGCCTCGGGCTACTCCGGACCGCGCTTCAGTTCCCCTAGTTCGGCCATGACCTACCTTGCTAGTGCGTACAACAGGAACGACGCCACGGCAATGCGCGCCGTGACGACGCCGAAGTCCTACCGTGAGCTGACGCAGATGCGATCGGAGGCGGTGAACCTCCAGCTACAGTCTTGCAAGCCCGATCGCGGTCATGGCGACTACATCTGCTACTTCCGGCACGACTACCCAGCCAGCCTGCACCAGTCAGGTCACGGCGCGTCCCAGATGCTGATCGCTCCCGCGCTCAACCCCGGCTGGTATCTCTACGGCGTCCTCGAGTGCGGCTGAGCTACCTCGACAGCGCTTTGGCCGCCGTCAGGTCGCTGGGCAGACCTCGCGAGCCATATCGACGAGTACGCGAGTCAGCCGCAGGCGGGTGGCCATCAGGGCCTCGATCTCGCCATCCGGGTCGGAGCCGCCGAGTCGCAGGCGCTACGGCAGCTGGGACGCGACAGCTTCCGGCCTACTAGCTGATTAACAGCGGCCGGCACGGGAGCGTATCGCAGGCAAGCTGCCTCCTCGATCAAGCGGCCGACCGGATGCTCGTGCGGCGCGCGCTGTCGGCACCCAGGTCTATATCTAGGAACGTGGCCGTCGGCGGCCAAACCGTCTGCCAGTTCGCGGCCGCGCACCCTTCAGCGTCTCCTGGGGAGGCAGATCACTATGACGACGCAGCTCACCATGCAGATCGACGGGCCCTTTTCACTCGCCGCCGCGGCATCATTCGGCTTCGGGCCGAGCACTGGGCGTCCGTACCCGGACGCCAGAGTGATGCGGCTGGCGTTCGTGGCCGACGACCTTCGCCATCACGTCGGCGTCACGCTGACGCAGCAACCGGACGGCAGCCTGATCGCGGAGATCAGCGGTGATGCTGGGATCGGTGCGGCCGAGGCCCAGATTCGCCGGATCCTGTCGATCGATACAGATGTGACTGGCTGGCTAGCGGCCGGGCGAGCAGACCCGGTGCTCGGCGGCATCCAGTCCGACAACCCTGGCCTACGGCCCGTGCTGTTCAACTCGCCATATGAGGCCGCCGCCTGGTCAGTGCTGTCGCAGCGGCGGCATCGCACCCAGGCCATCGCACTGCGCCGCCGTTTGTGCGAGGCGGCTGGCGTTACCTTCGAGCTGGCCGGCCAGCCTGAGCCGGCGTTCCCGTTGCCGGAGCGGCTGCTGGAGATCACGGAGTTCCGTGGCATCGAGGAGGCCCGCCTGAGTCGGCTGCACGGCGTGGCACGTGCCGCTCTCGAGGAGCGACTGGATGCCGATGTCCTGCGCGCTCTGCCGGCGGACGAGGCGATGGCCGGGCTTCAGCGCATCAAGGGCCTCGGGCCGGTGTACTCGATGCTTGTCTACCTGCGTTCGACCGGAGTGACGGACGGGCTGGCCACAGGCGAGCCCCGGCTGGTCGGGTACATGCGGCATTATTACGGGCTGGCGCATACGCCCGATGCCGCCGAAGTCGAGCGGATCGCCGAGCCGTGGCGGCCATTCCGGACCTGGGCCGGCGTACTATTCCGGGCCGCGGGCGACAGAGAGGGCCTGCCATTCGAGCAGCCCGCGAGGCGCGCGTCTGGCGCTGCTCCTGCCGAGGGCGCCGCAGCCTAACGCGGCCTCCTCATACGAAGAGGGGCGGCGCCGGCTGGCGTCGTCCCTCTTGCTGCTCCCGGTGGGGAGCGTCCGGTTAGCGCGGCACGAGTTACCGCAGCACGAGCTCGCGCACGTCGTCTGTCTGGGTCGGGTGCTGCGCCAGAGCCGCGCTCGCGTGCACGTGTGCGACCTTCCGAGCGCGGGCCTTGCCCCGTTCGATGAAGGTGCCAACCGCAGCGAACGCGATTGACACGGCGACCGCGATGCCGACGGTGACGAGCACCGCGACGATGGCGTCGTGCAGAGTCTGGAAGCTGATGGTCATTGGAGTGTCCCCTTGCCCGGTCTGATGTTTACGCCGTTTACAAACCTCATTATGCAACGCTGACATAAACGCTGTCAACTAAACAAGCGGCGTTCACGCCGAGCGTGCTGGGAAGCCTCGGGCTGGCGTCGGACGGTCGGTCAGCAGTATTGCCTCTCGCGCCAGGGCTGCCCCAATCGGTAACATCCGAGCCACTGCGCAGTTTTATGTCCCGGTCCGTGCCCGGCTCGGTCGACCTAAGGCGCCGAGAGGAGACCGGCCACGGTGACCTTTGTTCCCTACGACCGACCGATCCGCGCCGCGTTCATCGGCCTCGGCCGGATCTACGACCTCAATGTGCGCGGGTACGCCGGCAACCCGGACGTGGAGGTCGTCGCGCTGGTCGATCCGAGCCCTGAGCGCCGCGACCAGCGCCAGGGAGACTGGCCCGAAGCGGCCACGTTCCCGTCCATAGAAAAGCTGGCCGCTAGCGGCATCGACATCGATGCGGTGGAGTGCCTGCTGCCGATACCGCTGCACGCCGACGGCATCGTTGAGCTTCTTGATCAGGGCTGGCACGTCAACGCTCAGAAGCCGATGTGCAACGACCTGGCGGGGGCGCAGCGGATGCTGGATACGGCCAGGGCCAGCGACCGGGTCCTGCGCGTGATGGAGAACTACCTGTTCTACCAGCCGATCTGCAGGCTCAAGTCCGTCGTCGAGGCGGGGGACATCGGGGAGGTGGCCGGCTACCACGTGAAGATGGTCGGCAGCGGCAGCGGCGGCTGGGACGTGCCGTGGAGCAGCTTCGAGTGGCAGTTGGAGCAGATGAAGCTCGGCCGCGGGATCATGGTGTTCGACGACGGCTGGCACAAGCTGTCCACGGCCCTGTGGCTTTTCGGCCCCGTGCGCGAGGTGCGGGCCTGGATCGGCACGACGTCCTACGGGTCCGGCATCGACATCGACGCGCCCGCGATGATCGGCTGGGAGCATGAGAACGGCGTTCGCGGCGTCTGGGACATCACCCTCGCACCCGATCTGTACCTTCGCTCGGACTACTACACCAATGACGAGCGCTGGGAGGTCACCGGCACGAAGGGCTATGCGCGCGTCAACCGCGTGACCGGCCGCGGGATCCAGCAGCCCAGCCTCGAGGTGTACAGCGACGGCGAGATGCGCGGGTACCACGCGCTCGACGACGACTGGGCGAGCAGTTTCCGGGATTCGGGCCGGCACTGGCTGCGCTATCTGCGCACAGGCGAGGGCCCGCTGATGTGGAGTGGCGAGCAGGCCGTCGACGTGCTGCGGTTCGCGCTGGCGGCCTACGAGAGCAGCGCGGCTGGCGGCATCGGCGTCGATCCGCGCCAGCTGGGCTAGCGAACGTGAGACCGTCGGTAAGGTGCCGCTGTGACGAGTCGGGACGTGGAACTGGTATTCACCAAGTACGACGGCAGCCTGCACTGGCACCAGACCATGCAGTACCTGGGCGAGGACGAGCACGGGATCTGGCTCGGCGCCCGGGCTGGCTCGACCGCACAGCGCGGTAGCGAGCCGCCGGTGCGCTACGAGGGGCCGTCGGTGCAGCTCATCCCGTCGGGCCAGTGGTGGACGGCGGTATTCAACGATCCGCCTAGCGGGGCCGAGGTGTACTGCGACATCTCGACGCCGCCGCAGTGGACGAGCCCGGACGTAGTGACCATGGTCGACCTGGATCTGGATGTGGTGCGCGTGCGGGCCGACGGGCTCGTGTTCATAGACGACGAAGACGAGTTCGCCGAGCATCAGGTCCGCTTCGGCTACCCGCCCGACGTGATCGCCCACGCCAAACGGGCGGCTGCCTGGCTGCTCGCAGTCGTTAGCGCCGGTGCCGAGCCCTTCGGCTCCGCGTGCGAGGCCTGGCTGGACAAGGTTCGCTAACGGCGGGCTCGGCAGGCCCGGGCTTATCTAGAGCGGGTTCCCTAGGAGCAGGGTCGCTGGCGACGACGAGGGGCCGGCGCGCGAGAGCTCCCTCCCCACCCCTCGCGCGCCGGTCGTCCCGTTTGCAGACCCGTCCCGCTCGCCGGGCCGTTCCCGCTTGCTGGCTCGTTCGGCTAGCCGGTTACGGCCGGACCTCATAGACCAGGTTGAACGGTGTCTCGGCCGCCCGGCGGAACCTGGTGAATCCGGCATCCGTCGTAATCTGCCTGATCGCCGCCTCACCAGCCTGCGCCCCAAGGGCGTAGCCGCCGGGCTGCGAGAGAGCGTTCGGCACGCACAGCAACGTGGAAAAGCTGTAGTACGCACGACCGACCGGGTTCATGTTGCCGGCGATGTCGTCGGCCGCGGCCGGCTCGACAACCAGCCAGGTACCGTCTGGCTTGAGCGCCTGCCGGACGTGCCTGGCGGCTGACAGCGGATCGCCCATGTCGTGCAGGCAGTCGAATGTGGCGACCAGGTCGTAGTCGGTGCCGGAGAATTCGGCCGCCGAGCTGGTCTCGAAGTTGACGCGATCGGCGACGCCCGCGTCCCCGGCTCGCTTGCGCGCGAGCTCGATCGAGGCATCGTGGTAGTCCGACCCGGTGAACCGGGAGTTCGGGTACGCCTGCGCGAGCAGGATGGTCGAGGCGCCGAGTCCGCAGCCGAGGTCGGCGACGGCCGCGCCGGCCCGCAGCTTGTCCTCCACCCCGGTCAGGGACGGGATCCAGGACGGGATCAGGTTGGCGATGTAGCCGGGCCGGAAGAACTGCTCGCACCCGATGAACACGTCATCGTCGTGCTCGTGCCAGCCCATGCCGCTACCGGTCCGGAACGCCTCGGTGATGCGTGGCTCGGCCTTCAGCGCGCCGAGCGCGAGCACGAACGCGCCAGGAGCGTACACGGCGCCGTCCGGGTCGGTCAGAATGAACGCTTGCTCTTCGGTCATCGAGTAGCTATCGGCCGCCGCGTCGTAGATGACGTAGCCGCTGGCCGCCTGGCCGCGCAGCCACTCGGCGACGTAGCGCGTGTTGGTATGCGTGCGGCTGGCGAGTTCCTCTGCCGTCGCCGGCTTGCCGGCCAGTGCCTTATACAGGCCGAGGTTATGCCCGATCACGACGCTGCCTGCGGCGACTGTCGCGCCGAGGTCGCCGACGAACTTGCCGAGCATTTCGTGGAGCTTGTCGTTGTCGATAGCCATGCTGAGCCCTCCCAGTGTGCCTTCATGCGGTTGCCTCAAGGCTGCGCTGGGCTGTTGCAGTGGCATTGCAATCGCGCTGCAACGGCCCTGGCGTTTAGAGCAGCGAGCTCAGCGCCGCCTCGGCGTCACGGCTGACGTGCGGCATCTCGTGATCGGCGGCCAGCTGCGCGGCCCAGGCAAACCGCGTTTGGGCCAGCTCGCGGTCGCCCGCGCGGATCAGCGCGCTGCCGTCCACGACAAGCGCCTCGGCGAGCGGAGGTATCCATGGCGTCCGCGCCGCGACGGCCAGCAGCGGCTTCAGGACCGACCGGGCACGCTCAGGCTCTCGTCGGCTCAGCCATGCCCTGGCGACCGACAGATAAACCTCATAGCCGGGCATCCAGGCGCCCGTGCTGCTAGCCGCGTGGTTCAGCATGTCGGACGCGCGCGCCAGCAAATCAGCCGAGCCAGTCACCTCAGCCAGTGGAGCCAGGCAGCGTAGTACATATCCTTCTGCGCCGTCCCGTTCCGCTGCTGCCAGGCCGATCTCGAGCAGGACTGTGACTTCGGTGGCGGATCCGGTGAGCAACAGCGCGGCACTGAGCGTGGCGCATGTCAGAGCGCGACACCAGCCGTGCTCGTGCCGATTTGCCAGCTCGACTGCGCTGCGTCCGAGGTGCACGGCGTCATCACCGCGGCCGCGGAGCCTGGCGATCACGCTAAGGTGCGCGGCAAACAACGATGCCCAGTGTGGATAGCCGCTGCGGCGGTTGGTCTCGATCGCAGCCCGTACGCGTGCCTCGGCCGACTCCCAGTCGGCCAGCGCGATCGCGAGCGATGCCGACTCAAGCTCGGCCCACTGCAGCCTGAACAAATCGCCTTGCCGCCGTAGTAGTGGATCGAGCTCGGCCAGCACAATGCTCAGGCGCTGCATGTCGCCTAGAGAATTGGCCGCGGATTTCAGCCCGTCGAGCCCTACGGCTAGGGCCCGGTCGTCTGCAGCCGCACGACCTGCCGTTACTGCGCGGAGGCCGAGATCAAGAGCGGTATCGAGGTGCAGGCGATTGGTGGCCACCACGGCGAGCCGCGAGAGCAGGTCAGCTTCGCTGGCCCGATCCCCGAGCGACAGCGCGATCTGCAAGGCGCTCTCCAGATTCGCTTCACAGAACGTAATTTGCTGGCCAAGCGAGACGGGTACGTCGCCGCCCAGTTCGCGCAGGGCGTGCATCTCCTGCCGCCGGTCCCCGATCGCGCGGGCGCGGGCCGCTGCCTCGGTGAAGTCGCTGAACGCTGCGACCCGCGTTCCGGCGATTTCGCATGCCCGACCGCGTGCGATCAGAGCGCGAACCCCCACTTCGGCAACGTCGCCACGCTCGGCAGCGGCGAGTGCACTGGTGGCCAGGGCTGCTGCATCGGAAGCTGCATACCTGCGCATGGCCTGCATCGCCGCCACCAGCAAGGCGCGCGCCGCCCGCGGCCAGTCGCCGATCGCGGCGGCATGCCGGGCTAGTACCTCGGGCTGCGCCGTCAGCAGATCGGCGGCCTGATGGTGGTAGGCAAGCCGGGTGGGCTCCGGCGTGGTGGCATACAGGACCTCGCGGATGAGGTCGTTGGCGAATTCGTAGTGCCGTCCGCTGATGACTAGCAGCCTCGCCTCCAGCGCTTGCTCGCAGAGTTCAAGCGCGGCGGCGGGCACGAGGCCGAGCATGGCGGCGAGGTTGAGCGGGTCGACGGCAGCGCCCAGCACCGACGCCGCCCTGAGCAGCGACTCGACCGGCGGTCCGGTCCGCCGGACGCGTGCCTGGACCGCTCCGCGCAGCGATTCGGGCACGCCATCATCACCACTGCGAAGCGCGCTTAGTACCTCGACGACGAAGAGCGTATGACCGCGCGTGCGCTGCAGGATGTCCGCGGCGAGCGCATCCTGCCCGGCGTCGCGTGCAAGCCGCTCCACCGCGGCGAGGTCCAGCGGGCCCACGTCCAGCGCAGTGGCAATCGGCTCGAGCGCATCCGCTATGTCGGCCGAGTTTTCAGCCCGGACCGTCACCACGATCAGCAGCCGGGAGCCCGCGACGTGACGGCCGAGGAAATGCAGCAGTTCCACTGTGGACCGGCCGGCGTACTGGAGGTC
>DASXKI010000245.1:0-3716 GCA_036496945.1 Streptosporangiaceae bacterium | reverse complement strand
GTCGGCGAATCAGGCCGCGCGCTCACGCGGCTGACAGTCTCACTCTGCAGTTCGCGTTAGGCGCATCGTCCATAGCTCCCCGGTCGTCCCCCTCGGCCGCGAGGTCAGCGACGACGGCGTCGAGGACGGCCACGTTCCCCTCCCGGATCTTCTGCTTGTCAACCAGCCACGATGCCCGACCGCGTCACTCCCGGTTACAGCGGCATACTGGGCCGGACGCGACCACGAATACCGGAGGCAGCCGTGCTCTTCCCCACATCGCTCGTCGGCAGCTATCCCCAGCCGGACTGGCTGATCGACCGGGAGCGGCTGGCCGGGCGGTTCCCGCCGCGTGTCAGGGCGACCGAGCTGTGGCGGGTTGGGCCGGATTACCTCCAGCAGGCCCACGACGACGCAACGCTGCTGGCAATCCGCGAGCAGGAAGATGCCGGACTGGACATCATCACCGACGGCGAGATCCGGCGGGAAAGTTACTCCAACGCATTCGCGACAGCGCTCGATGGCGTAGACATCGACAACCCCGGCAGCGCACTTGACCGCAGCGGGCA
Organism: Streptosporangiaceae bacterium; assembly: GCA_036496945.1. Taxonomy (GTDB): domain Bacteria; phylum Actinomycetota; class Actinomycetes; order Streptosporangiales; family Streptosporangiaceae; genus JAJYUU01. Next base: position 3,168 of record DASXKI010000245.1, on the reverse strand, counting down.
CCCGAACCCGGTGCCGAGGATCACCGGGCCGATCAGCCGCAGGCATCCGGTGAACCTCGACGCGCTGAAGTTCCTGCGGGCGCACACAGACCGCACTATCAAGGTCACTGTGCCAGGGCCGTTCACGATGTCCGAGCAAGCGCAGAACGACTACTACCCCAGCAAGGAAGCGGCCGCCTTCGGCTACGCCGAGGCGGTGAATGCGGAGGTCGCCGACCTGTTCGCGGCTGGCGCGGACATAGTGCAGCTCGATGAGCCTTACCTGCAGGCCAGGCCGGATGCGGCGCGGCAGTACGGCGTCGCGGTGCTGAACGCCGCTCTCGACGGCATTACCGGCGCGACGGCCGTGCACCTGTGCTTCGGCTATGCGGCCATCATTCATGACCGGCCGTCGGGCTACTCGTTCCTGCCGGAGCTGGCCGCCAGTAAGGCCGACCTGATCTCGATCGAAACGGCCCAGTCGGGGCTGGACTGCGCCGTGCTGGCGGACCTGACGGGCAAGACGATCATCCTCGGCGTGCTGAACCTCGGCGACCCAGCCGTCGAGACCGCCGATGTCATCGCGGACCGGGTCCGCCGGGCGCTGCCGTACGTCCCGGCCGACAAGATCGTGCTGGCACCCGACTGCGGCATGAAGTACCTGCCCAGGGAGTCGGCCCACGGCAAGCTGACCGCGATGGTCCAGGCAGCCGAGCGCCTCAGGGCCGAGATGGTGTAGCCGGACGTTCGCCCGCGGCTACGCCGCGTAGCCACCCGAGCCGAAGACGCGCGAATGCGCTACTCTGGTGGCACCTGGAGAGATTTGACGGACAGCTTGGCGACCAGGTCAAAAACGCCTAAAGAGTCAACGCGGTTCCCGCGCCTCTTCTGGCTCAAGCGAGGAGGCGCAGCACATCGTGGCGGATGCCAAAGCCATCAGCAGCATGCTGGACCAGCGGATCCTGGTCCTAGACGGCGCCTGGGGCACGATGCTCCAGACGTCCGGGCTCGCACCCAGGGACTATCGGGGCGAGATCTTTGGTGAGCACCCGCACGACGTAGCCGGAGACCCGGACGTCCTGAACCTGACCAGGCCGGATGTCGTGCTGGATATCCACCGCCAGTACCTCGCGGCCGGGGCCGACATCACCACCACGAACACCTTTACCGCCACCAGCATTGGCCAGGCGGACTATGGCCTGCAGAGCTCGGTCCGGGAGATGAACCTGGCGGGCGCGCGGCTAGCCCGGCAGGCTGCGGACGAGGCCAGCGGCGCGGCAGGCCGCAAGCTGGTGGCCGGCTCGGTCGGCCCGCTGAACGTCACCCTGTCACTGTCGCCTCGAGTCGACGACCCCTCATTCCGTACCGTGAACTTTGACCGGGTTTATGACGCGTACGCCGAGCAGATCGGCGCGCTGGCCGAGGGCGGCGTTGACCTGCTGCTGATCGAGACGATCTTCGACACGCTGAACGCGAAGGCCGCGATCGCGGCCGCCCGCGACGTCGCGCCGCAGCTGCCGCTCTGGATCTCGGTCACCATCGTCGACCTTTCCGGCCGGACGCTCTCCGGGCAGACAGTCGAGGCCTTCTGGACTGCGGTCGAGCACGCCGAGCCGCTGATCGTCGGGGTCAACTGCTCGCTCGGTGCGGCCGAGATGCGACCGCATGTGGCGGAGCTGTCCCGGCTCTCTGGCACGTACGTCAGCAGCCATCCCAACGCGGGGCTGCCGAACGCGTTCGGCGGCTACGACCAGCAGCCGCACGAGACCGCGGCCTTGCTCCGCGGTTTCGCCGACGCGGGGACGGTTAACCTCGTCGGCGGCTGTTGCGGCACGACGCCCGCGCATATCGAGCAGATCGCGGCCGCGGTGGCCGGGCTGCCGCCGCGCACGCTGCCGGCTGGTCGGCAGAGCACGCGGCTTAGCGGCCTGGAGCCGTTCGAGATCGGGCCGGACACCGGCTTCGTGATGATCGGCGAGCGGACGAATGTAGCGGGTTCGGCCCGATTCCGGCGGCTCATCGAGGCTGGTGACAACCAGGCCGCCGTCCACGTCGCACTTGAGCAGGTGCGCGGCGGGGCGAACCTGCTGGACGTGAACATGGATGCCGATCTGCTCGACGGCGAGCAGGCGATGACATCGTTCCTGAACTACATTGCGACCGAACCCGAGGTCGCCCGGATCCCGGTCATGATCGACAGCTCGCGCTGGAGCGTGCTGGACGCCGGCCTCAAGTGCGTGCAGGGCAAGGGCGTGGTCAACTCGATCAGCCTGAAGGAAGGCGAGGCGGAGTTCCTCCATCATGCCCGCCGGATCCGCAGTTACGGCGCTGGCGTGGTCGTGATGGCCTTCGATGAGAAGGGCCAGGCCGACACGGTCGAGCGCAAGGTTTCAATCTGCGGCCGGGCGTACGACTTGCTCACCCAGCAGGCCGGCTTCGCGGCCGGGGACATCATCTTCGATCCGAACGTGCTCGCCGTCGCTACCGGCATAGAGGAGCACAATAGCTACGCCAACGCGTTCATCGAATCGCTGCCACTGATCAAGGAACGCTGTCCTGGTGTGCGGATCAGCGGCGGCATCTCCAATCTGTCCTTCTCGTTCCGCGGCAACGACGTTGTGCGCGAGGCTATGCACTCGGCGTTCCTGTTCCATGCGATCCGGGCCGGGCTCGACATGGGCATCGTCAATGCCGGCCAGCTGGTTGTGTACCAGGACATTCCGGCTGAGCTGCTGGAGCTGGTCGAGGACGTGATCTTCGACCGCCGGCCCGACGCCACCGACCGGCTCGTCACATTCGCTGAGACCGTCAAGGGTTCCGGCACCAAGCGCGAGGTCGACCTCTCCTGGCGGGAAGCCCCAGTCGAGAAGCGGCTAGCGCATGCACTCGTGCACGGCATTGTCGACTTCATCGAGGCTGACACCGAGGAAGCCCGGCTGATCGCCGACCGGCCGCTCGATGTAATCGAGGGTCCGCTGATGGACGGCATGAAGATCGTCGGCGACCTGTTCGGCTCCTGCAAGATGTTCCTGCCGCAGGTGGTGAAGAGCGCCAGGGCTATGAAGCGGTCGGTGGCCTACCTGGAGCCGTTCATGCAGGCCGAGAAGGAGCAAGCGATCCTCGAAGGTCGCGCCGACAGCGGCCGCAGCCAGGGCAAGATCGTCATGGCCACGGTGAAGGGTGACGTGC
>DASXKI010000244.1:0-2573 GCA_036496945.1 Streptosporangiaceae bacterium | reverse complement strand
GGTGACACCGGACGGGCGGTCGTACACCACCACGGCCGGGTACACGTTGGGCGAGACGACGTGCGACCGCAGGTTCAGGACCTGCGTGGACTCGGCCTTCGGCGGCAGCCAGGCCGAGGCGTCGTTCTTCTCCGCGCCCATCAGCTTCCCCGACAGCGGCCCGGCGACCGCCACGATAATCAGCCAGCCCACCAGCACTAGCCATTTGGCCCGGCGGCCCGCTGACACTGTCGCCATCCCCCGAAGAAAACTCACTGCCGGTCCTCCTAGTCCTGTTTCCGTCCTGCCATCAATAGGACGTCGCCGCGCTCCGGGGATCATCGGAATTAAGCCGGCAAATATTCTCCCGACGGTCACGACCCCCGGCGTCCGCGATCGGCAGCAGGACCAGCGTGCCTCGCGAAGCGACCCGTCCGCCTATAGTCCGTCGCCTTAGGCACGCGGCACAAGTGAATTTCCCGCCAATGGAATTTAGTGCGCATAAAACAACTAATAAACCGTCGGTGCTAATGCGCCTAATTTGGCGGCCATGCGTCGCGGTTCAGAAGTTGCCGCGGCGCTCCTGCTCGCGCTCGATGGCCTCGAACAAGGCCTTGAAGTTGCCCTTGCCGAACCCGAGTGAGCCGTGCCGCTCGATGAGCTCGAAGAAGACCGTCGGCCGGTCGCCGACCGGCCTGGTGAAGATCTGCAGCAGGTAGCCGTCCTCGTCCCTGTCGACCAGGATGCCGCGCCGCTGCAGCTCCTCGATGGGTACGCGCACCTGGCCGATGCGGGCCCGCAGCTCAGGCGCCTCGTAGTAGGACGCGGGCGTCGGCAGGAATTCCACGCCGCGCGAGGAGAGCTCGTCGACGGTGCGCACGATGTCGCTGGTCGCCAGCGCCACGTGCTGCGGGCCCGGGCCGCCGTAGAACTCCAGGTACTCGTCGATCTGCGACTTCTTCTTGCCGACGGCGGGCTCGTTGAGCGGGAACTTCACCCGGTGGTTGCCGTTGGCGACCACCTTGCTCATCAGCGCCGAGTAGTCGGTGGCGATATCGTCCCCGATGAACTCGGCCATATTCGTGAAGCCCATGACCCGGTTGTAGAACGCGACCCACTCGTCCATCCGGCCGAGCTCGACGTTGCCGACCACGTGGTCGATCGCCTGGAAGACCCGCTTGGGGGCGCCGGCGGCCCTGGTCAGCGTGGAGCTCCTGGCCACGTATCCCGGCAGGTAGGGCCCGTCGTAGCCGGACCGGTCGACGAGGGTGTGCCGCAGGTCGCCGTAGGCCGCGATCGCGGCGACCCGCACCGTGCCATGCTCGTCGGACAGGTCGTGCGGCTCTTCGAGCACCGTTGCGCCGGTGGCGCGCGCGTGCGCGACGCACTTGTCGACATCGGGCACCTGCAGGGCGATGTCGGAGATCCCGTCCCCGTGCCTGCCGTGCACGGCGACCAGCGGGCTGTCCGGCCGCACCGCGCCGTTGAGCACGAACCGCACCGCGCCGCTGCGCAGCACGTAGGAGACGTGGTCCCGCAGCCCGGTCTCAGGCCCGGCGTAGGCGACCAGCTCCATCCCGTACACCGCCTGGAAGAACAGCGCCGCCTGCGTCGCGTTGCCCACCGTCCATACCAGCGCGTCCCAGCCGCTGATCGGGAACGGGTCGCGAGAGACGTCGTGCTCGACCAGCCCGATCAGCTGCCGCAGCTGCGCCTCGTCCAGTTCCGCCGCGCGCTCCTGATCGGTAAGCGCCTGGTCGATCGTCATGCCTGCCTCCCGTGCCACGCTCGGACCTGACCCGTATTCAAGCCCAGTCCCGGCAGGTGATCAATAAGCGCATTGAAACCTAGGCTAACTGCTCATATCAGAGACATAGTCCAGCGCTAACCTATGCATTTTGCTCAATCGTCATGGAGGTGAGGGCAACTGGCTGCGGTACGCCATCTGAGCGATGGCGTCCCCGGAGCCGGGTCGCCAGGCCGCGCATCCAGCGGCTGGCGCACCCGGCTCCGGAGGCCGGCGCGGATAGTCAACTGTGTCGCGCATCACAACCAGTTCACCTACGCGGAGATCCGGCCGTGGCCGATCACTCCGCCGCGCACCCTGCCCATCACGACCGACTGCTCGGGCTTCGCCGAGATGATGGCGCGGTGGAGCGGCGCCGACCCGAGCGGCGCCGGGTTCGACGGGTCAGGGAACACCGACTCGATGCTGGCGCACTCGCAGCACATTCCGCGCGCGGAAACCCAGCCCGGTGACTTCGCGGTCTTCGGCCTCAACCCGAGCCGGCACGTCGTCGTCCTGACGCAGAGCGCCCTGTTCCCGCCCGCCGCGCTTTCCATGAGGACGACCATGTGCTGGCTCGGGTGGAGGCCGAAGACCGCGAAGTCACCGGGCTGGGTCTCCGCTTGCGGAATGTGCGTCGAGGACGTCAGCATCGAGTCGGTGTTCCCGTACCGGTTGAACCGGTTGCCGGTCGGGTCGGCGGCGCCGCTCCACCGCGCCATCATCTCGGCGAAGCCCGAGCAGTCGGTCGTGATGGGCAGGGTGCGCAGCGGAGTGATCGGCCACGGCCGGATCTCCGCGTAGGTGA
>DASXKI010000243.1:0-25479 GCA_036496945.1 Streptosporangiaceae bacterium | reverse complement strand
GGCCTGCCCGGGTTAAGCCAGCTCATCCCAGAGCGCGAGTCGAGCTGACCGACCGGGGAACGGGATCGCGGTGGCTGGTAGCCGCTTGGCTGGCCGGGTCGGCTAGCCGAGCAGGAAGTCGGCGGCGTCGAACTCGCTGGTGCGACGGCGGAAGTCGAAGGTCAAGCCGGGCCACAGCGTCACGTTGCGGCCTTCGCTGTCCAGGTACCAGCTGGCGCAGCCGGAACCCCAGACGGCCTCGGCAGCTCGCGCTGGAGCTCGGCGTTGTAGGCCGCCGCGACCTCGGGGCGTACCTCGAACGAGCCGCCCGCGCCTGCCCCTTGGTAATGCCGTCGACGATGTAGTTCAGCTGGCTAGATCATTTGACCTCTAACGCTTAGGTCTCTAAGCTTTGACGGACGCGGCCGTGTGACGAGGACTCGCGCAGCCGTGCTACGAGGAAGGGACGCGAGATGAACGACACCATCGAGGCCGATCCGGCGGTCGCCGCGATCGGCAGCTATCCCGATCTGGCCGGCAAGGTCGCGATCATCACGGGCGGCTCGCGGGGGATCGGTGCGGCGACAGCAGCCGCGTTCGCCGCAAACGGGTCCGCAGTAGCCGTGATCGGCCGCGACGAGGCGGCCCTGGCGGCCGTCACGGCCGGCATCACCGATCGCGGCGGGCGCGCGATCTGGGTGGCCGCCGATTGCACGGTGCCGTCCGACCTGGCGCGAATGGCGGACACGGTAGCGGCCAAGCTCGGCCCTCCCGAGATCCTGGCCGCGTTCGCCGGCGGGAACGGCATGCCCGTGCCGACGATGTCCGAGCTCCCGGAACACTGGCGCGAGGTCATCGAGACCGACCTGAACTCGGTTTTCTACACCGTTCACGCTGTGCTGCCCGCGATGCTTGAAAGCGGCCGTGGCGCCATCGTCACGATGTCGTCCGCAGCCGCGCGCCAGGCTGCCCGGTCAGCCGCAGCGTACGCCGCGGCCAAGGCCGGCGTGATCGCGTTCACCCGTCATCTGGCCGCTGAGCTAGCGCCGCACGGCATCCGGGTCAACTGCGTCGCACCGTCCGCGACGGAGAACGACAAGATGCGCGCCTGGATGTCAGCAGAGCAGCGGGCCGCGCTTGGCGCCAGCTTCCCGCTGCGCCGCATAGGTCAGCCGGCTGACGTCGCCGCGGCGACCTTGTTCTTGACCGCCGACGCATCGTCCTGGATCACCGGAACCACACTGGACATCGCGGGCGGCAAGATCATGGTCTAGCCGCCCGCGTGCGCTCCACCCAGGGCGCGCTGGATGGCCCGGCGCGCCCGCCGCGACGAAACCCAGCCGCAGGCGGGCGAGGAACGCCTTCGCGGCCGCCCGGTCCCGCTCGAGATACGGTCAGAATCCCGGACCCTGATCGGCGCGCTGCGGGCTTACCTTGCCGTGCGCCGCGTTGGCCCAGCTCCAGGCGTACTCGGGATCCTCGGCGGCGCGCACCGGCTCGGCCAGCAGGAGCGGCCGGAACGTATCGATCATGACGGCGGTCTCGTCGGTCGTTGTCTTGCCCGCGGCGAGACCCTTGATGACGGCCTCAACCGCGCCGGGCTGCGGCCCATGCGTGAACCCAGACGGGTGCAGCGTGATCGAGCCGAGGCCGACGCCCGAGCCCTTGCGCGCCGAGTAGTCGCCGGCGACGTAGTACATCATCTCGTCGGAGTCGACGTTGTGATGGTTGTACGGGATCGGCACGGCCTCGGTGTCGAAGTCCAGCGGTCGCGGGCAGAACGAGCAGATGACGAAGTTCGGTCCCTCGAACGTCTGATGCACCGGCGGCGGGGCGTGCGTGCGCTTCACGATCGGCTCGAAGTCGGCGATGTTGAACGCGTACGGGTACAGGCAGCCGTCCCAGCCGACCACGTCGAAGGGGTGATACGCATAGGTCAGCCTGGTTAGCCCGAACGCGGTCCGCACGATCACCGGGACGTCCTCGCCGGTGGCGACTAGCGGGCCGTCGGGTCCGCGCAGATCGCGCTCGCAGTACGGCGCGTGCTCCAGGAACTGCCCGTACTGCGACAGATACCGGCGCGGCGGACGGATGTGACCGCGCGCTTCGATGACCAGAGCATGCAGGTCGCCGCGCGGCCGCCAGCGATGGATGGTGCCGCGCGGCACGATCACGTAGTCGCCTGCGCCCGCCTGGATGGTGCCGTAGACCGACTCGAATGTGGCCGACCCTGACCGCACATAGACGGCCTCGTCGCCGGAGGAGTTGCGGTACAGGTCGGAGTCAGCGTTCGCGGCGGCGAAATAGATGCGCACGTCGTCGTTGGCCATCATCAGCTGCCGGCCGAGGACCAGGTCGCCGCCGGCTGGCAGGTCCTGCGTGCGGAAATGCCGGGGCAGCAGCGGATGATTGGGCGCTAGGGGTGCCTCGCCGGCCATGTCCGCCAGCCCCTCGCTCTTCACGATCGCTGTCGGCGGGTGCTCGTGGTAGAGCAATGAGGAGTCGGAGACGAAGCCCTCCTCACCCATCAGCTCCTCGGCGTACAAGTTCCCTGCCGGGCCGCGGAAGCGGACGTGACGCTTGCGCGGAATCTCGCCGGCCACGCGGTAGTACGGCATGCCGTCTCCTTTGACGCCCCGATCGCGGGCCGGGCGCCAGCTAGGCAAAAGCGGCGCAGCCCCGCACAGTCTCGTGCCATTCTCCCGCGACTCACCCCCCGCCTGGCTACCCGCCTGCTTGCTAAGGGCATGGCACGTTCGTGACTATTGGTCTGGACGTGGTCAGACCGGCATCGTGAGGAAGGACCCAGCAGCCCGATGAGCGTGCAGACGGTAGGGACCGGCGGGCTGCCAGATGACGCAGCCCAGTTCGGCGCTGCAGAGCCAGAGAAGGCGCCGCGGGCCTTGCGGATCCTCGCCCTGGCGGCTGTCGTCCTGGGCGTCGCCGCCCTGGCGGCTGCCACATTCGTACTGTCCTACTCGGCCATCCGCGCTGTTGCCCTGCAGGCCGGCATTACGCCGCGGCTCGCCAGGGGCTACCCGCTGCTGCTGGACGCGATGCTCGTCATCGTGCTCGCAGCAGTCCTGGCGCTGCGCGGGGCCGGCCTGCCCAGCAGGCTGCTCGCCTGGCTGACCTTGCTGGTGGTCCTGGCCGCAGCGGCAGGCGCGGATGCCCTGCACGCCGCCGGGCGGACGCTGCCGCATCAGCGCGCCGCGATTGGTGCGGCCGTGCTGCCCTGGGTGCTGGTACTCGTCGCGTTCGGGCTGCTGCTCGCCATGCTCCGGCACGCCAGGCTCAGGCGAGTAGCCAGCACGCACACCGGCGTCGCGGCCTATGGGTCAGCAAGCGTCGCACCCAGCGGGCCGGCCGGCACAGTGCCGCCGGCCAGCACAGTGCCGCCGCCCGCGATCGTCCAGCCGGTCGTCACCGTGCCGCGCCAGCCCGGCCCGGCGTCGGTCGCTGACGCCGACCCCGGCTTCGCCGACCCGGCCGGCGCGCAGCCTGAACTGGCGCTCGACGCCGAACTAGCCCCCGACGATCCGAGCACCGACGAAGGGACCAGCGAGCCCGCCGACGGCGCGACGCCATATCCGGCCGAGTCGCTACCGCATGCCGCCTACGACGATGGCGAGGATGGCGACGATGGCGAGGCCGATGCCGAGCCCGATGTTGCTGAGCAGTTGGGCGACGAGACCGACTCGGAGTCGGCGTCGGCCAAGACAGAGCAGGACGACCCGGACATGCCGATCTTTCATCGCATGTGGAGCTCACCGACGCGGCCTGCTGGCCCGTAACGGGCCGCCTGCCGCCGGGCTAGCTGGCCTGGCCGAGCAGCGCCGTGGCGATGGCAGCGATGCCCTCGCCGCGGCCGGTGAGGCCGAGGCCGTCCGAGGTGGTCGCGCTGAGGCTCACGGCAGCGCCGCCGAGTGCACCCGCCAGCGCCTCCTCGGCCTCGGCACGCCGAGCCGAGATTCGCGGGCGGTTGCAGATGACCTGGACGGCCACGTTCCCGATAGAGAAACCGGCAGCAGCGGTCAGCCTGGCAGTCTCAGCCAGGAGCGCAGTACCGGAGGCACCGGCCCACTCGGGCCGGTCGGTGCCGAACTGGCTGCCCAGGTCGCCGAGCCCGGCCGCCGATAGCAGCGCGCTGCACGCCGCGTGGGCCGCCACGTCACCATCAGAATGCCCGGTCAGGCCGTCCTCACCAGGCCACAGCAGGCCAGCAAGGTACAGCGGGCGCCCGCGCCCGATCGGATGGACGTCGACACCGATGCCGACTCGCGGCAGCAAGCCCGCCCCACTGTGGTTAGGAAACGCGGTGGTCAGGAAACGCGGTACTCAGGAAACGAGGCGGTCAGGACGCGAGGATCTCGTCGAGCAGAGCCTCGGCCTTGTCCTCGTTGGTCTTCTCAGCCAGCGCAAGCTCGCTCACCAGGATTTGCCGTGCCTTGGCCAGCATCCGCTTCTCGCCTGCTGACAGCCCGCGCTCACGGTCCCGGCGCCACAGATCGCGCACGACCTCAGCGACCTTGTTGACGTCGCCGGAAGCTAGCTTCTCCAGGTTGGCCTTATACCGGCGAGACCAGTTAGTCGGCTCTTCCGTATACGGAGCGCGCAGTACTTCAAAGACGCGCTCTAGCCCTTCCTGCCCGACCACGTCCCGGACGCCGACAAGCTCAGCGTTATCCGCGGGAACACGCACAGTCAGGTCGCCCTTGTCGACCTTGAGCACGAGGTAGATCTTGTCTTCACCCTTGATGACACGGGTTTCGATTTCCTCGATCCGAGCAGCCCCATGATGGGGGTAGACGACGGTGTCGCCGACCTTGAATGACATGTGGCATGTACCCCTTCCGCTGAACCCAAGCTTACCACGTGCGGCTGGGACGATTGGCCGTCGTTAGCGGCAAAGGTGCAGGTCAATGGCGCAGTTGCCCGGATTCAATTTTGCCGCACCGCGATCGGGCCGGCGCGGCGCGGCCTGACGGGCGGCTTGCGGCGCAATCGGGTGGGACGGGGGTAGCTTCCGACCCCCACCACTGGCCCATACTGGGAGGAGATGTTCGCTCCTGCCGGAGAGGTAAGCGTGAACCCAGGCGGCGAACCGGAACGGGACGACACTGGCCTGCCACCGGTCGACATCGAGATCCCCGACGACGCGCGGGAACTTGATCGTGACGTGCAGGCGTACTACCGCGAGCGGCGTGCACAGCGACGGCAGCAGCGCGGGCGCCGGCTGCGGGGGTCGCTGGCCAAGGACGGCATCGTCTTGCCCCTGCTCGCCTGCTGCCTGATCCTGGCCCTGATCACCGGGACGCTGCTGACGGTGTTTACCGCCACCTCCGACCAGCTTGTGACCGGCACGGCTGGCACCGGGAAGGCATCAGCACCGCCTTCGACCGCCCGCAGCCCCTCAGCCAGCGGCGCGGCACCGAGCGGGGCGACGTCCGCTCCGGCGAGCCCGCTGCCGGTCACCCTGCGGGGCCCCCTGCCAGACGCCACGATCACCGTCGACGGGAAGCCGCCGATCCAGGTGCGCGGCCTGAGCCGGGCCGCGCTGGTGCTGATTCCGTCGAACTGCAATTGCACGGCCACCGTTTCCTGGCTCATCGGCGACGTGTCCGGCGCGCACGCGCATACCTATCTCGTCTACACCGCCAGCACCAAGCCCGCGGTCAAGCGGCTGTACGAGAGTCTCAGCAGCACCAGCCGCGCGCAGGCATCGCTAGCGCTGGAGCCAGACACCAGGCTGCGCCTGAGCGTGCCCGCCACCCTGCAGTCCGGCCCGCAGTCTGGCGGCCTGACGGCCATCCTGCTCGGGCCGAGTAAGGACGCGACGTTCGCCACCGGGCTCAGCCCAGGCGACGATCCCACCACGCTGATCGAGGCTCTCACGCACTGAGGCCGCCAGCCCTGGCAGAATTATCGCCTGCTTGTGCTTGCGCTGCCGGTCACTACGGCCGGGCCGGCGCCAGCATGAACTCGCGCTGTGGCTACGCTTTGCGACGTCTTAGAGACGTCCTCACGACGAGGGGAGCATGCGGTGATCGGGACCGGCTGGAGAAGCGCGCGGCCGCGGCGGCTTGTGCTCGTGGCAGCCGCGGCGCTGATTCCCGTCCTGGCCGGCTGCGAGGCCGGCAACAATGCGCCGACGCTTGCATTTCATTTCCCGACCGATGCCGCGGGCACGGTGGTTGGGAATCTGTCGATTGCCAACGTGTTCGTCCTGGGCGCCCCGCTTGGCCGTACCATCGCCACGGGCCAGTCGGCCAGCGCCTTCCTGGCGATGGTGAACACCGGCGCGCCAGACCGGCTGCTCAGCATCACCGCGCCCGGTTCCGCGGCGTCCGTGACATTGCCGGGCAACAGCATTCCGGTGGATCTTGGGCACCCGGTGTTCCTGACCGGGCCGAGGCCGCAGGTGGTCTTGACCGACCTGACGCGACCCCTTATCAACGGCTCGACCATCCGGCTGGTGCTGACGTTCCAGAAAGCCGGACCGATCACCCTGCTGGTGCCGGTGATGGCGCGGGCGGCCCACTACGTGACATACGCGCCGCCACAGCCGAGCGTCACCCCGACCGTCACGATCGCCAGGCGCCGCAGGTCACATGCCAGCCCGTCGGTGAGCCCGACCCCGAGCACAACCCCGGGCACCTCAGCGAGTCCCTCGCCCTCGCCGAGCACGACCGGCTAGGGCCATGGGTTAGCGCACGGGCCAGCCCGTGCGCTAACCGGCCGGCTCAGACCGCCGGGCCTAGCCGACGGGCTCGAACTTGTAGCCGAGTCCGCGGACGGTCACGATATGCCGCGGGTCGGTCGGCTCGGTCTCGATCTTGGCGCGCAGGCGCTTGACGTGCACGTCCAGCGTCTTGGTGTCGCCGACGTAGTCGGCCCCCCAGACCCGGTCGATGAGCTGCATCCTGGTGAGCACCCGTCCGGCGTTGCGCAGCAGGACCTCCAGCAGCTCGAACTCCTTAAGCGGCAACTGGACCTGCTGGCTGCGCACCGTCACGACGTGCCGGTCCACATCCATCCGGACCGGGCCTGACTCCATGGTCGAGCTGATCGGCTCGTCCACGTCGCCGCGGCGCCGCAGCACGGCGCGCATCCTCGCCACGAGCTCCCGTGAGGAGAACGGCTTGGTGACGTAGTCGTCGGCGCCGAGTTCCAGGCCGACGACCTTGTCGATCTCGCTGTCCTTGGCGGTCAGCATGATCACCGGCACGTTCGACCGCTCGCGCAGCGTCCGGCAGACCTCGCTGCCCGGCAGGCCGGGCAGCATCAGGTCGAGCAGCACCAGGTCGGCGCCGGTGCGGTCGAAGGTCTCGATCGCGTCCGGGCCAGTCGGGCACACGGCGACCTCGAACCCCTCCTTGCGCAGCATGTACGACAGCGCGTCGCTGAAGGATTCCTCGTCTTCTACAACGAGCACCCGAGTCACTTCACTGCCTCCCTGACAGATCGCGCGCATGCGTGGTCCGTTCGCGCTCTTGGCTGATCTTTACCTCTTTACCGCCGGCCGCCAGGCCGCGTCTCGCGCGAAGCGGGAGCCGGAGCGTGAAGGTGGAGCCGTTGCCTTCCTTGCTCCAGACCGCGACGTTGCCCCCGTGCGCCGCGGTGACGTGCTTGACGATGGCCAGCCCGAGCCCTGTGCCGCCGGTCGCCCGCGACCGCGCCGGGTCGACCCGGTAGAACCGCTCGAAGATCCGCTCGCGGTCCCGATCGGGTATGCCGATGCCCTGGTCAGTCACGCTGATCTCAGCCATCCAGCTGGACGCGCTCCGGGTCGTGACCGCCACCCTGGTCTTGTCCGGGCTGTAGGCCACCGCGTTCTCCAGCAAGTTGCGCAGCGCGGTGACGAGCAGATCCTCATCGCCCATGATCGTGATGCCGCGCTCGCCGGTGACCTCCAGCGAGATGCCGCGGGCCGAGGCGCGCATCCGGCACCTGTCGACGGCCTCGGCGACCACGTCGTCGAGCGCCACCGGACTGGGATCGGGCACCGGCTCGGCGGCCTGGATCCGCGACAGCATGATGAGGTCCTGCACCAGGTCGGTCAGGCGGGACGCCTCCTGCCGCATCCGGCCAGCGAAGCGCAGCACCGCCTCAGGATCGTCGGCGGCCTCCTCGACGGTCTCGGCCAGCAGGGCCAGCGCGCCGACGGGAGTCTTCAGCTCGTGGCTGATGTTGGCCACGAAGTCGCGGCGTACCTCGTCGACCCGGCGGCTCTCGGTCTGATCTTCGGCCAGCAGCAGGATCAGGCCGCCGTCACCGACAGCGGGCCCCAGCGGCGCTACCCGGACGGCGAAGCTCGTCGCCCGTCCGTTGAACCGGCTGGTCATGATGTCGATCTCGCCCTCGCGTGGCATGCCTTCGCGGCGGACCTGGCGGGCTAGGGCGAGCAGTTCGCCGACAACGAGCTGATTGCTGTCCACGAGGCCGAACTCGCGGGCTGCCGCGCTCGAGCTGATGACGCGGTCATCGCTGTCGAGCACGACAGCCGACGACAGGAGCACCGCGAGTACCGAGCTAATGCCCGGGGGCAGCCGGTCGTCATCTAGAGACTGGCCTGTGTCGGACATGTCCGTGGACATGACTGCATGCACCCCCATCTCCACGGTTTGATGTTATGCCGGCGACCTCGTCCCGCCCACAGCTGAGCGTCACCAGCTGCGGCTATTTGAGAAGTGTTCACCGCAACGACAAGTAACGTCCATGTCGATTGTGCCCTCTAGGCACCGGTGAAGTGAAAGGACGCGGCTCAGACATTGCCGCTAGGACTGGCACTGCCCTGTGCGCGAACCGCTTCGGCAGCCTGCGCCGCCGCTTCAGGGTCGAGGTACCGGCCGCCGGGCTGCATGGGCCGGAACCTGTCGTCGAGCTCGTAGACCAGGGGCATGCCCGTCGGAATGTTGAGATCGGCGATGTCGGCGTCGCTGATGCCGTCGAGGTGCTTGACCAGGGCCCGGAGCGAGTTGCCATGCGCCACGACGAGCGTGGTGCGGCGAGCCGCCAGATCACCGATGATCGCGTCGTACCAGTACGGCAGCATTCGCTGCACGACGTCGCGAAGGCACTCGGCCCGCGGCAGCAACTCGTCCGGCAGCAGCGCATAGCGCGGGTCGCCCGCCTGCGATAGCGGGTCGTCATCCGGCAGTGGCGGCGGCGGCACGTCATATGACCTTCGCCACAGCAAAAACTGCTCGTCGCCGTACTGCGCCTTGGTCGCGGCCTTGTCCTTGCCTTGCAGCGCCCCGTAGTGCCGCTCGTTCAGCCGCCAGGACCGATGCACCGGCAGCCAGCTCAGATCGGCCGAGTCCAGGGCGATGTTGGCGGTCTGAATGGCCCGGCTCAGCACCGACGTGTGCACGACATCTGGCCGCAGGCCGGCCTCGGTCAGCTGCTCGCCAGCATGGGCCGCCTCTGCCCTGCCGCGCTCCGACAGGCGGGCGTCGACCCAGCCGGTGAACAGTCCCTTGTCGTTCCATTCACTCTCGCCGTGCCTGATCATGATGAGCGTGCTCATGGGCGAGATCCTAGCCTGGCTGCGGCAGCGCGGGCGGGCCACGATCGGCCACAGAGCGGGCAAAAACCTATAAAACATGGTGGGAACGGGGTCATTTGTGCTGGCCAAACACGGTAAAGCCGGTCCCCTGGCAAGGGAACACGGAAGCCGGCTCGGGGGTTGCTCTTCTCCGGAGGTGAGGGCCTTGCCGCGACGCTTTCCACGGCGGATCGCGACCGTCAGCGTTCACACATCGCCGCTTGAGCAGCCAGGAACCGGCGACGCTGGCGGTCTCAACGTCTACGTCGTCGAGGTGGCCAAGCGCCTCGCCGAGCGGGGCGTCGAGGTCGACATCTTCACCCGGGCGGTGTCGCGCGACCAGCCGCAGGTCGCCGAGCTGGCGCCTGGCGTCCTGGTCCGCCACCTTGCGGCCGGGCCGTTCGAGGATCTGGACAAGTCAGATCTGCCCGGCCAGCTATGCCAGTTCACCTTCGAGCTGCTCAGGACCGAGGCCGCGCACGCGCCGGGCCGCTATGACCTGGTGCATGGCCACTACTGGCTGTCCGGCCAGGTCGGCGCCGTCGCCAAGGAGCGCTGGGGAGTCCCGCTCGTTCAGTCCATGCACACGCTCGGCAAGGTCAAGAACGCCGCGCTGGCCGCCGGCGACGCCGCCGAGCCGGCGATCCGGCTGCGCGGCGAGGCCGAGGTGGTCGCGTCGGCAGACCGCCTTGTGGCCAACACCGACGACGAGGCCCGTCAGCTGATCCGCCACTACGCCGCCGACCCGGCCCGTGTCACCACCATCAACCCAGGCGTCGACCTGTCGGTGTTCCGGCCAGGGTCGCAGGCAGCGGCCCGGCACCAGCTCGGCCTGCCGCAGGATGGCGTCGTGCTTGTCTTCGCCGGCCGGGTGCAGCCGCTGAAGGCTCCCGACGTCGTCCTGCACGCCGCCGCCCGGATGATCGCCGACGACCCGGCTCTGGCGGACAGGCTGACGGTCGCGTTCGTGGGCGGCCCGAGCGGTACCGGCAGGCAGGATCCGGACGGCCTGACCGAGCTCGCGGGCCGGCTGGGCCTTTCCGGTCTGGTCCGGCTGGAGCCGCCGTGCCCGCAGCCCGAGCTCGCGCAGTGGTACCGGGCTGCCACCCTGGTGATGGTGCCGTCGTACTCGGAGTCCTTCGGCCTGGTCGCGATGGAGGCGCAGGCCTGCGGCACCACGGTCGTGGCCGCCGCAGTCGGCGGCCTGCGCACTGCGGTCCGGCACGGCTACTCCGGAGTCCTGATCGACTCCCACGACCCTGCCCACTACGCCAGGGCAGTGCGCGAGCTGATCGCGGCGCCTGCGGGGCTGGCCCGCCTTGCGCACGGCGCCAGGGAGCACGCATCGCGATTCGGCTGGTCGGCCACCGTCGACGGGCTGCTCCAGCTGTACGCGACCGTGACCGCCGAGACGGCCGCCGCGGTCGACGCGTGAGCGGCGAGCTGGCCGCCGGGCAGGCGCTCGGCGCCGCGCTGGCGGACCTCGGCGTGGAGTATGAGTCGCCAGCTACCGGGAGCTACCTCGTCACGCTGCCGGGCCAGCACAAGCTCAAGACCCTGGCCTGGCTGATCGCTGGCGCGCACAGCCTCCATGTGGAGGCGTTCTTCTGTCGCCAGCCCGACGAGAACCACGCAGAGTTCTACCGGTTCCTGCTCGAGCACAACGCTCGCATGTACGGCGTCTACTTCGCGCTCGATCCAGTGGGTGACGTCTACCTCGTCGGCCGGCTGCCGCTGACGGCTACCAGCGCCGACGAAGTCGACCGGCTGCTCGGGTGCGTGCTCAGCTACGCCGACGACACCTTCGACCAGGCCCTGATGATCGGCTTCGCGTCGGCCATCAAAAAGGAATACGCCTGGCGGGTCAAGCGCGGCGAGAGCCTGGCCAACCTTCAGGCCTTCGGCCGGCTGACCGGCGCTCCTGGTGACGCGGGGGCCGGACCCCGGTTCGGCGAGCGGCCGCCCGCTCGCTAACGCCGCCCGACGTTACGACCTGACCAGCCGGGACACGGCCTCGGCCGCCTCCTTCACCTTGGCCTGCGCCTCTGGACCGCCCTGCTCGACGGCCTGCGTCACGCAATGCCCGAGGTGGTCTTCCAGCAAGCCGAGGGCGACCGCCTGGAGCGCCCGCGTCGCCGCGGAGATCTGCGTGAGCACCTCAATGCAATAGGTGTCTTCTTCGACCATCCGCTGCAGGCCGCGGATCTGGCCCTCGATCCGGCGCAGTCGCTTGAGGTAGGCGTCCTTATCTTGGGTGTAGCCGTGCATGCTCTGACGGTACACGGCAGCGGCTGGCGACCAGGCTGCTGCGCTGCATTCCCTACTTGGCAGGTCAGCAGAGGTCGGCGAATGCCCTCGCAGCCGGGCACAATAAAGATCGTGAGCACCGATGCGATCGCCAGGGACACCTTCGAGGTGTTCGGCACGACGGCCGTGCTGCTCATCACCGACCCTGGGGCCATGACCCAGGCGCGCGCCGTCGCCGACCAGGTGCTCGCCGAGGTAGACCTGGCCTGTAGCAGGTTCCGGCCCGACTCCGAACTCGTCCGGCTCAACGCCGCTGGCGGCGAGCCAATCGCCATCAGCGCGACCTTCGCCGACCTCCTCGCGGCCGCGCTGCGTGCCGCCAGGCTCACCGGCGGTGACGTGGACCCGACGTGCGGGCGTGCGCTGACGCGTCTGGGTTACGACCGGGACTTCGCTGACGTCAAGGCGGCGGGCGATGCCGTACCGCGACTCACTGGGCCCGTCGGCCCGCTGCCCGGCTGGCGCAGCGTGCACCTCGATCGCGGCGCACACCGGGCCTGGCTTGAGCACGGGGCACAGATCGACCTCGGCGCTACGGCCAAGGCCTGGGCCGCCGACCGGTGTGCGGAGCAACTGGCAGATGCCCTCGACAGCGGCGTCCTGGTCAGCCTCGGCGGTGACGTGGCGGTTGGCGGTCCCCCGCCGCCCGATCACTGGCGGATCAGGGTCACCGACGACCACGCGGCGCCGGCCTCCGCTCCCGGCCAGACCGTGACGATCAGTTCGGGCGGGCTCGCCACGTCCAGCACGACGGTCCGCACCTGGACGGTCGGCGGCCGGCCCGTGCACCACATCATCGACCCGGCTACCGGCGAGCCGGCCAGGTCGTGCTGGCGGACCGTCAGCGTCGCCGCCGGCACCTGCACGGACGCCAACATCGCCAGCACCGCGGCCATCATCCGGGGCGCGGCTGCACTGGACTGGCTGCATGACCTCGGGCTGCCCGCCAGGCTCGTCCGGCACGACGGGACCGTGGAGACCACGGCCGGCTGGCCGAGCGACATACCGGGAGACGCGGCGTGACCGGCTCGGCGCACCTCGGCGCGATCGTCGTGACCTCGTCGACCCCGCTGTGGTATGCCACCAGGGCTACCGGGTTCGTCGCACTCGTGCTGCTCACTGCCAGCATGGCGCTCGGCTTGCTGTCCTCGGTCGGCTTCGACCGCCCGGCGTGGCCGCGGTTCGTCACACTCGCCCTGCACCGGAACGTGTCCCTGGTGGCACTGGCCTTCACGATCGTGCATGTGCTGACGACGGTGCTGGACAGCTTCGTGTCCATCCCGCTGCCCGACGCCTTCATCCCGTTCATCTCCTCCTACCGGCCGATCTGGGTCGGCCTCGGTGCCATCTCGTTCGACCTGATGATCGCGCTCATCGCCACGAGCCTGCTGCGCGCGCGACTAGGCCAGCGCAGCTGGCGCCTCGTGCACTGGTCTGCCTACCTGTGCTGGCCAGTGGCCGTGCTGCATGGCCTCGGGACCGGCACGGATACGCCCGCGCGCTGGGTCCTCGTGCTCACCGCCTGCTGCGTACTGGCGGTGGCGGGGCTGACGTTGCGGCGCCTGGCCCTGAGCTGGCCGGACCGGCCAGTTGCCAGCATCGCCGGTGCCGCCGTGCTTGTGCTGGCGCTCATCGTCAGCGGCGCGTGGCTCCGGGCCGGGCCGCTGACCCCAGGCTGGAGCCACCGGTCCGGCACGCACACCTCGTCGCCCAGCAAGCCAGCGGCGCAGCCGCCAAGTGCCCGGTGACGCAGGCAGCGCACCGGAGTCGCTGACACGAACCAGCAGATTACGATCACTTCAGGTCCGGTCGGTCACAGGTGCGGAGGCAACATGGGTCCACTCAGCGGCGTTCGTGTCATCGAGATTGCCAGCCTGGCTCCCGCACCATTCGGCTGCATGATCCTGGCCGATCTCGGCGCGGACGTCCTGCGAGTCGAGCGGCCTGAGCGGTGCGGTCCGCAGCGGCCGGCACCGCTCGATCCGCTGAGCCGCGGCCGCCGCTCGATCGGCCTCAACCTCAAGGACCCTGCGGCGATCGACCTGCTGCTCAGGCTGACCGACGACGCCGATGTGCTGGTCGAGGGCTTCCGGCCAGGCGTCGCCGAGCGGCTCGGCTTCGGCCCGCGGGCGTGCGCGGAGCGCAATCCCCGCCTGATCTTCGCCCGCATGACCGGCTGGGGCCAGGATGGTCCGCTCGCGCCCACGGCCGGCCACGACATCGACTACATCGCCATCTCGGGCGCGCTGAGCACAGTAGGCCGCGCCGGGCAGTCGCCGGTGCCGCCGGTGAACCTGCTCGGCGACTTCGGCGGCGGCGGCATGCTGCTCGCGCTCGGTATCCTCGCTGCCCTAGTGGAGCGGGCCGGCAGCGGCCTCGGCCAGGTGGTGGACGCCGCTATGGTCGACGGGTCGGCGTTGCTCACCTCCTTCGTGTACGGACTGCGGGCGGCCGGCGGCTGGCAGGACAAGCGCGGCACCAACCTCCTGGACGGCGGCGCGCCGTTCTATGACACCTACGCCACCGCTGACGGCGAGTACATAGCCGTCGGCGCGCTCGAGCCGCAGTTCTACGCCGCGCTCCTGGACGGGCTCGGGCTCGCGGACGCGGGCCTGCCCGGCCAGCATGACCGGGACGGCTGGCCGGTGCTGCGACAGCGATTCGCCGCGACATTCGCCGGGCGCAGCAGGGCGGAATGGGAGCAGGTCTTCGCCGGCAGCGATGCCTGCGTGTCACCGGTGCTCAGCCTCGCGGAGGCGCCTGCACATCCGCACGCCCGGGCACGGGAAGCCTTCGTCGAGGTGGGCGGCGTGACGCAGCCAGCCCCGGCGCCGCGCTTCGGCCGGAGCACGGCGGGCCTGCCACTGCCGCCGCCGCGCCCTGGCGCCGACACTGACGACGTGCTCGCCGGGCTCGGGCTATCGGCCGCTGAGGTATCCGGCCTTCGGGCAAGGGGCGTGGTTGGCTAGGGCCCCTTCCCAGGATGCCGAGATCCTGAGGCTGGCGCTGCCAGCATTCGGGGCACTCGTCGCCGAGCCGCTGTTCCTGCTCGCCGACTCTGCCATCGTCGGCCGGCTGGGCACCGTGCCGCTCGGCGGGCTGGGTGTCGCCAGCCAGGCACTCACGACGCTGGTCGGCGTCTCGATCTTCCTTGCCTACGGGACGACGGCGGCTGTGGCCCGCCAGCTCGGGGCGGGGCACCGGGACGCGGCGATCCAGCAGGGCATCGACGGCCTGTGGCTTGCGGCCGGGATCGGCCTGGCCGTGCTAGCGATCGGCTGGCCGCTGGCACCGCGGATCGCCGGGGCCTTCGGCGGATCGGAGGCGGTCACCCACCAGGCGGTCATCTATCTGCGCGTGAGCCTGCTGGGTACGCCGTCCATGCTCGCCGTGCTGGCCGGGACCGGCGTGCTGCGCGGCCTCCAGGACACCCGCACGCCCCTGCTCGTCGCTGTCGCGGCGAACGCTGTGAACATCGGGCTCAATGCGACGTTCGTGCTTGGCCTGCACTGGGGCATCGCCGGGTCGGCGGCAGGCACCGTCGTCGCGCAAACCGGCTCGGCCGCCGCGTACCTGCTCGTCGTCGTCCGCGGGGCACGTGCTGCCGGGATTGGCTTGCGGCCGGACGGCCAGGGAATCAAATCGGCGGCCTTTGCCGGCGCGTCGCTGGTGCTGCGGACGCTGGCGCTGCAAGCGGTCCTGGTGCTCATGACCGCGATCGCGGCTCGTCAGTCGGACGCCGCCATCGCCGCCCATCAGGTGGCGCTGCGGATCTGGAGCCTGTTCGTCTTCGCCCTCGACGCGATCGCGATCGCCGCGCAGGCGATCACCGGCCGCCAGCTCGGCAGCGGCGACGTCACGGCCGCTCGCGCCGCAACCAGGCGCATGATCGGCTGGGGCGCCGGCTACGGGGTGCTCTTCTCGGTCGTACTGCTCGCGATCCGCCCGTGGCTGCCCGCGCTGTTCGGGGCCGCGCCCGCCGTGCGCGGGCTGCTGCTTGCCGTGCTGCTCGTCGTGATCGTGCAGCAGCCGGTCGCGGGCGTCGTGTTCGTGCTCGACGGCGTGCTCATCGGCGCGGGCGACCAGGATTACCTGGCCGTGGCTGGTCTGGTCACGCTCGCCGTGTTCGGGGCCGCGGCCACGATCGTGGTCAGGACCGGGTCGGGGCTGGTGGCGCTGTGGGTCGCCTACTCGGTGTGGATGGTGGCCAGGTTCGTGACCTTGACCCTGCGTACCCGCAGCTCGCGCTGGCTGGTCACCGGCGCGGTCCGGCGCTAGCGTCCGAGCGCGACCTCGATGATCCGGACCACCACCGCGCACATGGCAATGGCCAGGTAGACCCACATCCCCGCCATGCCGAGGCGACGCCGAGCGGACATCGGGGCTGGCGCGAGCATGGCCAGCCGCGGCATCCGCCACTCCTCTTTGCTGGCCCTAGCTGCGCGAGCGGTCTCGGCTGCGACCCGGGGCTCGGCCGGCCCTCGCCGCCACAGCAGCACGATGCCCGTCGCGACGGCGACACCGGCGCAGACCGCCATGATCGTGATGATCTGCCCCGCTCCGATGCCGGGGAAGACCACTGAGGCCACAAGGATGAGCGAGAGCATGATGAGCAGCGCGATGACAGCACCGCTGAACGTGTTGGTCGCCCGGCCGTTCACCCACGGCCCGAGCACCGCCTTGTCATTGCAGAGCATGAGCAGGAAGACGGTCGCGCTCGGCAGCAGCACGCCGGCTAGCACCTGCACTCCCTCGGTGAACAGGCCGAGCGGCGAGCCAGGGATCAGCACGATGGTGGCCGCGCCCCCGATGAGGGCCGCGTACATGAGGTAGAAGCCCTTCGCGTGCTTGATGCCACGGTGCAGCGAGTGCTTCAGTCCGAGGACGTCGCCGAGTGCGTAGGCGGTCGAGAGCGAGACCGCGAACGCGCCGATCATCGCCGCGTCCAGCAGTGCCACAGCGAACAGCGCGCCCGCTGCCTTACCAGCGTAGGCCGCGACGCCGGCTGCCAGGCCGGCCGCATCGGTGAAATGCCCGGCCGCATGTGCGCCGCCAAACGCGGCCGCCATCGCCCCCATGAGTGCCGCGCCGCCGACGATCACGACGGCGATGCCGATGACCAGGTCGGCCTTCTCGTACGGGATAAAGCGCGGAGTGATCCGCTTGTCGACAACATAGGACTGCTGGAAGAACAGCTGCCAGGGCGCCACCGTCGTCCCGACGATCCCGATGATCAGCAGCATCACGGTGCTGAGCTGGCCGGCGCCGCCCGGAATCGTCGGCACGGCGAAGCCCGCCGCCATCTGGCCAGCAGGCGGGTGGGCCAGCACGTACAGCGGAATCAGCAGCAGGGAGCCGGCGCAGAAGGCCATCGCGATCCGCTCGAACCGGCGGAAGCTGCCGGTCATCGCCGACGCGATGATCACCAGCGCTGCCAGCAGCACGGCGATGACCTTCGGGACGCCCAGGTAGCCGGCCGCGAGCGTGACGCCGATGAACTCGGTGATGATCGTCAGCGCGTTGAGCAGGAACAAGTCGATGACGCTGAAGGCGCCCCAGAACCTGCCGAACCGCTCCAGGATCAGCCGTGCATGCCCGACGCCGGTCACCGCGCCGAGGCGCAGCACCATCTCCTGGTTGACATACAGCACGGGGATGAGCAGCACAAACGTCCACAGCAGATGCGTGCCGTAGGTCTGGCCCGCCTGGCCGTACGTCGAGAAGGCGCCCGCGTCGTTGTCGCCCACCATCACGATCAGGCCCGGACCGACGATTGCCAGGAGCGTCTTGAACTTCGCTGACGCCGACGTGCGCGCCCCGACGTCGTCGACGGCAATCGTGCCAAGCGCGCCGCGGATGTCCCCGACATGAGCCGAGTCGAGAGCGGCGCCGTGAAGGTCAGAGGCAGCTGAGGTCACGGCGGACGGCCCCTCTCACCGCCGAGGTCGCGGCGGGGTCGGGGGACACGCGCAGTCCGACCCGGCAGGCCTAAGCTGGCCAGCCGTGCAGGAGTGTCGGGGGTGCGCTAGCTGAGCGCGCGCGCGTGCCCAGGACGGGCGGGATCAACGGCGAGGGGCCAATGTCGGCCCGGACTATCATGGTCCATAGCTCGCCTCCTCCCTGCCGCGGCCGCACCGCGCACTGCTCGCAGCCCGCCGGTCAGGCGGGCATGTCCTCCGGGGGAGAGGTGTCGTGACCCGGAGCGTCTCTCGGAGAATGCCCGCAGCAGCGCGCCGATGTCAAGCCAGCTAGCTGGGCCGGCGAGGCGCTGAGAGTCCGAGCATCTCGCTCTCCTCGGGCCGCGGCCGCCGGGCTGCGGGCAACGGGCGAACCGCCAAGGCGGGCAGCTGTTACCCCAAGTCAGCACAAGTCGGGCAGTCCGTCTATTGTTAGCTGGCTGCACCGCGGCAGCCGCGGCCCGGCCGGACCGGAAAGCACGCTCATCGGCACAGAGCGCCGCCGGGACCGAGCCGCGCCCGGTATCCCGCGGCCGGCCGCCCTGGTGGTATGAAGGCCACGAGACGGTGCTGTCTGACGGGGAGGGGACGCCCAGCGTGGCCATGCGACGAGCTGTCGGCTCGGTTGTCGGGCGAGACGACCTGGCCGAGGGCCTTGGCTACACGCTGAAGCGCAGGCTTCTCGGCAAGCCGCTCATCAACGAGCAGCTGAGCGAGCAGCGGCTCTCCAAGCGGCTGGCGCTCGGCGTGCTGTCGCCGGACGGCATTTCCTCCTCCGCTTACGGCACCGAGGAAATCCTGATCGAGCTTCTCAGGGGCGGCCTGGCGCTCACTGCCTTCACGCTCATCCTGCCGCTCACGGGCGTCGTGCTGTTCGTCATGGTGCTGGTCGTGCTGTCCTACCGCGAGGTCGTCACCGTCTACACCAGAGCCGGTGGCTCCTATGTGGTGGCGCGGGACAACTTCGGCCCGAGAGTGGCCCAGATCGCTGCGGTCGCGCTGCTCATCGACTACGTCGTCACGGTGGCCGTGCAGGTCGCGGCCGGGACGGCGGCGGTCTTCTCGGCGTTCCCGAACTCGCCGATCAACAGACCCGCCATTATCACGGCGATCTCGATCGGCGTCGTTCTGTTGATGCTCTACCTCAACCTGCGCGGCATCCGCGAGGCCGGCAAGGCCTTCGCCATCCCGACCTACCTGTTCTCCGCCGTGGTCATCATCATGATCATCGTCGGGCTCGGCCGCGAGATCTTCGGCACGCTGCCGCGCGTCCACATCCCGCCAGGCGCTGACGTATATGGCGCGCACGTCTCGCATACCACGAGCAGCCTGATCACCTTTGGGATGGTGTTCGTGCTGCTGCGCGCGTTCGCCAACGGCGGTTCCTCGCTGACCGGCATCGAGGCGGTGTCCAATGCGGTCAGCGCCTTCAGGCCACCCGAAGGACTCAACGCCCGAAAGGTACTCGTCACCGAGGGCATCATCCTCGGCACCCTGGTGGCGGGCATCTCCTGGCTGGCGCACCTGACGCATGCCACGCCGTACGTCTCCGGCGTGCCCACCGTGCTATCCCAGGAAGCTAAGGTCGTCTTCGGCAGTTCCTTCGCGGGCCACGCCATGTTGTTCATCGTCCAGGC
Source organism: Streptosporangiaceae bacterium (assembly GCA_036496945.1). Taxonomy (GTDB): domain Bacteria; phylum Actinomycetota; class Actinomycetes; order Streptosporangiales; family Streptosporangiaceae; genus JAJYUU01. The sequence goes on along the minus strand of DASXKI010000243.1, from coordinate 6,052 downwards.
GGCCACCGCCCTGATCCTCTATACCGGCGGCAACACCAGCTTCAACGGCTTCCCGTTCCTGGCCAACTTCGTCGCCGAGGACGCCTTCCTGCCCCGGTGGCTGACCAAGCGCGGGCACAGGCTCGTGTTTTCCAACGGCATCGTCGTGCTGGCCATCGTGTCGATCACGCTGCTGGGGGTGGTCGGGTCGAACGTCAACAGGCTGGTGCCGTTCTACGCTCTCGGCGTGTTCACCGCCTTCACCATGGCGGGCTTCGGCATGGCCAAGTACTTCCACCGGACCCGCGGGCAGGGCTGGCGCTACAAGTTCGTGATCAACTTCGCCGCCGGGGTGACCTCGCTCGTCGTCGTGCTTATCTTCGTGGTGGTGAAGTTCAGCGAGGGTGCCTGGGTGGTGGTTGTGCTCTTCGCTATCGGCGTGCCGGTCCTGATCCGCCTGAACAGGCAGTACCGGATGGAGGCCACGGTGCTGGAAGGGATCGGCAGCCGGGGCAAGCCGCCGGACCCGCCGACCTACTCGCGGCGCACCGTCTACGTCTTCATCGATGACTTCGACCTCGCCACGATCGCCGGGCTCCGGTACGCGCGGAGCCTGCGGCCCACATCGCTGCGGGCCGTGCACTTCGTCATCGACAACGTCCAGGCCGACAAGCTACGCCAGGACTGGATGCGGGCCAGCCCGGGCATCCCACTCGACTTCGTCGATTGCCCGGACCGCCGGCTCGCCATCGCGGCCGCTAACCTGGTCAGCGCCGATGCGGTGCTGCCCGGCGTAGGCGTGACAGCGGTCTTGCCCAGGCGCAGCTACGCCCCGATCGTCGGCCGCTTGCTACACGACCGGACGGCGGACAAGATGGCCTCGCTGATCAGCCGGATCCCGCACGCTGCAGCGACGATCGTGCCGTTCGACGTAGGCAGCCGGGTGGAGAGCCTGGCCAGGCGGGGACCGGCGGCGCAGCCCGCCGCGACCGGGCCCGTCTCGCAGGAGCAGGCACAGCCTGTCGATCAGGCACAGGCGGACCTTCCAAGCGCTGGTCAGCCGCTGCCGGACGCCGTCACGTCGCCGGCTGATAATGGCCCCTACGAACGACCTGCGCCACGGCGCGGGATCACGCCGCTCGGCTCGCTGACCGGACCGGGCCGGGCGACCGTCGAAGGCCGGGTGCACACGGTGGAGATCAGGCCGGTCGAGCACAACACGGTGCTGGCCTGCGACGTCGAGGATGCCACCGGTCAGCTGACCGCGCTGTTCTACGGCCGGTCGAACATCGCGGGCCTGCGGCCCGGCGTCAAGGTCCGGCTGCGCGGCCAGGTCGGGATCCGGGACAGCCGGCCGGTGATGATCAACCCTGCGTACGAACTACTGGCGCCCGGCGAGGCCACCTCGGCGGAGCAGCAGGAGCAGCAGGACAACCAGTCGCGGCGCGGCCGTAATCGCCGGGACGACCAGCAGACATGACCGGCTCCGGCCACACCCACGGACACTCACGCGGGGGCGGGCGGACAATAACGGGCAGCTACCGCCGGGCGCTGACCGTCGTGCTGCTGATCAGTGTCGGCATCGCCATCGCCGAGGTGGTCGGGGCCATCGTGACCGGGGCGCTGGTGCTGGCTGCCGACGCGGCGCACATGGTCGCCGATGCGGGTGGGCTCGGCCTGTCCCTGCTGGCGGCCTGGTTCGCCAGCCGCCCAGCGACGGACCGGCGCACCTTCGGCTTCGCCAGGGCGGAGATCCTGGCCGCGATGGCGAACTCGCTGCTGCTGCTCGCCATGGCCGGGGTGATCTTCACGGAGGCCATCCGGCGGCTGGCGTCACCGCCTGCGGTCAGCTCCGGGCTGCTGATCGCGTTCGGGACTGGGGCGCTGCTCGCCAACGCCTGCTCGCTGCTCGTGCTGCGCCGCGGCCAGGCCGAGAGCCTGAACGTGCGCGCCGCGTTCCTGGAGGTAGCGGCCGACACGATCGGCGCCGGCGCGGTCATCGTGACGGGGATCATCATCAGCGCGACCGGCTTCGCGCTCGCCGACCCGATCGCGTCGCTGGCGGTCGGCGCCCTGATCGTGCCCCGGACCTGGCGGCTGCTCAGGGAGGCGGTCGACATCCTGCTCGAAGCCAGCCCGGAGGGCATCAACCTGGAGGACATCCGCCGGCACATGGGCCAGCTGTCCGGCGTCCGGGAGGTGCACGAGCTGCACGTCTGGACCATCACCTCAGGGCTGCCGGTGTTCTCGGCTCATGTGGTCGTCGACCCGGAGATCATCGAGCGCGGCCAGAGCGCGATCATGCTGGACCAGCTCCAGGACTGCCTGAGCGGGCACTTCGACGTAGACCACTCGACATTCCAGCTCGAGCCTGCCGGGCACGCCGACCACGAGCGCCCCATGCACGACTAGCGCCAGCACGACTAGCGCCGGACGACTAGCCGTCGCCGAAGTACTTCGGGTTGGCCACGGCCAGTCTGGCCGCTATCTGCGCCGCCAGCTCGCCGGCAGCGGGGTCTTGGCCGAGCTCCAGCTCGCGGGCGACGATCGCGAGCGCGTTGGCGGCGACCCTGGCGTGGAACGCGAGCTGCCCGGTCGTGGCCGGCATGACGCTGCCGAGCAGGAACTCTCGCACGGCCTCCAGCAGCTCGCTGGCGGTGGGCCGGCCGTAGGGGGCGGGCTCCGGCCGCGGTTCGCCGGTCAGCCGGGGACGCGAGCGCGCGGCCCGGTCCGCCGCCTCCGGGTCCAGCAGCAGCAGCAGGTCCCACTCCTGCTCGGCTACCCGGCGGCCGATGGCGGCCAGCTCGACCGAGCGGTGCGCGCCTGTCAGATGCGCCCACGCCTGCGTCAGGCAGATCACGCCCCACCGCAGCGTGCCCAGGATCTCCCACCAGCGCAGCTCGGCCAGCGAGATGTCGGCGCCGCCCGCCGCCCGGTAGGCGGCCAGCAAGTCCTCGCGCGAGCCGAGACCCGCGACCGGCGCTTCGGCACCGAATCGCCACGCCTTCACGCACAGCCAGCCGAGGTCTTCGGCCGGGTTCGCGGCATGGGTGAGCTCCCAGTCCAGCACCGCGCGCAGACCCTCGGGCCCTACGATCACGTTCCCGAGGCGGAAGTCGCCGTGCACCAGGACCGGTTCGCGCGGCGGCGGCGGGCTTGCGGCCAGCTCCGCCATCGCCAGCTCGAACACCTCGCTGGGGCGCCCGAAGGCGTCCAGCTGGTCGCGGAGGCCTGCCAGCGGATCCGGTTGCGGAAAGAACGTGGGCACAATCTGCGCATGCAGCACGGCGGCGAACTGTCCGAGCTGGCCAACTAGGACGTCGCGGGCGGGCCCGTACTGGTCGTCACGCAGGATCCGGCGGGCGATGGTCTCGCCCTCGACCCGGCGCATGATCATCCCGGCGGCGCCAAAGGCGGCCTCACTGAAGCTGAACAGCATCTCCGGCACCGGCAGGCCGGCGTCGTGGGCGATGCTGAGGGCCGCGGCCTCCCGGTCGACCACGCCAGGCTCGCCGGGCCGGCCCGGCGGATCGCGGCGCAGGATCAGGCCGGTCCGTGTCCCGTCGGCGCCGATCGCGTCGAACGACCACGTTTCCTTGGACGCACCGCCAGACAGCCGGGTGAATTCCTCGATGGTGACCGGGCCCAGCCAGCGGCGGAGGGGGCGAGCGACCTCGTTCCGGTCCAATGCATCTGTCATCAGCCCTCGGCCACGCCTTTCGGAGCCCGTTGCCGCATGAAGCCGAACATGTAACCGGCCACCCTTCGCATCTGGATCTCCTCGGCTCCCTCGGTGATCCGGTAGCGCCGGTGGTGCCGGTAGATGTGCTCGAACGGCTTGTGCCGGGAGTAGCCGAGGCCGCCATGCACCTGCATGGCACGGTCGGCCGCCTCGCAGCACAGCCGGTTGGCCCAGTAGTTGCACATGGAGACCTTGTCGGAGGCGGAGAACGGCCCGTCGCGGTCCATCAGCCAGGCAGTCTTGTGGACCAGCGCGCGCAGCATCTCGCACTGCGTCTGGAGCTCGACCAGCGGGAACTGAATCGCCTGGTTGGCGGCCAGCGGCTTGCCGAAGGGCTTGCGCTCAAGAGCGTAGGTGACCGATTCGTCGATGCAGTACTGCGCGGCGCCGAGGCTCGAGGCGGCCTGGCGGATCCGGTTCTCGTTGAAGAAATGCTGCACGACACCCAAGCCGCGGCCCTCGCCGCCGAAGATCGCGCTGTCCGGCACCCGGACGCCGTCGAGACTCACGTGCGCGTGGTCGGTCGGCATGTTGAACGTCCACAGATACTCATCCACCGTGAAGCCAGGCGCTGCGACCGGCACGAGGAACGCGGTGATGCCCTCGGCCTCACCCGCCTGCCCACTGGTCCGCGCGAAGATCAGGTCGTGCGACGCCGCGTGCACGCCGGTGTTGAAGGTCTTTTCCCCGGTGATCACCCAGTCGCCGCCGTCACGCACTGCGCTGGTCTCCATGAACGTCGCGTCCGAGCCGTGCGCCGGCTCGGTGATGCCGAACGCGAAGCCCTTGCGGCCTGCGGCCAGGTCCTCGATCCACTCAGCCTGCTGCGCCGCAGTCCCGTACTCGATCATCAGCAGCAGCCCGACGTTGTTGCCGACGATCATGTGCTCGTTCTGCAAGTCACAGTGCAGGCCGAGGCCTTTGCTCGCCAGGTGCTCGCGGATCACCGCCATGCCGAGGTTGGTGCCATCGCGTCCGCCGTACTTCGCCGGGAAGGCGTACCGGTAATGCCCGGCCGCATCGGCCCGCCGCCTGGCCTCGCGCAGCAGCGCCTCCCAGTCCCGGTTGGGCAGGCCGCCGCGGTCCCAGTCGGTCCTGGCGTCCTCGCGCCGGTAGTCGAAGAACCTGATGTTGTCGTCCTGCTGCTCCAGCGGCCGGATGTCGGCCTCGATGAACGCGTCTAGCTCGGCCAGGTAGGCGGTGAGATCTGCCGGGATGTCGAAGTCCATGTCCGCTCCCTGGTAACCGCAATCACGGGCGAATCATGGCTTACGGTACGCAGCTAGCGGGATTTTGTCGCCGCCCAGGGGAACACGGCGCAGCTGTGGTGGCAAGGAGATGTGTCCGGTCCACACCATCGCGGAAGGCCGCCCATGACAGCTGGTAATGCCGGGAGCTACACGGCAGCCTCCGGCGCACCCGACGAGGACGACGCGGCGCTCATCATCAGGTCGTTCGCCGATCCCGAGCAATTCGCCGCGCTGTTCCGCCGGCATGCGCCTGTCATCCAGCGCTACGTGACCCGCCGGATCGGCGCCGATGCCGCGGACGATGTGGTCGCCGAGACGTTCCTGGTCGCGTTCCGGCAGCGCGCGACGTACCGGACCGAATGCCCGGACGCGTTGCCGTGGCTGTACGGGATCGCAACGCACCTGGTGGGCCGGCACCGGCGAACCGAAGTGAAGCAGCTGCGGCTACTCGCCCGCACTGGAGTAGATCCGGTGGCCGAGCCTTTCACCGATCGGGTCGACGACAGGGTCAGCGCGGCCAGCATGAGCGCGCGGCTCGCCGCAGTACTCGCCAGGCTGCCTGCCGCGCAGCGTGATGCGCTGCTGCTAGTGACCTGGGGCGGTCTGTCGTATGACCAGGTAGCCATCGCCACCGGGGCGCCGCTTGGCACCGTCCAAGCACGCATCAGCCGCGCCAGGAGGCGCCTGCGGCAATCGCTCGGCGACCTCGATGCCGCGGTCTCGGGAGAACCGCGTCTATCGCAGTCCGGGCCGCGGCGCGTCCAGCCAGCCAACCCGCATGAGGGGATCTGAGATGAACGAGCTTGACGCGCTGACGAGATTGCGGGACGAGGTCCCGCTGGTCGAGCCGAGCGCCGCTGTCGAGGGCATCGTGCTGGCGGGATTGCGGACTGACGGCCTTGCTGGCCGAGTGGGCCTACATGCATTGCTCTCGAGGCCCAGTCGGCCTGGGGCCGCGGCCGACGGACTACAGAGCACCCGCCGAGCACGCTCGCGGACGCGGCGCCGGCTGTGCCTGGCCGCGGCGGGCGTAGCTGGCGTGGTGGCTGCAGCGGCCGGGATAACAGCGGCGGGCAAGGGT
>DASXKI010000242.1:0-18073 GCA_036496945.1 Streptosporangiaceae bacterium | reverse complement strand
TCACCTGGCCAGCGTCATCGAACAGGTCAGATTCCTTGCCTCCCCGGTCACCGGGCAGTCCGACGAAGACATCGCGCTCGACAGAGACCTGCGAGCCGTGGCGCTGATGAACCTGGGGACCGCCGAGGCGTGGTGCATGGGCCTGCCAGACGCTGAACGCCACCTCCGGGAGGGCGCCGTCCTGGCCCGGGAGATCGGCCGACCGTATCTGGAGGTCGGCTGCCTCGCGCAGCTCGGTTTCGCGTATATCTTCCACGATCCTGCCATGCCGAAGGCCGATGCGTTCGCCACGACCCAGCGACGCTGCCGCGAGGCGGTCGCGCTCGCCGAGCGGTACGGCTGGGCCGCGGAGCCGGTGATCGCACCCGCGCTGATGACGCTCGCCGGCACGATGGCGTTCCTGGGTGAGTTCGACGAGGGCGAGCGGTGGTTGCGGCGCACCGAACAGGCTCTGCAAATAGACACCGGCCCGGACATCAGGCTGCTGCTGCACCAGACGGCCGGGATGCTGGCCGCCGGCCGCGGCCGCCACCACGAGGCGCTGGAGGAGTTCAGCGCGGCCGAAGACCTGGCATCGCAGCTGGAGGGATCGCAGGCGCTAGCGAGCCAGGTGACCGGCTGGCTGCTCGCCACGCAGGCCCGCCTCGGGATGACCGGCGAAGCCCGCGCCTTGCTCGCGGCACTCGACGACGAGCGGACCAGCTCCGGTGAGATCCGTAACGCCCTCGCGGTGATCTGCCTCGCGGAAGGCGATCCGGCCGCGGCTCTAGCCGCGGTGGCCGATGTTCTCGATGGCACGGCACCGGTCCTCGGTTATGTCACGGTCCTTGAGGCGCACCTGCTCGCCGGGCTCGCCCATCGTGAGCTCGGTGACCAGCGCGCGGCGAACCAGGCGGCTGAACGCGCACTGGCCCTGGCGGAGTCTGAGCGGCTGGTCCTGCCCTTCGCGATGACAGGCTCACGGGAGCTGCTCGAGGCGCTGCCCCGCCATGAGACAGCGCACGCCGCGCTCCTCGCCGACATCCTCGATGTCCTGCATGGCTCATCCCCGGCGGCCAGAGCGCAGTCCTCATTGCCGCCGGCGGAGGAGCTCAGCCCGGGCGAGCTCAGGGTGCTGCGATATCTCCCCACGAACCTGTCCCGGCCCGAGATCGCAGGCGAACTATCCGTCTCGGTGAACACCGTCAGCACGCACCTGCGCAGCATCTACGCCAAGCTCCAGGTTCGTGACCGCTCCTCGGCCGTGCAGCGCGCCAGGGAGCTGCGGCTGATGGCCGGTGGCCGCACGCGTTAGCTGGGCGGTCACCCGATCCTGGTGATGCGGTGTCACCTGCCAGCCCGTGACCGTCGGCCACGATCTGCTCGATGGATCCCGCGCTCCTGGTCAAGAACGCGGTCTCGACGAACAGGACTATCAACACCTTCGCGGTCTCTGCCGCCTTCGAATCGGCCGTGGCACCACCGGTCGCCCGACTCGGGAGCGCTAAAATGTGGGCGAGGGTAGCACGCATCTCGACCGGATCCACGATGTCGCGCTCATCATCTGGGGTTGCGAGGACGGCCTGGAGCAGGGACGCCATGACTGGATGCGTCTGCGGGTCGGCCAGGAGTGCGGTCACATCGCACGCTGTGACAACTCTCCGGGAAGGCATGCGACCGCGCCCTTCCGTGTGGCTGGGCATCCGGTTATCCGGTCGTACGAACCGGGCGAGGCCAGATATCGGTGTTACATCGAGCAGTCCGCGTTCGAACTCCAGGGTGCCCCGCCGGCACCGTCGGAACCGTGAGGGATTGGGCCGTACTGATGTCGATGTTCGACTACGACGCCCGGCCGGTCACGCCGGGAGTCGTCCTGGTGGGCACGCCGGCGTCCCGCGGCGGGTACGCGATCCGTGACTTCCTCAGCCGCAATGGTTACCCGTTCGAATGGGTTGACGCCGGCCAGCCCGATGCAGTCCGGGCGGTCCTCGGAGTCGCCGAAGTCGAACCATCGGCGCTGCCGCTGTGCATCCTGCCGGACGGGTCACGGCTCGCATCTGCGACAGTGGAACAGGTCGCCGTAGGGCTTGGCATGGTCGCGGCCCCATCGCTGCCGGAGTACGACCTGACGATCGTCGGAGCGGGGCCGGCCGGGCTGGCCGCCGCCGTCAACGCGGCATCCGAAGGCCTGCGCACCGTCGTCATCGAGGCGGTGGCACCGGGCGGCCAGGCCGGAACTACGTCGATGATCGAGAATTATCTGGGTTTTCCCGCCGGCATCAGCGGCAGCGAACTGGCGACACGCGCGGTTGTACAGGCGCGCCGGTTCGGTGCCGAATTGCTGCTGGCCAGGCCCCTGGTCGACGTCTCGGCCGATGGGCCAGGCTTTGTCGCCGAACTGTCGGACGGCACGCTGATACGCGGGCGGGCGATGCTGTTCGCCAGCGGCGTCGAGTGGCGCCGTCTGGACGTTCCCGGGATCGATGACCTGCTCGGCGCAGGGGTCTACTACGGGGCCGGGCCGAGCGAGGCCCTGGCGTGCACGGGTTCCCGTGTTGTCCTGGTGGGCGGCGGCAACTCAGCGGGCCAGGCGGTCGTCCGCTTCTCCCGGCACGCGCAGCACGTCACGTTGCTGGTCCGCGGCCGCGACCTCGGCGAATCGATGTCGCAGTACCTCATCGATCAGCTGTCGACGATCCCGAATGTAGATGTGCGGGTGCGCACGCAGGTGGTAGGCCTGGAGGCCGATGATCGCCTCCGGGCGGTCGTCGCCCGCTCCGGGGACAGCACCGAAGCGGTGCAGTTGCCGGCGGATGCCTTGTTCATCTGCATCGGCGGCGCTCCCCGCACCGACGGCGCAGCGGGGATCGGGCTGGCCGCCAACACCGCCGGGTACCTGGTGACCGGCCGTGATGCCGTCCGCGAGCCAGGCAGCAGTTGGCCGCTGCCCAGGGAGCCGCTGCCGCTGGAGACTAATCTGCCCGGAGTGTTCGCAGCAGGGGACGTGCGCTGCGGGTCGGTCAAACGCTGCTCGGCAGCCATCGGCGAGGGATCAATGGCCGTAGCGCTCGTCCACCGGCGGCTGGCAGAGGTGGGCGGTGAATGAGCCGCCCGCGGTGGCGAGTCCGGACAATGTTGTGTCGTCCGAATTCGCCGAACTCGCCTCCGACGAGCAGATCGCCAAGGCCGCGGCGGCACTCGAACGCAACGGCATTCGGGCGCTCCTCGCCGCCACAGGTGCCGATGCGAGGGGCCTGGTCGATTCCCTCCTCGTGGACGGCGCCGAGGTATACAACAACACCTCACAAACGCTCGAAGCCATCGGCGTCGCCGACGATATCGAACGGTCCGGCCGCTACCAGCCACTCCGGTTGCGGCTATACCGGATGGACCGGGAAATGCAGCGGCGTGAGATGGGCGCGCTGGCTGCGTCGCCCGACTATGTTGTCGGCAGCGTGCACGCGCTGACCGAGGGCGGATCGCTGCTTATTGCGTCCGCCAGCGGAAGCCAGCTGGGCCCGCTCGTGTCGGGTGCGGGGCAGGTGATTCTCGTCATCGGGGCCCAGAAGATCGTCAGTGATGTCGCAGCCGGGATGCGGCGCATCTATGAATACTGCTTTCCGCTCGAGGATGCCAGGGCCCGGCGAGCCTACGGAGTGCCCAGCGGGGTGAACAACATCCTCATTATCAACAAGGTGCTGGCCGTCGGCCGGGTCAATGCGATCATCGTCAAGGAGCGCCTCGGCTTCTGATCACCGTCACCTGGTCGTCAGGCAGTCTTCGCATCCGGCGAGGCCGTCCTCGAGCGCCTTCTGCCGGTGGGACAGCAGCTCGCGCATGTCCCAGAACCAGCCCTGCAGCGCAGCGGCCTAGCCGAGGCCGCCGCGACGAGGGCGTGCGGGTGGTCAGAAGCCGACCTGCTGGCGGATGAGGACGACGGCTCCGCGAGCGCGAGGACTGAAGAAGTTACTGGAACGCCGCGCCGGGCCACCACGTCCAAGCCGCAACGACGGCAGTGGAGGCGGCTATGTGGCGCAGCATCGGCGAACCGGGCAGACCGGCGGTGGGGTTGGCCGTCGCGGCCTTTGTGCTGGCGGCGTGCGGCAGCTCGCCCGCGCGGCTGGCCGGCCCTGCCCGGCCTTCTCTCGCATCGGCCGGTGCGAATGCGGCGCCGCAGCCTTATCAGCTGTACACCCACTGTGGCATCGACGAGGCGCGCATCGGTAACCGCTACTTCCAGGCCGTACACCCGCTCAGCGACGGGCAGGGCAACCCGCCGCCCGGCTGGCGGAATCCGTATCAGCCCGGCACGATGACTGCGCTGTCGCCGACCACTGTGGTATTCCGTGACCGCGCCGGGCACCGGGTTCAGTTCCGGCTGCGCCCGGGCGCCACTAGATTCCAGCACGTGTGCTCGTAGCAGCCGCTACGACACCTACCGCAAAAGCTGCCGTGATTGGGCAGCGGGTCGGCCGCGTGCGGCTGGCCCGCATGGAGGGCCGGGACAACGGGTGTCCTATGTCTGTCGCCGATGCAGGTCATCGTGCCCGGACTGCGTGTTCCGCGCTGACTCCTTCTGCTGCCGCTTGAGCCGGAAGTGCAGTCGCTGAGTCTCTCGGAGGAGGCTCGCGACTGTCCGCTCGGCTCTTGCGGGAGCTGTCAGACTCCGGACGGTTAGAGGCCGCCGGGGAATGTAATGGTTTCGGGGGCGATGAGCGGGCTGCCGATCTCAAGCTGGATCTGAGCGTGTGCGTTGAGCGGGATGCCGCGGGGGCTGCCGCGGTAGACCTTGCCGTTGTCGAGGGCCGTGACATGGCCGGTGGCGGGACCGATCTGGTTGGCGCTGAGTGCCTGGCCCCATTCGTCGAAGAAGTCACCGAGGGTATAGGTCCGGTGGACCGGCGATTCGATGTGGATGATGCCGTCGGCGGCGTGGGTGTGCAGCCAGTACAGGCAGGTGCCTCCGGTTATGAACGTGCCGCTGGAGGTGGACTGGGACTGTGCTCCGGGGATGCCGATGCCTGCCGGGACCTGCCGGGCGGCGCCGTCGACGAAGATGGTGAGGTGGGCATGGATGTGGAAGACGGTCTGCTCGGTGGTCTGGCAGCTGATGCCGTCGGCCGGCCTGCCGGTGGCATCAGCCGCGGTGCTTGCCAGCGGCGCGGCGTTAGGTACCGGGACGCCCTCAGGCCCGGTTGGGCCGGGAGCGGGCGCCGGCCGGAGCGCGCCGAGCGTGCTCAGCCCGGCCGGCTTCAGCGTCGACCGTCCGTTTCTCGCAGCATTACCGGCGCTACCGCCGCCGCCGGTGATGGCGAGCGTTATGCCGGTAATGGCGACGATCACCAGGACGACTGCGCCGATGCCGGCGATCCAGAGACGACGCCGTCTGCGTTGAGCTTCCAGGGCCCGCATCCGGGCGATCTTCTCTCGTGCGGCCTGCCGGTTCCTGTCTGCCTTCGACACTGTGAGCGGCTCCTTTCGGTCTGACCGGCTCACCTGACGGGGGCAAGGCTAGCGCGGCTGAGCCACATGCCGGTCCTGGCCGGGCGGGCGGATGCAGCTTGCCGTCGGCCTATATGCCAACACGATGGCCGCCGGCCCATGGTTCAGGGCACCGCGAATGCGCAGGTCATGCGCTTGATGCTGATATCGGACTTCCAGCAGCGGAGCCACGGCTGGAGCCAGCCGGGCTCGCCCTGGCTGGCCAACAGGGCAAGGCGCCGCCGGGAACCCGCACCATGCCACGCCAAACGTGGGTGCGTGCCCTGATCATGAACACCATCCTCCGGCGGCGGGTACTAACCGCCGCCAGGCGGCCGGTTGGTAATACCTAACGGGGGTATAGTGTCTTGATTCTGAGTCGGGGAGGCGGCGTGCACGGATACACCGAGAACAAGGACGACTACCTGCGGCGGCTGCGGCGGATCGAGGGTCAGGTACGCGGACTGCAACGGATGGTCGAGGAAGACAAGTACTGCATTGACATCCTGACCCAGGTCTCGGCGGCGACCCGGGCGCTGGAGTCGGTGGCGCTGGGCTTGCTCGAGGAGCATCTCGGGCATTGCGTTGCGCAGGCCATCGCCGAGGGTGGCGAGACCGCCGGCGAGAAGATCCGCGAGGCGTCCGACGCGGTCGCCCGGCTGGTGCGTTCCTGACCGTGCTCGGTCACAGAGGAAGAGGGATGACAGGCAGCGAGACGTTCCAGTTGACGGGCCTGACCTGCGGTCACTGCGCGAACGCGGTCACCGGGGAGCTGACCAGCCTGACCGGGGTGTTCTCCGTACACGTCGAGCTCGTGCCGGGGGGCGAGTCGTTGGTGACGTTGGTTAGCGAGCAGCCGCTGGATCGGCAGGCGATCGCGGCCGCGCTGGAGGAGGCGGGCGGCTATCAGCTGGCCGGCGCCTGACAAGGCGATCTGATCACGACCGATGAGGCCGCCTGCAGAGGGAGTCGAAGATTGTGAGTGCCGTCACCGATGACCGGCCGAGTGTAGCCACCAGCCCGGCGCGCAGCGTGGAGCTGGCGATCGGCGGGATGACGTGCGCGTCGTGCGCGGCGCGGATCGAGCGGAATCTCGGCAAGCTGGACGGGGTCACCGCGACGGTCAACTTGGCCACCGAGACCGCTCGGGTCAGTTTCCCGGCCGCGGTGAGTGTCGGTGAGCTGATCGCCGCAGTGGCGCATGCTGGCTATACGGCCGCGCTCCCCCTGGCCGCTGGCGCCGAGTCGGCGGCGGGCGCCGGCCTGGCGGATGAGCCGGACGAGTCGGCCGCGCTGCGGCGCCGGCTGCTGGTGTCGGTGGCGCTAGCGATCCCTGTGGTGTTCCTGGCGATGGTGCCGGCGGCGCAGTTCTCCTACTGGCAGTGGGCTTCGCTGGCGCTGGCGTCGCCGGTGGCGGTGTGGGGCGCATGGCCATTCCACCGGGCCGCGCTCGCGAACCTCCGGCACGGAGCGGCGACCATGGACACACTGATATCCACTGGGGTCAGCGCGGCGTATCTGTGGTCGCTGTTCGCGCTGTTCTTCGGTACCGCAGGCCAGCGCGGCGCGCACATGACCTTCTCGCTGCTGGCCACGGGCGCCGGGACCGGCGACATCTACCTGGAAGCCGCCGCAGGGGTAACCGCGCTGGTGCTCCTGGGTCGGTACCTAGAGGCCCGCTCCATGCGGCGCGCAGGTGCCGCGCTGCGGGCGCTGCTTGAGCTCGGCGCCAAAGAAGTCGCAGTACTGCGCGACGGCCGCGAGGAACGGATTCCCTCAGACCAGCTCGCCGCCGGAGATCGCTTCGTGGTCCGGCCGGGCGAGAAAATCGCCGCGGACGGCGTGGTGGAAGCCGGCAGCTCTGCCGTCGACACCTCGATGCTGACGGGAGAGCCAGTCCCGGCCGAGGTCGCTCCGGGCGACCACGTGACCGGCGCCACCGTGAACGTCACCGGCCGGCTTGTGGTCCGCGCCACAGCTGTCGGCGCCGATACCCAGCTCTCCCAGATCGCCCGGCTGGTGTCGGACGCGCAGGCCCGGAAGGCACCGGTGCAGCGACTGGCGGACCGCATCTCGGCGGTGTTCGTTCCCATCGTCATCGCCATATCGCTGATAACGCTGACCGGCTGGCTGGCCGCCGGGCAGCCCGCTGGTGCGGCGTTCACGGCCGCGGTCGCGGTGCTCATAATTGCCTGCCCGTGCGCGATGGGCCTGGCCACGCCAACTGCCCTGCTGGCCGGCACCGGTCGCGGCGCGCAGCTCGGCATATTGATCAAGGGGCCCGAAGTACTGGAAGCCGCCCGCGGCATCGATACCGTGGTCCTCGACAAGACCGGCACGATCACGACCGGCCAGATGACCCTGACCGACGTCGCAGTCGCCCCCGGCGAGGATCCGGCCGAGGTGCTGCGCATTGCCGGGGCGGTCGAGTATGCCTCAGGGCACCCGATCGGCGCGGCGATCGCCGCGGCCGCGACCGCCGGACGGTTCGGCGCTAGCCTGCCGGACGTAGAGGACTTCACCAGCCACGCAGGCCTCGGCGTCACCGGCATCGCCGGCGGCCACTCGGTCGCAGTCGGGCGGCGGGACTGGGCCTGGGCTCAGTGGACCGAGCCCATCCCGGCCGAGCTGGCCGCCCGTGCGGAGAGCGCGGAGGCCGCCGGGCAGACTCCGGTCTTCGCCGGCTGGGACGGCCTGGCTCGGGGCGTGCTGATCGTCTCTGACACCGTGAAGCCGACCTCCGGGCAGGCGGTCGCCGAGCTGCGGGAACTGGGGCTGCAAACAGTGCTGCTCACCGGCGACAACCAGCGCGCCGCCGAGCACGTCGCCGCCCAGGTCGGAATCGGCGAGGTAATCGCCGGTGTACTGCCGGCCGGCAAGGCCGACGCCGTCAGGCGGCTGCAGGACGCGGGCCGAGTGGTCGCCATGGCCGGCGACGGGGTCAATGACGCGGTCGCGCTCGCGCAGGCCGACCTGGGACTGGCCATGGGCACCGGCGCCGACGCCGCTATCGAGGCCGCCGATCTCACCCTGATCCGCGGCGACCTGCTCGCGATACCGGAAGCGATCGCCTTGTCCCGGCGAACCCTGCGCACAGTCAAGGGCAACCTGTTCTGGGCGTTCGCCTACAACATCGCCGCTATACCGCTGGCCGCCGCCGGCTACCTCAACCCGCTCATCGCCGCCGCGGCGATGGCGTTCAGCTCAGTGTTCGTGGTCTCCAACAGCCTGCGGCTGCGCCGCTTCCGGCGCTCGCCTGACAACCGGCGAGGAGCTGCTGACCGCGGCACGGGTGCCTGAACATGAGGTCCTGGACGTGCTAGTCCAAGCCCTGGCCATGGCCGCCGGCCTGGGAGCGCCGTCGTCCTCGTGCTCGTATGCGGTGGTCGCGCTGGTCCGTCGCGTCCCGCAAGGGTGCCTGCATCTAGGCGAAGTTTTCGAGATCGCCAGCACCAACCTGGTCACTGAGCTGGGCATCATCCTGGCTGTCTCGCGCAGTTCACGCTGGCGGAGTGCGCGGGCGGAATTGTGATGATCGTGGCAGTGCCGGCGGCAGCTTCTGGCAGCGGCTCGCCAGTCTGCCGCCTCACCCTCGCACCCGCCAGCATCACCGCCGAGGTGACCGCCGTCCGCGTCGCCTCGCGGTCGCGGCAGAGCATTCTCGAAATGGTCGGTTCGACTTCGTTCCGGAAGGCTCGCCGAACCGCAACCTCTGTTGTCAGCCGACACGAAGCGATACCGTCCCGGACATGACCGATGTGATCGATACGACCTGGCTCGATGCAACCGCGCAGGCTGACCTTGTTCGCCGGGGCCAACTGACCGCGAAGGATCTCGTCGAGGCGGCCATTGCCCGGATTGAGGCGGTGAATCCTCAGCTGGACGCGGTGCTGCGCACCCGATTTGACGAGGCGCGCACTGAGGCAGCCGGCGACCTGCCTGATGGCCCTTTCCGCGGCGTGCCGATGCTGCTCAAGGACCTTGGCTGCACGGTGGCCGGCGAGTCGACATCCTTCGGCCTGGGGCCGCTGCGCGATCTGGCCTGGCCGGTGACGTCTTACCTTGCTGAGCAATTCCGCGCGGCTGGCTTCATCCATCTCGGCCGGACTAACGTGCCCGAGCTCGGCACGACGGTGACTACCGAGGCGCGCAGCTTCCCGCCCGCCCGCAACCCCTGGCACACCGGCCATTCGACCGGCGGCTCGTCCGGCGGCTCGGCGGCAGCAGTAGCCAGCGGGATGGTCCCGGTCGCGCACGCCAACGATGGCGGCGGATCCATCCGCATCCCCGCGAGCGAATGCGGGCTCGTCGGGCTCAAGCCCACCAGGGGCCGGGTGAGTCAGGGGCCGCTGATAGGAGAAGGCTGGGCAGGCGCGACGATCGATGGCTCTGTGACTCGCTCGGTGAGGGACGCCGCCGGCGTGCTCGATGCGATCAGTGCCCGGCTCCCCGGTGAGCCGTACTACGCCCCAACGTGGCCTCGTCCGCTGGCCCAGGAGGTCGGGGCCGACCCGGGCCGGCTGCGCATCGGAGTGCTCGACCGGCCGGACGGCGAGGGATTCCTTGACCACCCGGACTGCCGCGCTGCGGCAGCGGGCGCCGGGCGCCTTCTGGAGTCGCTTGGCCATGGTGTCGAAGCTTCAGGGCCGACGGCGATGTTCGACGAGGAATTCATCAACCACTTCACGCTCATCATCGCCGCCGACACCGAGACGTCCATGCGCGCATTCGAGAGTGCCCTCGGCCGGCCGATCGAGGATGACGAGATCGAGCCGCGTAATGCGGTTTACCGGGCGATCGGCCGGACCCTGGAGGTGGTCACTTACCTGCAGAGCCGGGCATGGCTTGGGACCTGGGCCAGGCGAATGGCCGACTGGTGGACGGAATACGACCTGCTCGTCACGCCAACCGTCGGCGCGCCACCGCCGGAACTCGGCTGGTTCACTGCCGGCGGGGCAGAGTCGGAAGGCCAGCGGGTCGTCGGCTTCATCCCGTACACAGCGCAGTTCAACATGACCGGCCAGCCGGCCATCAGCCTGCCGCTGCACTGGACGTCGGCCGGCTTGCCAGTTGGCGTGCAACTCGTCGCGGCCTTCGGCCGGGAGGATCTGCTGATCAGGGTTGCAGCACAACTCGAGCACGCCGCACCGTGGGCGGACCGCCGTCCGCTGGTCCACGGATAATCCGGCAGCGCTTGAGAGGCAGCCGTTAAGAGCGGCCCGGTGTTCATCGAGAAACACCTCGAACTGGGCCCGGGCTGGCTGATCGATGACGTCCTCGGCTGACGTCGTCGGCCCCACGACCGGTCCCCGAGCGCCACGTGCCGGACTGCGGTCATGAGCGAGCGTCTGGCCTGGCGGTGACCGCGCTGCGGCATGATGGGCGCAAATGCGGGAGACGTACAGCGTGAAGCCCCTATGAAATTGGTCTCTAGTCAAGACCTACCTCTACCAGGGGCTTCACGCCGTTCGACGGCCGGGCTCGAACATCGAGGCCGGCGACGTCAGACCCCCTGCGCCACTACACACGGCCAATGCCGGTTACAGGGAAGGGTTCACTGCACGGGCGCCAGCACGGGGCTGTTGTGATAGGCGGCGATCAGCCACTGGCCGTCCCGCTTCTCGAAAACCCAGGTCGCGTTCACCTTGCCCGTGTCCGGAACCTCGGTCTCGCCGGCGAACAGGATGCCGGATTCGCTGACGACGATCGCGGCGTCCCTGCCCACGAAGCGGAGGCTGAGCTGCTTGTTGTAGGTCGAGCTGCCCTTGAGTGGCCCGTCGAAAGCCAGGGCCATGTTTTCGCGGATCACGTCACGGCTGTCGCGGAGCGAGCCGGTCATGATGGCGGTCGAGTCCGCTGTGTAGTTGGCGACCATGCCGTCGGCGTCGCCAGCCTCCCAAGCCTTGTAGGAGTCAACCAGTACGGCCTGGATGGCGGCCTCGTCTTCCGCACGACTGTCTGACATCGGATTCTCCCTTGTGATCGGCGGTCCGCCAGGGGTATTCCGGCGAACTCGTCAATACATACCGGCGGTGGGATCGGAACTCATCGCGCCCGCGGAAAGAGGTGTTGCGGCGTGCTCGGCAGAGAGAGGCTGCCGTAGCCGTGGCCGCGTAAGCAGCGGGTATGCAGGTTGCGAGGGTGGGTGTCGACGACGGCGCGGCCGGTGGTGTGGTCGGAGTCTTAGCGGGTGTGGTGGTTGCCGCCGAGGTCGTACACAAGTCCCTGGGCGTCGAGTCCGGCCGCCAGACCGAAAGACGCGAAGATCTCGGAATCCTGGAACACCGAATTCCGGCTGATGCCCTCGGCGGTGACGGTGAAGATCTGGAGGGTGTGCAGCTCGTAGCCGCCACCGACACGCCTATAGGCGGCGAACCCGGGCTGGCCGTTGGCCGCGACCGCCTTCAGACGCCAGTCCGTTCCGGCCTGCTCGAAGACCCACTCCATGAACAGGCCGTAGTTGCCCGTGCCGGCGAACCAGTTGAGCATCGGCGGCATCTCCATGAGCACGTCCTCGGTGAGCAGCCGCTTGAGACCCTCGACGTCGGCGTGCTCGAATGCCTTCATGTAGCGCTCGACCCAGGCGCGCTGCTCGGCTGCGGACGGCTCGCTGACACGTTCCTGCCGGACCCCGACATCCTTCACACGGGTACGCGCCCGCTGAAGGGAACTGTTCACCGACACGACGGTAGTGCCGAGGATTTCCGCTGCCTCAGACGCGGAGAAGCTGAGCACGTCACGCAGGATCAGCGCGCCACGCTGACGCGCCGATAGGTGCTGCAGGGCGGCGGCGAACGCCAAGCGCAGGCTGCTGCGGTCGATCACGGAGCTAGCCGGATCGCCGACGTCCAGCAACGAGTCCGGCAAGGGCTGGAGCCAGGCCACGTTGTCTCCCCGCACAAGCGGCCCGAGCGGGTCCGACGCGGCCACCAGCCCCGACGGCAGCGGTCGGCGGCCGCGGACCTCCAAGGCGGTCAGGCAGGCGTTCGTCGCGATCCGGTAGAGCCAGGTGCGCAGTGAGCTGCGAGTCTCGTCGTACTGATCCCGCGCCCGCCACGCCCTCAGGTACGTCTCCTGGACCAGGTCCTCGGCGTCGTGAGCCGAGCCGAGCATCCGGTAGCAGTACGCCAGCAGCTCCGACCGGAACGGCTCGACTAGGCGATCGAAGCCTTCTACCTTCGTCGTCACGCCCACGCCCCTTCTCCGCTCCTATCAAGATCACCATACTCGAGGGGAGCGACATTTAGGGCGCCACAAGCGACCAGCACACGTGTACGTCGAAGTCGCCGGTCGACGGATCGGGATCGCCGTAGATCTCCCAGCGAGGGCCGACCAGCCGGTATCGGTTCGCCGGGTCCCGACCACGTCGTCGTAGTGAAGGCAGACGGCTGTCGACCAGACCGCCAGCGGGCGCAGCGTGCGTGACGCACCGGACGCAGCAGGGCAGCGAATTCGGCCACGTTCCTGTCCATCCTTACCCGGTGCGGTAGCCCTGCCAGCGGTGGCACATTGACCGGTACTGTTCAAGCGGCCCAACCCACCGGCGGCGGAAGTAGCAACGAGGATCTCGGTCGCGCTCGAAGATGACCTGAGCGCAGGCCCCGCAGACGAGACGCTGCGGTTCGACAGGAGGCGACCATGCATGCACTCGTTGCACGCGGCCGTTACGAGGCGCTAAGGGACTGCGTCTATCTCAACCAGGCTTCTCTGGGCCTGATCCCGCGTGAGTCCGTGGACGCCATGGCGCGTTTTGTGCGCGATATCGCGCAGTACGGCAACGTGCGGATGTCGGACGCCACTGAGGCCAGGGTCCTGGACGATCTCCGCGATGCAGCCTCGGCACTGCTGGACGCGCCGCGGCGTTCGATCGCCGTCGTAGGAGGAGCCAGCGAAGGTCTGGGCCAGGTCGCAGCGGCGCTCGCCACTGGATCCGCCGAGGTGCTGCTCGTGCCTACCGATTTCCCTAGCGTCACCTACCCGTGGCTCGGCGCCCGCGCCCGGCTCGGCACCACCATCCGCTGGGTCGAGGACGAGCCGGAAACGAACCTTAGCGCCGCATTGATCGAGGCTATCAGCGGCTCCACGTCGGTGGTGTGCATCAGCGCGGTGCAATATGCGACTGGCACCGCCATCGACGTCAGGGCAGTTGCCCGGCGCGCCCACGATGTCGGAGCGAAGATCGTCGTCGACGCGACCCAACTCGCCGGCGCGGGGCCAGTCAGCATGCGGGAGTGGTCGGCGGACGCGTTGGTCTGCAGCGGATACAAGTGGCTCTCCGCTCACGGCGGTGTCGCGATCCTCGCCGTCAGTGACGACCTCATCGCCGCGACGCCCAGCATCATCGGATGGAAAGGCACCGAGGACCCGTTCGACTTCGACGCGACAACCCTCGCCCTGGCTCACGACGCGCGCCGCTTCGAGCTATCCACCATGGCCTACAGCTCAGCGGTCGGGCTCAGCTCCTCGATCGCACTGCTCACCGAGGCGGGATTGCCAGCCCTCGCGCAGCACGCAGGCGTCCTCGCGACAGAGCTCATCGAGCGGGTAAGTCCTCTCGGCTGGATGCCATTTCGCCGACCCGGTGCCGCCGGAGCAAGCAGCCACATCATCTCGCTGCGCCACGGCTCCCTGTCCCCGGCCGCCGTGCAAGCCGCACTGGCCAACGACCATCGCGTCTTCGTCAGCTCGCGCGGTGGCGGAATCCGGATCTCACTCCACGGCTACAACGACAGCAACGACATCGTGGAGCTCGTCCATGCACTGGCCGAGGTAGGCCTCGCGTTGCAGTGAACTGCATCCCTCTCGGGAACAAGTGTCGGCTTGACGAGGTTGTCGAGATCCCATACGTCGTTTGCGCTGCGCGATGGCCAACCGAAATACGAGCCGGACTGCGAACCGCGGTGACAGGCAAGTGCTCCCGATTCGGCAGTCATACACGCGGTCTGTCTCCTCGGCCTGCCGCCTTGTCCCACCCGGAGCCGCGACATCATGACCTGCCCGGCACTGCCAAGGCGTCGACCGCCGCGCACTCCTCGGCCTACTCGGACTCGGTGTCGCCAGCGTTCTCGCGGGCTGCGGCATCAAGCCCCTCGCTGCTGCCAAGGCCGCCAATTACCTACATCCCAGTCCGCGTCCCGCCCCCATGTCGGCCACGCCGGCTCCGCGCGCGCTGCCCGCCACGTCTCTGCCCCTGATCCCTCCGCCGGTGCCTGGCCCGTCTGAAGTCTTCTGGCAGGGGCCGCCCGCGGCTGTCGCAGCCAGACAGGTTGCCATCACAATCGACGACGGTTACTGCGCCGAATGCGCCCAGGCCTACGCCGCCCTCGCCCAAGCCACTGGTATTCACATCACCTTCAACCCCAACGGCTGCTACGGCGATATCTGGACCCCGCTGGCTAAAACCCTCAAGCCCCTCATCGAAACCGGACAGGTCCAGATCAGCAACCACACCTTCAACCACCTGTGGCTGACTGATCTCACCGACGCTCAGATCACCGCCCAGCTCGAACAGAACGAGGAATGGATCCAGCAGACCTACGGAATCACCGCCCGCCCCTGGTGGCGCCCGCCCTATGGCGCCCATGACGAGCGCACCGACGATCTCGCCGCCTCCATCGGCTACACCAACGTGCTTTTGTGGAACGGCAGCTACGGCGACTCCACTCTTCTGCGGCCCAGGGTTCTCCTGAAGTTAGCCAGGGAATACCTGCATCCCCGGGTGGTCATGCTCGGCCACGCCAACCACCCCACCGTCACCAACCTCTTCCCCCAGATAACCGAGATCATCGCCTCCCGCGGCCTGCACCCCGTCACCCTCGACGAGCTGTTCGGAACAAGCCGCGGCACCGGACGATCAACATGAACAAACCTGGATGACCGCCGCACCGATGCCGACTCGGCCGCGGCTCCGGGGTGGCATCCCCGGCGAACGCACCCGGGATCTTGCCCGCTCGCCATGACCTCAGCCGTCCGCCTCCCGACATCGCCAGAGCACAGTCAGGCCTTCTCGGACCGACGAGCGAGGATCCGCACGACGATGAACAGGGCTGTGGGAACCAACAGCACACTTGGCAAGAAGACCGGGGCACTGTGGATCAGGATTCCATAGACCCCCCAGCTAATCGCGGCGACGAGCGCGAGAAGCCAGCTCGACAGGGAGACGGCTGACATCTCGGCTTCCCGGAGCACTTTCAGGAATTGCGGGAAATACAAGAACATAGCCCCCACAACCGCAAGCGTCGGAACCAATGCCTGGTGGCGACTCACAATGCTGAGGCCCACGACTCCCAGCGCGAGCGTGCTGAGCACCAGGAACCGTAAGCATTCACGTCCCCTTGGTCGCACTGGTGCCCGGCGCCGCTGATGCGTGACGGTGTGGCTCCACTTGATCTGTAGCAGGTCCCGCAGAGAGTTTCGTCTGCAATCTGCGATGCGATGATCGTGATGCTGTTAGAGGTGATGGAGCCGGAGGTAGGCCAGGGTGGACGCGGGTATCACGGGCGAGATCTGTATTGGCGTGCATGCGGGCAGGTAGGCGTCAAAATAGGGAATCCAGGCCGAGACCACCGTGATGTGCGCGCTGCCGGGCGGGATGACGCGCAGGCGCCGGTAGGCCGGGGGGCATTTCGTGCTGCCGGGCGCTGGTTCATCGTGACCTGCCAGGACGGCTACCGCCTGCGCTCCTGGCTTGATCGTCACTGTGGGCGGAGCGGTCAGCGTCGGCCCGCTGAAGACGCCGAGGCTGCGTTCTGCGGTTGTCCGCCCCGCGGTACTGACAGCGACCAGGATCGGCCAGCCGGCCAGCTCGCAGGGCGCGCTGCCCGTGTTGGTGAAGCCAAGGACACCACCGACGGTCCCGGCCGCTGGGCCGCCGTAAATCATCCTGATCTTCAGTTGCCCGTCTGCGCACACGGGCGTGCCAGCAGTGCTGGGGGAAACGGTGCTCGCAGGCGCGGACGGGGAGCTGCTGGCTGCCGGGGTCGCGGTGATGCTCGCGGGGTGTGAGGGGGCGCCCGCGGCGCCCGCGCCCGAGGTTTGGGCGCAACCCGTGAGGCCGGCGGCGGCGGCAAGGCCGATGACCCATGGCATGCCATGAGCGCCCATGACAATCACCTCCTGCGGCCTGGCTACTGTTCACCGGCGAGCCCGTCATTCTCTGGGACGCTGCAGCCCCGGCGCTGGTTGCGGCCCCCCGGCCGCGACACCAGCTGAACGCGGGACTGCCGCGACCTTGAAAAGGCGTTATCACGGCCGGCAGCCACGGCCACCACCCCGGCGGGAGCGTCGCAGGTCAGACGGGAGCCGCCGCGTCGCATGCCAAGCGGGGCCCGGCACCGTGGTCACGTTCCTAGCTGGCGGGAAACTGATCCTGGTGCGACACGCGGGGTGGAAGGTAAGTGCATCGTGATCATTGATGTGCTGATCTTGGTGCGTGGCCGGGTATGAGCCGTTGTCACGGGCGGAGCTGATGAGGCTGCTTGCCGACCGGGAGCAGGCCGTCGCGGAGCGGGACACCGTGATCGCGCGCCTGCAGGCCGAAGTCGCGGACCTGGCCGCGCGGCTAGCCCGGCTGGAGCGGCTGGTCTCGCGGAACAGCGGCAATTCCTCGTTCCCGCCGTCGATGGATGACCAGCCCGGCCGCAAGCCGCCGACGGGCAAGGGCGGGCGCGGGCCGGGCGGGCGCGGGCCGGGGGCGCCGGGTGCGCACCTGGCCTGGAGCGAGGATCCTGACGAGCGGATCGATCATTTCCCGGAGGGGACGTGCGAGTGCGGCGCGGCCCTGGCCGGGGCCCGGGATCTCGGCGTGGCCGCCTCGCACCAGCAGGTGGAAATCCCGCTGGCCTCGGCGAAGGTGATCCAGCATGACCTGCACGCGGTGGCGTGCGCCTGCGGGACGATTCATCAGGCGCGGCGGCCGGTCGGCGCGGGCGCCCCGGGCACGGTCACCTACGGCCCTAACCTGCAGGCCTGGTGCGTGTTCTTGATGGTGGCGCACGCGGTCCCGGTGCACCGCTGCGCCGAGCTGACCGAGTCGCTGACCGGGGCCAGGCCCTCGCCGGGGTTCGTGCATGCCATGCTCGCCCGGACCGCCACGGCGGTCGCGGAGCCGAACAAGCTGATCCGGGCGCTGATCATCACCGCGCACGTGGTGTGCGCCGATGAGACCCCGATCCGGGCCGGGCCGGGGCCGAAGTCCCGCAAGCGCTACCTGCTGGTCGCCTGCACCCGGCTGCTCACCTGCTACCTGCTCGGCGACCGGAGCATGGAGACCTTCAAGGCGTTCGTGTTTCCCGAGATGGACGGCGTGGTCGTCGTGCACGACCGGTACCAGAACTACGACGCCTTCCCCGGCCTGATCCACCAACTCTGCGCCCAGCACCTGCTCCGCGACCTGGCAGACGCCGCCGAGACCTACCCCGGCGCGCACTGGCCAATCCAGATCGCCCAGGCCCTGCAGGGCCTGATCCACGCCGCATGAAGAGCCATGTGCCGGCCGACACCCCGCCCGCACCGAAGCGCTGCACTCGAATGGCTTGCGGAATGCACTGAATCACCGTCAGCACGCAGCAAGCTGCGCCAAGCAGGGCGGTCGTGCTCACCTGGACAACGACGA
>DASXKI010000241.1:0-11986 GCA_036496945.1 Streptosporangiaceae bacterium | reverse complement strand
CCATGGATCCGGCAGCAAGCTCCTCAACCCGCCGTACCGTGCTCATCGCAGGCACAGCGAATTTGTTCGTGGCAGTGGTCAAGCTCGCGGCCGGGATACTTGCCGGGTCGAGCGCGATGCTGGCTGAGGCAGCACACTCCGTAGCTGACACGCTCAACCAGGGGTTCCTGCTGGCGTCGGTGCACCAGGCGGCACGGCCAGCCGACCGCCGTCACCCGTTCGGCTACGGCCAGGAGCGGTATTTCTGGTCCCTGCTAGCGGCATTCGGGATCTTCATCGCGGGTGCCGGATTCTCTGTATTCGAGGGGATCCTGGCGCTGGGCCGGGGTTCAGGGCAGCGTTATGTGCTGGTCGCCTACCTTGCGCTGGGGCTGTCAGCCGTGGCCGAGGGGACATCGCTTGTGCGGGCAGCGCGGCACACGCGCGCCCAGGCTAAGGTTCGCAGGGTCAGCATGATCGAGCATGTCCGCAGCGGCCCGGACACGACGGTCAAGGCGGCACTCCTCGAAGACAGTGCGGCCATCATCGGGCTGCTTCTGGCCAGTGGCGGTCTGGTCCTTAGGCAGCTGACCGGATCCGAGCTATTCGACGCGGCTTCATCGATGGCAATCGGCGCGTTGCTTGTCGTGGTGGCCATCCGGCTCGGCGCCGACAGTCGGGAGCTGCTGATAGGCAAGGCGGCCGACTCAGGCCAACTGGCGGTAATCCGAGCACAGATCGAGGCGACGCCCGGCGTCAGTGCGCTGCTTGACCTGCTGACCATGCACCTCGGCCCGGATCACCTCATCGTCGCCGCCAGGGTGGCGTTCGAGGACGGCATTAGCGCGGATCGTGCCGAAGACCTGGCCGACAGCATTGACGCCAGCCTCGCAGAGCTGCTTCCCTTGGTGCCGCACGTGTTTATCGACCCGACGCAGCTAGGCGGGGCCGCGGCGCCCGGGGTCGCCGGCGCCAAGGCCGATACGAAGTAATGACCCCTGGTTGGAATCCCGCGATGGGGTAGCAGGGTGCCCATGACCGCAAGAACGCAAACCCGACAGAGGCGGCACCCGCGCCGGGGAGCCACCGCAGATCGCAGCCGGCTAGCGAAGTTTCCGCCTGCCTGTCTCGGGCAGCCGAGGATTCGCTTCCGCCGTTTCGTTGGGATGTGATCTCATGACAGCGCCAGCCGACGCGGTTCGGCCTCAGCAGTCCGGCGCGGCCAGGCCCGCCGGAATGACCAGCCAGCCAGGCGTTCCTGGGCCGTGCGCTGCACGACAGGGTCGACGCGGAGGTGCGGTTTGATGCCGGCAGCCGCGCCGCCTACTCCACGGACGCATCGAGTTTCCGGCAAGTACCCATCGGCGTAATCGTTTCCGCGCAGCGTCGAAGCAGCGGTCGAAGCCATTGCCGTATGCCGTGAATTCGCGGTGCCGGTCGTGTCCCGCGGCGGTGGCACGAGCCTAGCCGGGCAGTCGGGCCGCGCTCGCCGATCCCTAGCGTGTTCTGTTCGTCTGCCACCCGCACGCCTTGCTGCGTCAGTCGTCAGCACCGGACGGCCGCCCGCTGCCTGCTGGTGGGTCTCGGCTGGTTGCTTCGCCGTGGCCTGATTCCCCTCCTGGGCTGGACTCGAAAGGTGCCCTGGGCTACCGCGCCGGGCGGGCTCCACTAGCCCGCCCGGCCACGTTTCCGGTGGTATTCGCGGTGCTGCTGTGGCCCGCGCGCTAGCTATCGCCGCGGCCGGTCAGTGAGTCGCGGACCTTGTCCGCCGCCGCGACGGCCGGGCCTGCCGTCTTAAGCACGCCTGGACTGCCGGGCGTGTGCGGATGCGGCCGAGTGGGCGCGGCCTTCTTGGCGTCGGCCAGCTTGGTGCCCAGATCGTCGGCTTCGTCGACCGTGAGCGCTCTGCGCAGCGGCGGCCACACCGTGTCTTCCTCGAAGCCGATGTGCTCGCGAGCCGCGGGAATGAACTTCGTCACCAGCTCCTCGAACTCGCCCTCGCTCGGTGCGAGCTTGTCCAGCCGCGCCAGCACCTCCTTGGCCTCACTCTCCTGGCTAATGGCGTGCTCGGCGAGGCGCTCGCCGTCGGGCACGCGGCTGCGGACTGTTGGCCAGAAGTATTGCTCCTCCACCGCCTCGTGCTTAGACGACTCGATGACGAGTTTCTCGGCCAGTTCCTTGCGAGCGCGCAGTTGCGCCTCGGTGGCACCGCTGCCCCTGGTGGGGCCGGCCTGAAGCTCGGCCAGCATCTGCTTCACCTCGCGATGGTCCGCGCCGAGAATCTCGAACACTTTCGGCATTGTCCGTCTCCGTCCTGTCGTGCTGCGTGTACGACGACTCAGCTAACCCAGTCCGGAGCGGCCAAACATCGGCTGCTCGTGCGCCAGCCCGGCTCCGCCATCTGGTCGCTGACCGATTTGGCCCGGTGACAGCGGGTAGCGAGGAACGCGGCCTATTGGCGCGGCGAGGCACTGCACTTCGGTCCAGCGTGATTGCTGACCCGAAAATGGGACCTTAGCTAGGCGCGCGGCAGCGCCGGCGGAGCCGGCTCGTGGCCCGCCGGTGACTGCGGTATGGCTCAGGCGGCCTCGGTGCTGCCTGACGGCTGGTGCGGGTTGGGGGATGCGGCAGAGAGTGACTTCGAAGCCGAGGGCGCCGAGCCTGCCGACGTGGTGGGCGATCTGCCGGCGGGTGGTGGCCTGGTTGTCGTAGTAGTCGGGGCCGAGGTCGGCGTAGCGCATGCCGGGGTTGGACAGCAGCTTGTGGTAGACGCGCTTCTGGGTGTTCCCGAGCGCGACGCAGGCTTTGGCTTGCCGCGGCGGCGGGCCAGCCGCCGGCAGCGGGCGCCTTCACGGGTCTTTGTCTTGCCGGCCGCGACTGCGGTCTCGCCGGTGACCGCGCCGAGATAGCGGTGCCTTTCTTGGCCTTGACTTTTCCCTTGCGCTTGCCGGACTGGTTGTCCAGCGGGGTGCGGCCGGCCCAGGAGGCGAGGTGGCCGCCGGTGGGGAACCTGCTCATATCGACGCCGGTTTCGGCGAGGCGTCCTCGGCGGACCGGCGGCCCCAGCAGGGCATCGACTCGGCTTGCTGGAGCTGTTCCTCATACGGGGCCAGCAGGGCCTCGCCGGTGTTGAGGGCGTCGATGCCTTCCAGCATGGCCTTGAAGCAGGGTGGCGTGCGCCGGGGTGAAGAACTCCGCGCCCTCCAGCGCCGCTTGGAGCTCGCTGATCTTACGGCGGGCGCGGGCGCGGGCCAGCTGGGCCAGCACCTTCGGGTTCCGCTCCCCGGCGATCAGGTGGTCCATGATGTCCCGGCCGGTCACCCCGTGCAGGTCAGTGACGACAGAGGAGAGCTTGATCGCCGCTGATTCCAGCAGCTTCTCCGCGCGGTTCTTCTCCAGGTGCGTTCTTCGGGTCAGGGCCCGCCGGTAGCGGGTGTGCAACCGGATCACCCGGAACTCGGGGGTGGCGACGAAGCACGGCGTGACCGCGCCGCGCTCGAAGCACGCCGCCAGCCACCGCGAATCACCGGGGTCGTGCTTGGGCCGGCCTGGCAGGTGCTTGACCTGCCGGCGTTGGCCAGCACGCAGTCGAACCCCTCGGCCTCCAGCCGGTAGAACGGCCCTTTCCAGTAGTCGCCGGTTGCCTCCATCACGACCGCGGGCACCTGCCAGCACCGCAGTCGGTTCCGCCGGGATCGCCGGCGCATGTTTGAGCCTTACCGGGTGGGTAGCTCCGCAAGCGCTGAGCCACCGGGCAACGCCCGCTTGGCAAGCCCTAGCGTTAGGAGTTCTTCGTGATCATCTTGGGCATTATCCTTCTTATCATCGGCTTCGTTGCGAAGATCGCAATCGTCTGGTCAATCGGCATTGTCGCGCTGATTGTCGGCGCGGTCTTGGCCCTGCTCGGGATGGCTGGCCGCGAGGTCGGCGGCCGTCGGCATTACTTCTAGTACAGCTCGTGATCTCGCCCGGTGTGGTGGCGTGACACGAGCGGCCACCGCACAGTTCTTCGAGGTGTGACAAGTCTCGAGGAGTAGGCAGTGGCCGTGCCGCCCGGGGTAGACCTGCCTTCCGCGGCAAGGTTCGCCGACCGCGCCGTGGTTCGAGCTGCACCTTTGCCCACGACTGCGGCGCCCGGAGGGCCGTGACACCTGCGCGGGATGTCGGCCGCCTTCCGGCGATGTTTGCTGACCCTCGGTGGGGTAGCGCACCTTAGTACGCAAACTAAGTCATCTCCCCGCCAGGCCGGCAAGTAAGGTTCCGCGAATGAACATTCTGCTGGCCGCGTGTGCGGGAGCGGTTTCCCTGGCCATGATCGCGGCAAGCGACGACATGACGGTCATCCGAGCCACAGGCGCGCGAGCCGACCTGCCGGGCGACGCTCGGCGCGGTCTCCAACGCGGGCCAGGCCGCGGCGCCGCCGCTGGTACTACTGGTAAGCACTGCGGCCGCTCACCCGGCGGCCCGGCCGTCTGCCGCTACGCAAAACCGCGTCGTCGTGGCCCCCGACGGCCGGGCCGTCGTGATGCCCGACCTGCATGGAGCGCAAGCTCGCGGTCGCGGCGCGAAATGGATGTTAGACATCGGATGCCCGGCGGCTAGGTCCGGATTCGTGCTCCATTCCCGGCGTGCTGCGTATGCCGTCTCGCCGTCAGTATCGGTGACCGTGAGCAGTCCGCGCGAGGCTAACTCAGCACGCGTCTTGTCGAGCGTTTCGCCGTCCAGGCTTGCCGCCTCGGCGATGGTGCTCCGGTGAGCGGGCCGCCCGGAGTACTCGAGCGTGGCAACCGCTCGTAGACCTAGGTGTCGGTGTCGGTGTCGGTGAGGCTCTGGTATCTACCCGCCCCCGCCGGCTCGGTTACACGCGGAGTGGTCACCCGCTCGGCTTGGGGACGGTGCAGTGCACCATCGGGTTAGCGCCAACGTAGTTCAGCGGACCCGCCGCGATAGTCGCAGCTACGGTACCCGCCCGGGCGCAGCTCAAGTTGCCGGCGTAGTAATGCCGCTGTAGTCCGGCAAACGCTCCGATGACGAGCCACACAACCAGCAATATTCCGATGATTCGCATCGATACCTCCGATTAGGCCAGCGGAACAACGTGGGGGCTCGCTGGCCAGCACCCAACTACCTCCTGACCAGGGAGCTAAACCTGGCCGCTCGCCCGGACATGAACGCCATGACCGGATAGCCAGCAGAACCCTGTCCAACGACGGCGATGTTTGAGCCCTGCACAGTGGGCACCAACAACCGGAGGCGGTCTGCCCTCCCTCGCCGCCCAGGGAGTCGAGATGACGAACGCATCGACCACCGCGCTGCCGACCCGGCCAGCCGACTTGGACGAGCGCGACGACGCTGAGTTGCTCGCCATGGTTCAATCACTGCCTCGAGACGACAGCATGCGCGATCAAGCCTGCGAAGTACTCGTGAATCGTTATCGGCCGCTGGTGAAGTCCTGCGTGCTGAGGTACCGCAACAGCGTTGAGACGCCCGAAGAGTTGATGCAGGTTGGGTACGTTGGCCTTCTCAAGGCAATCAATAATTTCGACCCGGCCCTCGGTACCAGCCTGGCTGGTTACGCCCAGCCGTGCGTCAGGGGCGAGGTCAGGCGCCACTTCCGGGACCGGCGCTGGCAGGTGCATGTGCAGCGCTCGCTGCAGGAATTGCGCCTGGGCCTGAGGAACGCCTCCTCCGATCTGACGAATGAACTGGGCCGCATGCCGACGGACGCTGAGCTTGCCCAGCGCCTGGACGTCACTGAGGAGGACGTACGCCAGGCAAAGCAGGCAGACGAGGCGTTCCAGGCGGCGTCGCTGGATTCTCCGCTGACTGGGCTCGACAGCGCCTCTAGCCTCGGCGACATGCTGGGCAGTGAAGATCCGCAGCTTGAGCACGTGATCGACATGCAGGCCGTCTGGTCCCACTGGAACGGTCTGCCCGACCAAGAGCAGCAACTGCTGCTGATGCGTTTCTACGGCAACATGACCCAGGCTGAGATTGGCGAGCAGTTCGGGATTTCTCAGATGCAAGTGTCCCGTCTGCTCGCCCGGGCCCTGACGTATCTGCGCAGGCAGCTTGCCGAGCCAGTCACGCTGTCGGCCTAAGATTCACGGTGCCGGGCGTGGCGTCGCGGCGGCGCGACATCTTGCGCGGCTGATCGTGGGCATTAGCTGATGAAACCCGGAGCCCAGCTGGGCCGGGCGCTGGCCGCGGTCATTCGCAGGAGCCGGGGCAAACTGGAAATCTGGTCCGCGGGCTCGAGGCACCGTTCAGCGGCCCTGAAGATCGGCTCCCGGAGTCAGACTTTTAGACGGGGTCAGGCCGCCAAGTGGAACGACGGCAGCTAACGACCGCGGCCACAGCATCCCGCGCCTGCGCATGAATATCGCCGCGGACCGCCGCCAGCAGGAGACCCGGACGTTCGGCACCACCCGCAATCAGCTGGAGTCGCTGGCGGACTGGCTGCGCAGCTGGGGCGTGAGCAAGGTCGACATGGAAACCGGCGGCGACAACTGGAAGCCGCTGTTCTTCCTGCTCGAATCACGCGTGCTGGACTGCCAGCTCTACAACGCCGCGCAGGTCAAAGCCCTGCCCGGCCGGCCCAATACTGACCAGGCCGACTCGATCTGGATAGCGAAGATCACCGAGCGGGGCATGATCGCCTCCAGCTTCGAGAGTTAAATCCGACGCGGCATCCAGGTTTGTGCCGGGCGAGCGCCGGGGATACAGTGAGCTAGCGGTGTCTACGACGAAGGCACGCCCTCACGTCAGTCATGGCGTATGCACTGATCAGGCTCAAACGCTGGTCTCGGTGCGTCCACTGAGGGTGTGCCTGATCTGCGTTTTGGGCCCCTGGTGATGCGTGCCGCGAGGCAGCGTCGACACCAGGAGGCCAGTCACATGAGGATCGCCCTCATCACGGCGCGTAGCCCACTGCCGGTACGCGTCGAACCCTGCGGCGAGTCGCTTCGGACCGCATCGCTGGCGCGCGCACTTGCGCGGCACGGCCATCGCGTCACCATCTACGCCCGGGCTGAAGACCCGAGGTGCCCTGGTACGGCGATTCTGGGGAAGGGCGTCTCAGTTGAGCACGTGGCTGCTGGTCCGGACCGCCCGCTCGCAGCCGAGCAAGCCGCGCGGCACATGCCCGAGTTCGCCCGTTACCTGACCGGACGCTGGCAGGCCAGGCCGCCGGACATCGCGCACGCATTCACGTGGACCTGCGGCTTGGCCGCGATCGGGGCAGTCCGCGGCAGTGACATCCCGGTCGTTCAGAGCTTCGAGTCGCTGGCCTCAGCGGAGCGACGGCAACCCGGAAACCTTGACGTTAGCGGCTGCCGCCTTGAGCTGGAGGAGGCCATCGGCCACCGGGCGGCCGCGGTCCTGGCCGGTTCGGAGGACGAAGCCCGCGAGCTGGCCCGGATGTCCGTGCCTAAGGCCGCGATCCGCGTCATTCCGTCCGGGATAGACACCGACGTGTACGGCCCGAACGGGAAGCGCGACACGCCGCGAGGCCGTTCCAGGCTCATCGCCTTCGCTCCAGCTGGGCGTATCAGCGGACTGGAGTCGCTCATTCGCGCGCTCGCCAGCCTGCCAGATGCCGAACTTGTCATCGTCGGCGGCCCGGACGCCCGGCACCTGCCCCGATCTGGCCCGTTCCGCGAACTGCAGCAGCTTGCGCACACCTTGCACGTTAGGAATCGCGTCACGTTCGCGGGCCAGGTTGCGCAGGCAGACCTGCCAGACCTGCTCAGGTCAGCGCACGTGATGGTGAGCGCGTCGCCATACGAACCGGCCGGCACCGCGACCTTGCAAGCGATGGCCTGCGGAGTTCCCGCGGTCGTATCGGCAGTCGGCGGGCAGGCCGATGCGGTGATCGATGGTGTTACCGGCTTGCTGGTACCGGCGGAGAATCCTGCAGCGCTCGTGCAACGGCTGCGCACGCTGTTGGCCAGGCCGGCCATCCTGCAAGCCTACGGAATCGCCGCGGCAGACCGGGCGAGGTCACGCTACTCGTGGGACCGCATCGCCAGGGAAACGACCGCTACCTACGAACGCTGCATGCGGCCCACGCCGGCAGAGGCAGAGCGCTCGCTCGATGACGAGATGGCTGAGCTCGAGCGGACCGTCGATCTGCGCGACGACGTGGCTCTCGCCTAGCGTCGAGCGTATGGCGAGCGGGTAGCTATGGCCGCTACCCGCTCGCCGTCTTTGGCCGCGGGCTTGCGCATGCTACGCGGCTGCCGAATTTCCGGCGGGTGCGGTCTGGAGCGGCGCGATCGCCGTCGAGGCTGGCAGCGACGCAGTGTTCACGAACGTGCTCCCGCTCGGTCCGGCCAGCACTGCTTCATGCAGGGCACTGCCCAGGATGGGAGAAGACGATGCGTGAGCGGGCGATCGCGATCCGGGCCACGTTGTCGCGGCATCGCTGGGCCGCCTGATGGAGTCGCGGAGCTCACCCGGTCCGGCGACGCTGCGCCACCACGACGCCGTCCTCGGCTGCCTGCGAGGTGCAGGCTTCCCGGTCGCACTGGCAGCCCATGCCTATGCAGTGCTCGACAGTTACATGTACGGCTTCGCGCTGCAGCCGGCCACCGGAGCCCGCGGCCCTCTTCTACGCGACAGACGATGACCGGGCCGGCGAGGAAGTCGAGCGGACCCGTGAAACGACCGACCCTAACCGTTAGGGGGTCAGCACCAACTCAGCACGCTATTGAGGACTGACAGGGACCAAGCGGGAATAACGGGCAAACGGCTAGCCTCCAAAATTCCGAGTTCACGGCCCCGTTCAGGCCCCGCATTATTGCCATGACCTGCGGTTATTAGCGCACGTCAAGCCCGGTGACGGCCCTGCCGATGATCATGCGCTGGATCTCCGACGTGCCCTCGAAAATCGTGAAGATCTTCGCGTCCCGGTGCCAGCGCTCGACCGGGAACTCGCGCGTGTAGCCGTTGCCGCCGAGGATCTGGATCGCCTGCTCGGTCACCTTGACTGCGGTCTCGCCCGCGACAAGCTTGGAGATCGACCCCTCGGCATGATCGAACGGCAGACCGTTACGCGCCATCCAGGCGGCGCGCCAGGTCAGCAGCCGAGCCGCGTCGACGGAGGCCTGCATGTCGGCCAGCATGAACGCCACGCCCTGGTTCTGGCCGATCGGCTGGCCAAACTGGACGCGCTGCGTCGAGTACTCGGCGGCGAACTCCAGCGCTGCCCTGGCAACGCCGACGGCCATCGCGGCCACGGTCGGCCTGGATCGCTCGAAGGTCTTCATCGCCGCGTGCTCGCCGCTGCTGCCGCCAGCGGCGATCCTGGCCAGCCGCGCGTCGAGCCGCTCCTTGCCGCCGACCAGGCACCGGCCGGGCACTCGCACGTTGTCGAGGATCACCTCGGCCGTGTGGGACGCCCGGATGCCATGCTTGCGGAACTTCTGGCCTTGCGACAGGCCGCGCGTGCCGGGCGGCACAACGAAGGTGGCCTGGCCGCGACTGCCGAATTCGGGCGCCACCGACGCCACGACGACGTGGACGTTAGCGATTCCGCCGTTGGTGGCCCAGGTCTTCGTCCCGTTGATGACCCACTCGTCGCTGGCTTCGTCGTACCTGGCCCTTGTGCGGATGGCGCCGACGTCGCTGCCTGCGTCCGGCTCAGACGAGCAGAACGCGCCCAGCTTGACGTCACCGGGGCTGCCGAACATCTGCGGCAGCCACTCCCCGATCTGCTCGTTGGTGCCGCTGCTTGAGACGGCAATCGCGGCCAGCCCCGAGCCGACGAGCGACAGGCCAATCCCGGCGTCGCCCCAGAACAGTTCCTCGAAGGCGACGACAGTGCCGAGACCGCTCGGGTCAAACCACTGCGTGCTGAAGAAGTCGAGCGAGTACAGCCCGATCTTGGCTGCCTCCTCGATGATCGGCCATGGCGTCTCTTCCCGCTCGTCCCACTCGGCGGCGGCCGGCCTGATCACGTCCCTGGCGAACGCGTGCACCCAGTCCCTGCTCTGCCGGACATCATCAGACAGCGCGAGGGAGAACCCGGTCGCGCTCTCGCTGGGACTGGTCATCTCGCTCCTAGCAGCAGCACAAGTTACTCATTGGTAATCAAACTGTATGCCGCCGCGCGGCAACGCGCTACCAAGGGCACTTCAAGACGGGAACGGGCTAGCTTTCGCCGGCCGAGCTCAATCGGACGCCGAGCATCTGCTGATGCCGGTACGTCAGTCCGAGCCCGGCATACATCGCGATCCCGGCCTCGTCCGAGTCCCGCACCATCATCGCGACGCGCCCGTGAGCCGCCATCAACGAGTGCAGGACGAAACCGGTGACAGCACGGGCCTGGCCAGTCCGCCTGGCGTCCGGGACGACTGCCAGGCCGGCCACGAAGCCGACGCCGGGCGCGCTCCAGGCGTCAGCGGCGATGCTGGTCAGCGATCCGCTGGGGTCTGTGATGCCTGCCCACCTGCTGACACCGGGCACTCCCGGCCGCGCGAACGACTTGGGATATGCGACGGTCAGCAGCTGATCGGCAGCGCGCCACTCCTGCCGGGACAGCCACCGAGCCTTGTGCACGGGTGTACACAGCGGCCGCCGGATGCAATCCATCCAGCCAAAGAAGCCGCGCGGCTCCAGCGTGCTGATGCGCGCGAGCAGGACGTTCATTAGCGGCGGATCACCGATGACGAGGTAGGAAGGGCCGAGCGAGTCGATAACTGTGCGCACCAGATCGACCGCAGGCCCGGCCGGGCCGCGGACGATCAGCCGATCGCGCCCGCACAGGCCAGGGCCGCCGACCACGACAGCTCCCTCGCTTGCCCAGGCGCAGCCGCCAGTTAACAGGCCCTGCGCCGCCCACATGCACTGCGGGTCAGCGCCGGAGGCTTCAGCTACCTCGCTCCGCGAGTGAAGCTGCTGCATGTGCCGCACCGTCACGGCCCTTAGAGTAGCGGCCTGCGCCCGTCCTGTCTCGTATTGTCACCGTACGCTCGTGCCGCTGCGGCGCTCAAGCCGGTGGAAGCGCGGCCAGTCAGCCCGACGCGATCCGGCCGAGTACCTCCGCCAGGATGTCCTGCTCTGCCGGCGACACCTTGTCCAGCAGCGCGGTCCCGATCACCTGAGCGTGTACCGGGACGGCGGCGCGCAGCGACTCGGCACCTGCCTCGGTCAGCAGGATCAGGACGCCGCGGCCATCGCTAGGCGCGCCGGCCCTGGCGAGCAGGCCCCGCCCGGCAAGCCGCGCAACCGCGCGGCTCAGCGCGGGCTGGGTGAGCGGCACCGCGGACAGCAGTTCGCTGAGGCGCACTCCCCCGTCGCCGGCCTGGTCGAGGCGGAGCAGGATCTCGAACTCGTTGATCGTCAGTCCGCACTGCCGTGCGAGCGCGCTCGCCAGCAGCCCGGACACTCGCGCGTGCGCGGCCGTCAGCGCGACCCACGCCCGTGCGCACGCGTACTTATCGTGAACGCCGGCGCCGGCCGGCGAGCCGGCGCCGCGCCTGCTGGTCGCTACCATGGCCAGCCTGCCCAGGTGCGCAGCGTGCCGGCGATGTGCTCTTCCTCGTAGTCCAGGTGCGCGAGCAGCACGGTGCTCAGGTCGCCAAGCGCGTCGATCAGCCGCTTCCTGACGGCCGGCTCCTCGTGACCGGCCAGGTCGACCGCGACCGCCGACACGTCATCGAGCAGATCGGACACCTGCGCGTGGTCGGCTTCCAGCTTGTCGACGACCGGAGCGAGCGCCGGATTGGTGCTCCGCAGCCGCGGGAACAGCAGCGCCGACTCGGCATGGTGGTGCGCGTGCACGAACTGGCAGTACTGGAGGCAGTTGATCTTCAGGCGCCACAGCGGGCCGGCGACCTCGAGCGACTGGATGGCTGCCGCGGCGTCGGCTCCCGGCAGACCGGTTTGTAGGTCAGCGGCTAGCGCCCGGACGGTCTCCAGGTCGCGGCGGATGAGCCGGTGCACCCACTTCAGCTCCGCGACCAGCGCCTCACCCTGAGGATTAGATGTATGCGCATGCATATAA
>DASXKI010000240.1:0-10349 GCA_036496945.1 Streptosporangiaceae bacterium | reverse complement strand
GTGGCAGCTCGTGCCGGTGAGATTGTGTCGCGGCCAGCTGGTGGTGGGGTCAGCTCGTGGTCAGAGTTTAGAGGTGTGAGCGCGATCACCGGTATGCCAGTTCCAGGACTACCGTCCGGGCGCACTTGACGCCCGCGCCGGCGCGTGCACCGCTCCTGGCTGGTATTCGCATTCGGCCGGGGATCGCGGGTGGCGCGGGGCACGACCTTGAAGTAGGGAGCGGAGGCAGACCATGACGCGGGCAGCGGCGGAGCGGAGTGGCGCATAGTTGGTTCATGGACTTGCCCGCGCTTGCCACGACGCCGGCTATCAGCAAGTCGTCATCGACACGAAGAAGATTGACGCCATAACTACAGACCTGAACGTCAGCTTGCTTGCTCCGCTCGCACTGACGGTCACACGCTGAACAGCGATCGGGCCAGGCTCGGCCTAGCCAGGTCGACGTTCGCCACGGAACACATGTGCGAACGGCAAGAACTTAAGACTCAGCTCTTCCATAGTCTGGCAAGCGCGCGGTTTGTGCCTTAGCGGCACGCGCCGGCACCTCCGGGTTAGCCTTCGGGTCAGTGAGCTGACCGGGAGGAGGGTTCCCAGCTCGTGGCGGCTGGTACAGGTAGCCCACTCGCCCCAGGGTGACCAGGCGCCGCGCATACTCGGGGCCAAGCTTGCGCCGCAGCCGGTGCATGTGGTCGCGCATAGTCACGCCAGCCCCGTCGTGGTCGCCGCTACCTGCGGCCGGGCTCGGGCCAGCCAGCTTTCCAGGGTGTCGCTTGCCTCGAACTCCGAGTCCAGCAGGAACAGCCCGGCTGTCGGGCACGTCGCGCCGATCTCGACGAGTACCGGCTTGAGCAGCAGGTCCGGCGCCAGGGCGTGCTTCCAGTGACCGCCGAGCATGAGCGGCACCGCCGTGCCCGTCATCGACCCGGCCCCGAACCGGTCGAGGAACAGCTTGAGTAGCCCGGTGTAGGTGGCCTTGTACGTGGGGCTCGCGACGACGACCAGGTCGGCGGCCTGGACGGCGGCGACCAGTTCAGCGACGCCCGGATCTGACCAGTCGAGCAGCGCAGCGCCGATCTCGGCCAGGTCGATGCTCAGGTCCGCGGGCCGCCCGGCCAGCCGCTCGGCCACGATGTGCGCTGCCTGGTACGTGCGCGACCGCGGCTTGGGGTTGCCCACCACAACTGCGATGCTCACGATCGCCTCCTGCCTGTCCTTATCTGGCCTCGCCGATCGTCGGCCACAACCGGTGCTCCGTGCTGCCTATTCCGCTCGGGCCCGCGATCAGGGCCCTGACCTGCACATCCTAGTAAATTAATCGGAATACTTGACTTTATATCACGCGCGGGGCAGATTGAGGAAGACGCCAGCGGGCCCGCTACCGAGCGAGCGGCCCCCATTGACGAAGCGACGAAGTGACGAAGCGACGAAGAAAGGTTCTTGGCGAATGACTCAGCTACTCCGCAG
Source organism: Streptosporangiaceae bacterium (assembly GCA_036496945.1). Lineage (GTDB taxonomy): Bacteria > Actinomycetota > Actinomycetes > Streptosporangiales > Streptosporangiaceae > JAJYUU01. The sequence continues at coordinate 8,885 of DASXKI010000240.1, read as the reverse complement.
TCCGGCGGCCCTGGCCACCCACGGCGATTTCCAGCGCATCGAGGTCACGCAAGTCGGCGGCCTGATCGGCGCGATCGTCGGCGGCATCCGCATCGGCGGCGACCTGGACTGCGCCGCGCTCGCCGAGCTGCGCGCCGCCCTGCTTCGCCATCGCGTCGTGTTCCTGCGCGACCAGCAGCACGCCAGCGACGCCGACCAGCAGGCCTTCGCCAGCCTGCTCGGCGAGGTCACCAGGCCGCACCCGACGGTGACCGGCGACGGGACGGCGATCCTGCCGATCGACTCGGAGCAGGGCAAGGCCAACAGCTGGCACACCGACGTGACGTTCGTTGACCGCGTCCCGGCGATCAGCGTGCTGCGCGCCATCACGCTGCCGCCTTACGGCGGCACGACGGTCTGGGCCAACACGATCGAGGCGTACCGCCGGCTGCATCCGGCACTCCAGTCGCTGGCCGCCGGCCTGCGGGCGGTGCACTCGAACCTGTACGACTATGCGGCGCAGCGGCCGCAGATCGGCGGCGTCGACGTCAAGGAAGAGCGGTACCGGGAGGAGTTCCGGCATCTGGAGTTCGAGACCGAGCACCCGGTGGTCCGCATTCACCCCGAGACCGGTGAGCCGTCGCTGCTGCTCGGCCACTTCGTCCGGTCGTTCGTGGGGCTGAGCACCGTCGACTCGGCTGAGGTGTTCCAGCTGCTCCAGCGGCATGTGACCCGGCTGGAAAACACCGTCCGCTGGTCCTGGCGCGACGGCGACGTCGCGATCTGGGACAACCGGGCCACGCAGCACTACGCAGTGGCTGACTACGACGACCTGCCGCGCCTGCTGCACAGGATAACGATCGCCGGCCCCGTTCCCGTCGGTATCGGCGGCGACACCAGCGCCGTGCGGAAGGGCGACGCGAGCTTCTACTCCTCGCTGGCCGCCTAAGGCGGCTGCAACCTGGCTGCAAGGCGCGGCGGGCACGATCGTCTCTAGTCCGAGCATTCTGGAGGCGACGATGGCGAGCACGCAGGTAATTGACACTTTCCTGGACGCGATCGAGCACGCGGCGATCGGTGACTGCAACGTCTGGAGCGACGACGCGACGCTCGATGCGACCGTGCCCAACTGGCGCATGGAGCTGCGCGGGGCGGACGCCATCCGCGGCGAGTACCGGCGCTGGTTCGCCGACCCCGGCAAGTTCGAGGAGCTCCGCCGGTATCCCGCAGCGGACGGGAGGACCGAGATCGTGGAGTACACCCTCAGCTGGTCGGAGAACGGCGTCCCGCACGCCGGCCATCACCTGCACGTGCTCACGGTGCGAGATGATCGGATCGTGGCAGACACGGTGTTCTGCGGCGGTCGCTGGCCGGCGTCCTTGCTGGCTGAGATGGAGGCCGCTCATGCCTGAGCCGGGCGGCGGCAGCGGCCGGGCCAGCCGGCTGGCTGAGCTGCTGGCCGCCGCCTCGTGGCGGGAGCCGGTCGCGGACGCGCCGGGGAAGTCAGGCGCGGTTCTCGAACGCCTGGAAATCGACGGGCAGCAGTACGTGCTCAAGCACCTCGACCTTGCCAGCGACTGGACAATGCGCGCCTCCGGCAGCCTGCGCGGCGCGCCGCTGGAGCTATGGGAGCGCGGCATCCTGGACCGGCTGCCCGACTGCCTCAACCAGCCGATCGTGGCGGCTGGCCGGGAGGAGCGGCCAGGCCCGGGGCCGTGCGGCGGCTGTGCCGTGCTGATGCACGACGTCGGCTGCTGGCTGGTGCCAGTCAGCGATGAGGAAATCCCGCTCGGGCAGCACCAGCGATTCCTCGCGCATATGGCAGCGCTGCACGCCACGTTCTGGGACTGCGGCCCCGAGTTCGATGTCGTGCCGATCATGCACCGGTATCTGGAGCTGTCGCCGTGGCTGGCCGAGGCAGAAGCGGCGGTCGGCTCTGACCACCTCGTGCCGCAGCTCGTCGGCAAGGGCTGGCCAATGCTGGCGGAAGTCGCGCCGGCCGCCGCTGCCGTGGTCGGGCCGCTGGCTCGCGATCCGGGTCCGCTGGTCATGGCGCTCGCCGCCACGCCGCAGACGTTCGTCCACAGCAACTGGAAGCTGGACAACCTGGGCACCGACGACGGCGGGCGGACTGTCCTGCTCGACTGGGAGCAGCCGGGCCGCGGCCCGGCGCTGAGTGATCTGGCCTGGTACCTGGCTATCAACTGCCGGCGGCTGCCGCAATCCAAGGAAGAGTCGATCGCGGCATACCGCACGGCGCTGGAGGCGTGCGGCGTCGATACGGGGCCCTGGTGGGACCGCCAGCTTGCGCTGAGCCTGCTCGGGGCGCTCGTCCAGTTTGGCTGGGAGAAGGCGCTGGGCGGTTATGACGAGGAGCTTGCCTGGTGGGAGACCCGCGCAATACAAGCCGAGCCGCTGCTCGCCTAGGCGCTGTTGGCCTAGGCGCGGCTGACAAAGGGGCGGCTGACCAAGCCGCTGCTGAGCTGACTGGATCCGTGCGCGAGGCCTACGAGGCCGCGCCGCAGTCCTGGGCAGCCGGCCCTGAGCCGGTGTACACGGCGCTGGCCGGTGCGCTGGTCGCGTACGTCGCTCCGCTGCTGCCGGGCGCGCGCGTGCTCGATCTCGGTGCCGGCACTGGAGTAGCCGGCCGGGCAGCGCTCGCGGCCGGTGCGGCGCAGGTGGTGGCGGCCGACCTCGCCCTAGCGCCGCTACGGCAGTGCTGGCTGCAGCAGGGCGGGCTGGGACCGGGTGGGGCGCCGCTGCGACCGGTAGTAGCTGACGCGGCCGCGCTCCCGTTTCGCGACCAGAGCTTCTCCGTCGTCCTGGCCGCCTTCAGCCTGACGCACGCCAGCAGCCTAGGCGAGGCCCTCGGGCAGGTGCGCCGGGTCGGCGGCGTGCTGGCAGCCAGCGCGTTCGCGCCGGGGTGGGGACACCCGGCCAAGGCCGCGGTCGATGCCGTGCTGGCCCGGTTCGGCTACCGCGCGCCCGCCTGGTACCTGACCTTCAAGCAGGACACCGAGCCGCGGCTCAGTGACGCGCGGCTGGTTCGCGAGCTCGCCCTGGCCGCCGGCTACCGCCGGGTGGAGTCCAGCCTGATCGCCGTGCCCACGGGGCTGTCCACGCCGGCCCAGCTGGCAGCCTGGCGGCTCGGCATGGCGCACATTGCGCCGTTCGCCGGCTCGCTGGACGCCGCGCGCCAGGCTGACCTCCGGCGAGCGGCCGAGGAGGCGGTCAGCGTCTGCGAGCCGCTGGTCGTCGGCATCCAGGTGCACGTCGCGAGCTAGCCCGCGGCCCGCCCGGTCTGACGGCGCCAGGCGGCGAGGCTCGCGTCCGCGGCCCGGTGCAACCCGGCAGCGTGCTCGCCGGCCCGGGCGGCCAGCCGGCTGACCCGGTCCTCGGCTCGTTGCAGCTAGGCGGAATTGCCGAACGCGGCGCCGAGTTCGCCCGTCCAGCGCCAGGCTTCGATGGCGGCAGAGCGGTCCAGTAGGTCGAGGTCAGCCTCGACCGCGGCGGCGTTGGCGGGCAGGCCAAGCAGCCGGCCCGCCAGGTGCACGGTCAGCCGGGCGACGCTGGCGTAACGCGGCACGCTCAGCTCGGTCGCTGCCGAGGCGAGCTCGCTGGCCCCGGCCCGGGCGCGCTCAGCATCGCCGAGCAGCAGCGCCAGCCGCGACGTGAGGAGCTGGTGCCTGAACGCCAGGCGCCAGCCGAAGACAAGATCGCCGGACAGCAGCTGCGCGGCTTCGCCGAGCCGGGCCGCGGCGCCGTCCGGGTCACCGGCGTCCAGGCGCATTTCAGCCAGATCCTGAAGGGCAGCGATGGTCAGTTCTGCCCGGCCCTCAGAGCCGCCGAGCGCGAGGGCCTGGACATGCTGGTCAAGCCCCTGCTGCGTGGCGCCGAGGTGGCGCAGCACCCAGCCGGTGAAGTTGACCGCGCGGCCAGCGAACCGCGGCACCTGCCGGCGCTCGACTTCGGCCGTGTACTGAGCGAAGGCTGCCAGAGCGGCGGCCCCGTTCCCGGACAGGGCCTCCGCGTGGCCGGTGAACAGCAACGCGTGCAATGTCGCCGACGTGTGCTCCACGCCGATCTGGCCCCGCGCAGCGGGGCGGAGCAGCGCGAGCGCCTCGACCACGCGGCTCTGATGGGAGCGCAGGACGCCCAGCCACGCGGCCGCGGTCACGCGGTCGGCGCCCTCGGCCACTGACATCGCCTCGCCGAGCAGCAGCTCGGCCTGGGCGAGGTCGCCGGCGGCGTGCCAGGTCCGGCCGCCGACGGCCAGGCAGCGGGCTCGCGTTGCCGCGTCCGGTGCCGCCAGCGCCCCGTCGGCGGCGAACTGCGCGGCCTGCGCGAATCTGCGGCCGAAGTACGACGCCCAGGCGCCGACCTCGAGGGCTGCGGGCCCGGCAGGCGCGGCGCGGTCGACGTCACGCAGGGCGGCATCGTAGCGGCCGCGCCGGGTGCGGACGCGGGCTCGGGCGAGCCATGTCGCCGGGTCGGCGCGCAGGCTCAGCGCGTCATCCAGCAATGTCTCGGCGGCGGCATGGTCGAAGCGCTCGGCGGCTTGCGCGGCCGCGTCGCGCAGCGCTGTTGCGGCCAGCTCGAGGTCACCGCCGAGCCTGGCGTGCTGGGCGACAATCACCGGGTCGGTGGCGGGCCGCGCGGCCAGCACCCTGCCCACCTGGCGGTGCAACAGGGCGGCGCGTCCTGCGGTGGCGCTCGCGGCGAGCGCCGCACGCATCAGCTCGTGGCGGAACCGAAGCTGGCCGTCCTGCTCGACGAGGAACTGCGTGGCCATGGCCTGCTCGGCGTCGTTCAGCAGCTCGATCAGCGGGCGGCCGAGCACGGCGGCCAGCAGTTCCAGATCGAGCTCCGGTCCGATCAGCGCGGCCGTCCGGAGCGTCGCACCGGCCGCGCCGAGTTCGTCGCACCGGGCCGAGACCGAATCGACCAGGGAGGCAGGCAGCTCCGCGTCCGTCGCCTGCTGGGCCAGCTCGGTGAGGAACAGCGGATGCCCCTTCGAGCGCGAGTACAGTGCGTCGACCCGGCCGGTGCCGACGAGCTCGGCCGCGGCGGCACGGTCGAGCACGTCCAGGTGAATGACGGCGGCACCAGGCAGCGGCTTGCTTTCGCCGGTCCGGATCGTCACGACGACGGTGGCCCTCACGTGCTCCGACCGCCGGACAAAGTGCAGCAGGTCGACGAGCGCGGGCCCGGCCAGGTGCGCGTCGTCGATCAGGATGGCCAGCGGGCCGCGAGCACTGAGGCGGCCGAGCACGCGGGCGAGCGCGGCATAGAACACGGCGGGCCCGAGCATGCTGTCGGCCAGGATCGGGAGCGGCCGCGGTTCGCGGCCGGTCCCGATCAGTGGAGGGCCAAGCAGCGGGGCGAGCATCGGCGCATCGCCGGCCAGCAGGTCGGCCGTGACGTCGGGTCCGAGCCTGTGCAGCAGCGCACCAAGGCCACTGAGCAGGGCGTCTAGCGGCAGTGAGCGATCCAGCGACCCGCAGGTTGCGGTCAGCACTGTGTCGCCGGCGGCGACGCGGTGCGCGGCCCAGGCGCGCAGCAAGGTGGTCTTGCCGATGCCAGCCTCGCCTTCGATCACGACCAGCTCGACGCCGCCGTCGCGCGCCCGCAGCGTCGTCGCGTCCAGGAATGCGAGCTCGTTGTCGCGGCCGACCAGCGTGATCGCGTCGCGGGCGGGGACCGGCGTGGCCGCGGCGACCTCACCGCGCAAGATGGCGGTGTACAGCGCGGCGGTTTCCGGTGACGGGTCCGTGCCGAGGTCGTCGGCGAGCCGCTCCCGGCTGGCGGCGTACGCAGCCAGGGCGGCCGCGGTCTGGCCGCCGAAGACGTAGCTGCGGAGCAGCACGCGCAGGGCTGCTTCCTCATACGGATCGTGTTCCAGCGCTGCGGAGGCGGCGTCACGCGCTGCCATCCAGTCGCCGGCGTCCAGCAGTGCCGTCGCGGCGACCTGGCGAGCCCGCGTGCTGAGCCTGTCGATCTCGGCCAGCCTGAGCTGGGCCCAGTCGCCCGGCAGTGCCGCCGGGCTAGCGCGGCTGAGCAGCGAGAGCGCGATCCTGGCTGCCGCGGCCGCGCCGATCAGGTTGCCCGCCCTGCGCCGCCGCTCGATCTCCTCGACCAGATGGGCCAGCTCGACCGCGTCGAGCCAGTCGTAGCGCAGCACGTAACCGGCATCGCGGCGGTCGATGCGCTCGCGGCCGAGCACAGAGCGCAGCCTGCTCATCAGCACGGCAAGCTGGTCTTCGGGCCTGGCCGGCGGAGCGTTGCCCCACAAGGCATCCAGCAGCACGTCTGCTGGCACGGCACCGCCCTGCGCCAGGGCTAGCAGCTGCAAGGCGAGCCGCGCTTTCCTGCTGCCGAGCGCTGCGGGCTCGAACCCGTCGACGCTGAACTCGCCGAGCAGCCGGACTGCTAGCGACCTCATGTGGACATCAAACCGCGCGGCGAGCGGCAGCCGCTACTGCTCGTGCCGCGGGCCTGCACCGGATGCCCCGACGTCAGGCGGCCTGCAAGGTTAGTGCAACCCGGTGCTGTGACAGTGGGGAGGAAGGCCCGGCAAGGGCATATCGGAAGTGAGGGGTACATACCATGTCAGGACAGGCCGAGCAGAAGGCGTTCGCAGCACCGGACGAGGTACGCAGCTTTGATCACGGCGAGCTGAGGCTGCTCAAGATCGGCGGGGCCGAGATCGGCCAGCTCATCCTCGAGCCGGGCTGGCGCTGGTCGCAGCACGTCAAGCCGATCGCTGGCACCGAGCTATGCGAGGCGCCGCACTTCCAGTACCACGCCCAGGGCACCCTGCACGTGGTGATGGCCGACGGCACCGAGTTCGACGCCCGCGTCGGTGATGTGACCGCGCTGCCGCAAGGCCACGACGCCTGGGTCGTGGGCGACGAGACCGTGATCCTCGTCGACTGGTTCGGCGCCAGCAATTACGCACGCTGAGCCATCGCCTCGTCCTCGCGTATAGGGCAGTTGCCCTATACGCACATCGCTCTCGCCTCTAGGGCAATCGCCCGATGCGGACGGATAGCCGCGTTCCGATACTGGTGGCCAGCGGACGTTTTTCGTCTGCGCAAAAAGGCGGCACGGGACAATGTAGGCACCGCGATTTGCAGTTTTTCTCTCCTCGCTGGCGGGGTGCGGGCGCTGCCGGTCAGTTACGTGCCCAGCACAGGACGAGAGGGAGGGAAAGTTGTCGATACGGAAAAGGGCCATCCACGCCTATGTGGCAACGGCCGCGACAGCGCTACTGGCGGGCGGTGGGCTCACAGTCGGCGTTGTAACGGCGCCGTCGGCGGCGGCTGCGGGGTCGTCGTTCACCTGTACAGCCGCGACGGATTTCTTGGTGGCCAACGGACAGCTCTACAGCGCGCCAGAACCCACGTCGCCAGTTAGCACGGCACCGGCCTTCGCGAAGGTTGGCGGGGCAGGCCCCATCTACAACGCCATGGGTTTCGACCCCAAGGACAATTACCTCTATGCACTGGTTGACGGGGATGTAAGCCAGCCAGCTGGGTACGGGGGCAATGACTTGCTGCAGATCGATCCGGGCACAGGTGCCATCACCGACCTCGGACGTGTGCCCGGCTTGCTTCAAACCCAAGTCAGCGGCGGCTTTGACGCCTCGGACAACTTCTGGGTGTCCGACGGGTACAGCATCCATGAGATCGACCTGACAACGTCACCACCGACCGTGACGAAAACAATGTATGTGAGCCAGGGTTATGTAACCGACATCACTTATGCCTTCGGATCCTGGTGGGGCTTCAATCAGGGTTACCTCGACGAGATCGACCCGGCCAATGCGAACGTGACGGAAGAATTTACCCCCCCCATTCCAGGCTTTGATGCCTTTAATGGGCAAGCCGGGTGGACCTACGCCAACGGCGACATCGGCTTTGCCTGGACCGGGGGAGGACTCTCAACACAGTGGGCTCGTATCACGGGCCTAGGCGGGACCCCCTCGGTGCTTTACGGCCCAACCTTCATGAGTGGTGTTACGGGTCTTGCTGCGGCCAGCAATGCTGACGGTGCCAGCTGCGAGCCGCTGCAGGTTGGCTCACCCATGCCCGCCGGCACGTACGGCTCCAGCTACAACGAGTCCGTGTCCGTCAGCGGCGGCACGGCGCCCTACACGGTGTCGTTGGTGGGTGGCTCTCTCCCACCAGGGCTCACCATGTCGAGCGGCGACATCACCGGGACGCCCACGCAGGCCGGGACGTACACCTTTACCGTCCAGGAATCCGACAGCAACGGGCTCTTCGGGACGGGAACGATCAGCTTGACCATCAACCCGGTGACCCTGACCGTGACCGTTTCGGGTTCGCAGTCTTACGGCGGCTCGCCGACCTTTACCCAGACCAACGACGCCCCGAGCTCGGTGACGCTGGACGCCAGCAAGCTCAGCTGCACGACTGCGGGGGGATCGCCGCTCAGCTCCTTGTCGGCGGGCAGTTACACCCTTGACGGGTCGAGCTGCTCCGGGATCGTCCCCCCGGCCAACTACAAGATCAAGTACGTGGGCGCGCCGGCGGGCTTCACCGTCAACCCGGTGGCGCTCACGCTCACCGTCACCGCCGCCAGCGCCTCCATGACGTACGGAGGGCCGGTGCCCAGCATCTCCGCCACGTACGCCGGCTTCGTGAACGGGGACACCTCCGGTTCCCTGACCACGCCGCCGACCTGCTCGACCACGGCCACGTCGTCCTCACCAGTCGGGACCTACCCGAGCAGCTGCAGCGGGGCGGCCGACCCCAACTACAGCATCAGCTACGCCGACGGGACCGTTAACGTTACCCAGGCAGCGCTCACCGTCACCGCCTCCAGCGGCTCTATGTGGTACGGCGGGGCGGTGCCCGGCATCTCCGCGACGTACGCCGGCTTCG
>DASXKI010000239.1:0-2879 GCA_036496945.1 Streptosporangiaceae bacterium | reverse complement strand
CTAAGCGTCCTTGCGCCCGGGCGGCAGCAGCGAGGTGCCGCCACCAGCGCCGACCAGGTGCCGCCCGTAGCGCTCCCAGTTCACGTACGGCGCCATCGCGCCCTGGTGGGTAAACGCGAGCAGGTCCCGCAGGAGCCGCTGGATGGGCCGGTCCAGCCGGATCTCGTCGGTCGGGCAGACGTCGAAGAGCCGCTCGATGGCCTCCCGCGCCAGCTTGTAGCACTGGGTCCCGCCAGCGCCCGTCAGCATCGGATCGGTGATCCGCTCGGCGCCCGGCTGGAGCGTGGAGAGCACCCAGTGCTGGTAGGACTCGATCATCGTGATGTTGGTGTGCGCGGTGGCGATCGCCGTCTGGACGACCGCGGAGTCATACATTCTCTCGTAGCCGAGCATCCTGATGCCCCGGTTCTTGGCTAGGTCGTGGAATGCCTCAAGCGCGTAGCGGGCCATGCCGAGCGGCAGCGCCGCCGTGAACGCGTAGCCCATGTCCCCGACACGCAGCGCCGCGAAAGCGTCCCCGATCCGGCGCGACACCCGGTGCTCGGGGATGAACAGTTCCCCGCACTCCACCGAGTTGCTCCCGGTGCCCGCCGCGCCCATCACCTGCCAGTCATCGGCGATCGTCAGCTCCGACAGCGGGATCAGGCAGAACGCGTCCGAGCTGGTTCCGTCGCGCTCTTCGACCGAGACGCGCAGCAGATCCCAGTCGGCGTGGTAGCAGCCGCTGTTGTATGGCCAGCGCCCCCGGCCCCGGATCCGGCAGCCCCCGTCGACCGCCTCGCAGACCGCGCCCGCAGCGCCGAAGGTGCCGGCGAACCTGGCGTTGGGCCGTTCGGCGTATATCTCGGCCAGCGTCTGCTCGGGCAGGCTTTCCGCCATGCGGCCGATCCCGCTGTAGATCTGCATGACCCAGGCGGTAGACGGACAGCCGCTTGCGATGTGGGTCATCGCCGTCGCCGCCGCCGCGGCGTCGGTGCCATAACCGCCGCGGTTCACCGGCATCAGCATCCGGAACAGGCCAGCTTCCTCGATGGCCTTCACGTTCTCGTCCGGCAGGCGGCCCAGCCGGTCAGCCAGGCCCGCGTTCGCGCGCAGCAGCGGGATCAGCGACTCCGCCCGGCTGATCAGCTCCTCTGAGCTGGGCACCACCGGCTTGTCGTCAAGAATCGCCTCGGTCACGTTCGTCCTTCCCGTGGTGTTGTCCATCTGCTGTCACCCGCAGCCTCTGATGCCCCGGCCTGGCATTTGATTAGTTTGATTAGTAATCTATCTCGTGAGCCGCGCATGCTCAATGCCCTGTCGGCCAGCCCCTCAGCTGCTCAAAGGCTAGAGCCGCTGAGCGTCCCTGGTCGCCATGTGCTTCTTCATCGCGGCGGCCGACGCCAGCAGCGCCTGACGGCGGGGGAGGGCGGACAGCTGCCCGATCATCGCGGCGTAGTACTCGCTCGAGATGTAGGTCGGGCCGTCCTTGATGTGGTCGAGTGCCAGCCGGGCGACCTCGCGGGCCGGCATGGCGTCATCGAGCGTGGCCGGGTCGAATCCCTGCTTGACCGCGGCTTCCGAGACTGTCTTGCCAGGGCACAGCGTCAGCACGTCGATTCCCGTCTCGGCCAGCTCGCCCCACAGGGCTTCGCCGAGAGCGGTCACCATCGCCTTGCTCGAGGAGTACGCGGCTGAATAAGGTCCGCCGAGTGCGCCCTCGACGGAGCTGGTAAAGACGATGCCGCCCCTGCCGCGTGCCCGCAGCCGGGGGATGAAGCCGTGGGCCAGCGCCGACGGCGCGTGGCAGTTCAGCATCAGCAGCTCCGTCAGCACCGCCCCGTCGTGCGCCTCGTGCGGGGCCCGGCGCAGCCCGAATCCGGCGTTGCTGATGACGAGCCCGATGTCCATGGCCCGGGTGAACTCAACCAGCTGCTGGGGCGCCGCCGGATCCGTCAGGTCGGACCGATAAGGCGTCACCGTGACCCCGTGCTGCCGGGCCAGCCGGGCGGCCAGCTCCTCAAGCCGGTCCAGCCGCCGTGCCGTCACCACGAGGCCGAGGCCCCGGCCGGCCAGCTCTTCGGCGAACGCGTACCCGATCCCGGAGGACGCGCCTGTCACCAGTGCGACCGGGCCGTACTGCTCTGCGAAGTCCGCCGTCACCCTCGGCCTCCGATGCCCTGGCCGGCATGCGATTAGCTCGATTAGTAAACTATCTTAGGGCAGGCTGGCGGCGCCGCTGAGCCGTATGCCCGATGACCTCGTTGCCCACATCGGATGGCAGGGACAGCCCATGACCACGAGCAGCCGAGACGACGTGACGGGGACGGCGTTCCTGGTCTTGGACTACGCGGCCTACATCGTCGAGAACTTCAGTCACGACCCGGGGGTCGCGCGGCAGGCGGCGGCCGCCTTGGCGGCAGCCCGTCAGGTCGGCCTGCCGGTCATTCACGTGGTGCCGGACGGGATGCAGGACCAGATCCACCCGCTGGTGGCGCCCATGGCGGCGAGCCGGTGCTCGGCAAGAAGTCCCTGAGCGCCTTCGCCACCACCAACCTGGACGAGATGCTGCGTGAAGCGGGCATCGGGCAGCTCATCATCGCCGGCGTGGCGACCTCGGGGACCGTGCTGTCCACCACCCGGTGGGCGGTCGACACCGGCTACCGGGTCACCATCTGCGCGGACGGCTGCGCTGACCCGGAACCGGGCGCCCACGCCGCGCTGCTGGACGACAGCGTCTTCCCGCGCAGCTGGCTCGGGCTGTGGCGCATCGCCCGGGTGCTGCCCGCCGCGCGGATCAGCGAGCTGGGCGGCTCCCCGGGCTAGAAGCCGAGCTTGGCTAGCAGCGTCTCGCTTTCCGCCCACAGGCGCCTGGCGGCGGCATCGTCTTGTGCGGCGGC
>DASXKI010000238.1:0-39243 GCA_036496945.1 Streptosporangiaceae bacterium | reverse complement strand
ATCGGGCTTCAGCTCGGGCACTCCGGCCGCAAGGGCGCTACGAAGCTGATGTGGGAAGGCATGGACCAACCCCTCACGACGGGAACGTGGTCGGTTTGCGGTCCCTCTCCGCTTCCGTATGCGCCTGGGCTGAGCCAGACGCCGCGCGAGCTGACTGTCGTCGAGATGACGCAGATCCTTCGGCAGTTCGTTTCCTCCGCTGAGGCCGCGGACCGGGCCGGGTTCGACCTGCTGGAGTTGCACTGCGCCCACGGTTATCTGCTGTCGTCCTTTATCTCGCCGGTGTCGAACCAGCGGACGGACTCGTTCGGCGGCTCGCTGGCGGGTCGGCTGCGGTATCCCCTGGAGGTGTTCGCCGCGGTGCGCTCGGTGTGGCCGGCGCACAAGCCGATGACCGTCAGGATCTCGGCGTGCGACTGGGTACCGGACGGCGTCACCGGCGCCGACGCGGTCGAGATCGCGGCCGCCTTCGCGGCGGCCGGCGCGGACGCGGTGGATGTGTCCACGGGGCAGGTGACGCCCGAGGAAAGACCGGCGTTCGGCCGGTCGTATCAGACCCCGTTCGCGGACGCGATCAGGAACCAGGTCGGCGTCGCCACGATCGCCGTCGGCGTCATCTCGTCCTACGACGACGTGAACTCGCTGATCCTGGCCGGCCGCGCGGACCTGTGCGCGCTCGGCCGCGCGCATTTGTACGACCCGAACTGGACCTTGCACGCAGCGGCCGAGCAGGGCTACTCCGGGCCGGGCGCCCGCTGGCCGGTGCAATGGCAGGCCGGCAGCCGCCCGCCGCAGGCTGGCCGCACTGATGGACCGCGGCCGCGGCTTGAGCTGATTCGCTCCGGTGTCACGGGGACGAAGCACGCCCGCTGGCGCCCGTGACTGCAGAGTCCCGGCGGGGGCGCCGGCCCGGCCAGGGCGCCGGTAAGCGCCGCCCGCGACCGGGCGCGCCGAGATGATCTCCATGGGAGCGGAATTACTGTTGCCACATAGCAACAGCTGCTTCACTCTCATGAGCGCGATTCGACGCCTGGATGGGCCGCGACCTGATGGAGGATAGCCAGATGAGCATCGAGCGAGTCAACCCGCCGTCGCTGCCGGCGCCGTCGGGGTTCGCGCACGCGGTGATCGCGTCTGGCGGACAGATGGTGTTCCTGGCAGGACAGACGGCCCTGGACGCGTCCGGGGCGATCGTGGGAGACACCGTCGTCGAGCAGTTCGAGCAGGCACTCGCGAACCTGCTCACGGCCCTGGACGCCGCCGACGGCCAGCCCACAGACCTCGCCAGCCTGACCGTCTACGCGGTTGACCTGGCCGATTACCGGGCGCACGGCAAGGAGATCGGCGCGGTGTGGCGGCGGCTAGCCGGGCGCAACTACCCGGCCATGGCCGCCGTCGGCGTATCCAGGCTGTGGGACCCCGCGGCACTCGTCGAGGTGCAGGGCTTCGCCGTCATCGGCTGACCCGCGTGGCCCCTAGTTCCGCGCTAGCGGGGCTGGGCGAAGTATGCCGACGAATCCCGGCGCCACAGGAAGATGATCGCGCCCAGCCCAACCAGCCAGCTCAGCAGGCCGAAGATCAACCCGACCGCGCTCTGCGCCCGACCGAACGAGGCCAGCATGTCGATCGTGTACAGGCCAAACAGCACTGAGGCAATGATGCGCGCATAATTGCGACCCGCCCCGTTCGCCAGCGCCATCCAGATCCAGAGAGCAATGCCGATCAAGCCGACCAGAACGACGAACACGATGGCGGCGGTCTCCGCCGTGTGCACCTGAGAGGTGGTGTAGTTCGGGAACTTGCTGAGTATGGCGCTCTTGAGGCTGGCCAGAGTCAACAGGCTCAGGATGATGCCGAGAGCCTGCAGGCCTGCCCCGGCGTACATGAGCTTGACCGCAGTCTGAACGGACGGCGGCGCCGCCGGACGCTGCTGCGGCATCTGATCGGACCCGCTCGCCGGGTACGCCTGATAGCTCATGCTGACTCCTCGGTCTCAACGCCTCGCGGCACCGCACAGCATAGTCACGCGTGTCCCGTGCCTACTACCCCGCAGATCAGATGATTCTCGTGTGCGTGACAGCGAGGACATGTTCCCTGGCCGGGCCGCCGAGCCGGGCGCGCAGCTGGGCGAAGAGCTCGGCGGCCCGCGCGCCGTGCCAGTCGGCTGGCAGCAGCTCCGGTGGCAGCCCCGGGTCCAGGAACGGCAGCCGTCGCCACGCCGTGAGCACCCGGACGTAGTCGGCGAATGCCTGCCCTGGATCTCCTCCGTCGCCCTGCCATCGCGCCAGGACCGGCGCGGCCGAATCGATGAAGGCCTGGTAGAGCTGCTCGAGCCGGTCCAGGTCCCACCACCGGCTGATCTTGTCCCGGACGTCGCCGAAGGCCAGGTAGCCGGCCGTGAACAGGCTGACGTAGGCCGCCAGGTCGTCGGCAGCCAGCACATCACGCGTCTCCTCCGCCAGCTGGCCCGGTGCGATCCACACGCCGGCCGAGACGGTGCCGAAGCCAAGCCAGGCCAGCCGGGACCGCAGGGCGTGGCGCCGCGCGCGCTCGTGCTCAGGCACGCTGAAAACCGCCAGCAGCCAGCCATCGTCGGTGCTGGCTCGCGGGTGCCGGAAGATTCTCCGGTCGCCATCGGCGAGAATCTTGCGGCCGCCGGGCGACAGCCCGTAACCGGCCGCACCACCCACCCGGCGGGATTCCAGCAGCCCGCGCAGCTTGAGCCTGGAGATCGCCGACCGGACAGCAGGCTCCTCAACACCCAGCTCGGCCATCAGCTTGATCAGAGCCGCGATGCCGAACCACCCGTCGGTATCCCGCGCGAATAGCCCGTAAATGGTCACGATCAGCGCCCGCGGCTGAGCCGAGCGCACGTCGCTGTCAGGCGGCCCGGAGGTAGTCATCGTCAGAACCTAACGTCGCCCTGCCAGCCGTCGCACGTCTCGCCCTGCATCAGGTCGCCCTGCATCGGTTCGCCCTGCATCGGTTCGCCCAGTATCGGTTCGCACTGTATCGGTCCGCTGCTTCATTGACTATCGTCACAGAGACGGAATACTGAGACCGTCCTGGTGGCATCCGAGGAGGTCCGGGCATGCAGCTCTCGCCGTCAGCACACACCGACACCTTCTGCCGGGACAATCTGCCACCTCCTGGCCTGTGGCCGGACCTGGTGTTCACGCTGCCCGAGCTTGACTATCCGGACCGGCTCAACGCCGCGGACGAGCTACTGAATCCGACGATCGAGGCGGGCGGCGCCGATCGGCGCTGCCTGCTATCCCCGGAGCTGACCTGGACCTACGGCGACGTTGCCCGGCGCGCTGCTCAGGTCGCCAGTGTGCTGACCGACGATCTGGGTCTCGTCCCCGGCAACCGCGTCCTGCTGCGCGGCCTGAACAGCCCGTGGCTGGCGGCGTGCTGGCTCGGCGTCCTCAAGGCAGGCGGGGTCGCGGTAGCCACGATGCCGATGCTGCGGGCCAGCGAGCTGACCAACATCGGCGATATCGCCCAGGTGCGGCTTGCCCTGTGTGATCACCGGCTGACCGACGATCTGCGTGCGGCGGCCATTCCTGACCTGAGGATCGTCGAGTTTGGCGCCGATGCCGCCGGTGATCTGACGCAGCTCGCCGCGACGAAGCCGCCGGAGTTCGACTCCGTCCAGACGGCGGCCGACGACGTGGCGATGATCGCGTTCACGTCGGGCACGACCGGCAAGCCGAAAGCCGCCATGCACTTCCACCGTGACCTGCTCGCGGCGGCCGACACGTTCTCTGCGCACGTCCTGAAGCCCGTGCCGGAGGACCTGTTCGCGGGAACGCCGCCGCTGGCCTTCACGTTCGGCCTCGGTGCGCTGCTGTTGTTCCCGCTGCGCGCGGGCGCGGCGAGCCTCCTGCTAGAGAAGGCGAGTCCGGCCGAGCTGGCCGACGCGATCGCCGCGCACAGCGTGACCGTGCTGTCGACTGCGCCGACCGCGTACCGGGCGATGCTCGCCGCCGGCAAGGCGGACCAGCTGCGCGGCCTGCGCCGCCCAGTGTCGGCCGGTGAGCACCTATCGAAGTCCACCTGGCAGGCGTTCTACGACGCCACGGGCGTGAGAATCATCGACGGCATCGGCAGCACGGAGATGCTGCACATTTTCGTCGCTGCCGCCGACGACGACATCCGGCCTGGCTCGACCGGCAGGGCGGTGCCCGGCTACACAGCCGCTGTCGTCGACTCGGGCGGCAAGCCCGTGCCGGACGGCGAGCCCGGCCGGCTGGCGGTCAAGGGCCCGACGGGCTGCACGTACCTCAACGACGAACGCCAGCGCACGTATGTGCGGGACGGCTGGAACCTGACCGGTGACACCTACGTCCGGGACGCGGATGGCTACTTCTGGTACCAGGCGCGCTCCGATGACATGATCATCTCCGGCGGCTACAACATCGCCGGTCCGGAGATCGAAGAGGTGCTGCTCGGCCACCCCGACGTGGCCGAGTGCGGCGTCGTCGGCGTGCCCGACCAGGCCCGCGGGCAGATTGTCAAGGCGTATGTCGTCCTGGCCAGCGGCGTGGCCGGCGACGAGGCGAAGGCACACGAGCTCCAGGATCTGGTCAAGCAGCGGATCGCTCCGTACAAGTACCCGCGGGCGATCGAGTTCGTCACGACCCTCCCCCGCACGAACACCGGCAAGCTCCAGCGATTCCGGCTGCGCCAGCAGGCCGCCGGCGAATAACGCAGCGGCATGCAACCAAAGTGCCATTGCCGGCATCTATTTAGTGTGGGGCCAGACCCGGCGTGCTGAACCATGCGCCCGGTCGGCTGAAGAACCTGCCGGGCAGGGCGTACGGGGGTCGCCCTGCCCGGCCAGGCGTAAGCGGGTTACGGCGCCGCGATCGCGCCGGCGGCGGAGATGCGGGCGGCCCCGGTGCCGCCAAAGTCTTGCCGCGAGAGCGAGTTGATCAGTCCGATGGCCGTGCCAGCTCGATCTGGCCCGGGAGTGCCGGGCTGCTCGAGCCGCAGCGGCGTGATGCTGCCCCGGACGAACTGGCCCTTGGCGTTGAGCGTGACGTGCAGGATCGCGCTGACCGAGGTCACGCCGTCCAGGCCGACGGTGTGGTAGCCGCTGAAATTGCCCAGGCTGTAGGCGATCAGGTGGCCGTGGTACCACTGGAAGCCGCGCAGGACGTGCGGGCCTGAGCCCATCACCAGGTCGGCTCCGGCGTTGATCACGCCGTGGGTGAAGGCGATCGAGTCGCCGCGGTCCTGGCCGAGGTAATGCTCCTCCCCCGGCCGGACGTGCTGGGCGGTGTCACCCTCGCCGCCGAGGTGCTCCATCACGATGACGACCTGCGCATGCTTGGTGGCCTGGCGGACGAGGGCCTCGGCCGCCGGGATGTCGAGCGCGTCCGCGTCATACGACCACGGCGCGAAGCCGAGCAGCGCGATCTTGATGCCGTCTCTGGTGAAGTACGTAATCTGGCCGGGCCGCCCGGCCCACTTCAGGTGCGCGGCGCGCAGGGCCGCATCGGTGCTCGCCTCGCCGGCCGCGCCCGCGTCGAGGGTGTGGTTGTTGGCCACGTTGACGGCCGCGAACCCGTCGTGCTTCAGATCCGTCGCCGTGTCATCGGGGGCCTCGAACTGATAGCAGTTCTTCTCGCGGCGTGAGCACTTGGACATCGGCAGGGTACCCAGCGCCGACTCCAGGTTGCCGATCGTCAGATCACTGCGCAGGTAGGACTTGACGCCGTCCAACAGCGATCCGGTACCCGCGGGAGGCCAGGCGTTCAGCGTCCCGAAGGTCATGTCGCCAACCCAGGTGATGCTGACGGTTGGGTCTGCGGGCTGGGCGGTGGGCGATGCCTTGCCTATGACGGGAACGGGGTGAGTCCCCGAGGCCGGCAGACTAGCAGGCGGCGTCGATTTGGTCGCCATGAGCGCCCAGCCGCCGAGCGCGGCCGCCAGCAGGACGACGCCGACCGCCATGACCGCCTGATTGCGAAGGGTCCAGCCGCGGCCGGCGACCGGCCCGCTCTCCGCCGACCGCCCCCTACGTGCAGACGGCCCGCTTCCCGCCGACCGCCCGCTCCGCGCCGACCGCCCGCTCCGCGCCGACCGCGCGCTCCCCGACCGCGCGCTCCAAGACCGCCCGCTCCTCGCCGAAGGTCGGCCCCCTGCCGACTGCCGGCCTGCCCCGTGGCGACCCGGCCCGCCGCGACCGGCGTCCTGCGGATACTGGTTGCTCGGTGGCACGGCCGTATCCGTCCTCCTGGCGAAAGATCAGTGCCCGCCCAGGATAGGCGCCTGACCAGCGCAAAGACGCCAGATGCGAAGATAAGCCGAGCTCAGGCCTCCACGACCACCGGGATGATCATCGGCCGGCGGCGGTAGTTATCGCTCACCCAGCGGCCAGCTGTCCGGCGCAGCAACTGCCGGAGCTGATGTACCTCGGTGATGCCTTCCTTGGCCGCGCCCGCCAGTGCCTCCTCGATCAGCGGCCCTACCTCGGCCAGGCTCGCGTCGTCGATGCCGGCGCCGCGGGCGTGGATCTCCGGGCCAGCGACCAGCTTGCCGCTGGTTGAGTCCACCACGACGACGATCGAGATGAACCCCTCGTCGCCGAGGATCAGCCTGTCCTTGAGCGAGGCCTCGGTGATCTCTCCCACCGACAGCCCGTCCACGTAGACATAACCGGCCGGGACCTTGCCGGTGACCGAGATCTGCCCGCCGACCAGGTCCACCACGACGCCGTCCTCGGCGATCACGATGTTCTCCGGTGGCACGCCGGTCAGCGCGGCCAGGTCGGCGTGGGCCTTCAGATGCCGCCACTCACCGTGGACGGGGATGAAGTTGCTCGGCCGAACGAGGTTCAGTACGTAAAGCAGCTCGCCCGCGGGGGCATGGCCGGAGACGTGGACCAGGGCGTTCCCCTTGTGCACGACGCGCGCGCCGAGCCGGGTGAGGTCGTTGATGATCCGGGAGACCGCCGACTCATTGCCCGGGACGAGCGACGACGCCAGGATCACCGTGTCGCCCTCGGCGATCCGGATGGGGTGATCGCGGCCCGCCATCCGGGACAGGGCTGACATCGGCTCGCCCTGCGACCCGGTCGAGATCAGCACGATCTGGTCCGGGGGCATTTCCTCGGCCTCTTTGAGGTCGACGAGGAGCCCGCCGTGAACCGACGGAATCTTCAGGTAGCCGAGGTCGCGGGCCACGCCCATGTTCCGCACCATCGACCGGCCGACCAGCGCGACCTTGCGGCCGTGCTCCGCCGCGGCATCCATGACCTGCTGGACGCGGTGCACGTGGCTGGCGAAGCAGGACACGATGATCCGCTGCGCGGCACCGGCGAAAACGTCGGACAGCACCGGCCCGATCTCGCGCTCCGAGGTGACGATGCCCGGCACCTCGGCGTTGGTCGAGTCGGCGAGCAGCAGATCGACGCCACTCGCGCCCAGCCGGGCGAACCCGCCGAGATCCGTCAGCCGGCCGTCAAGCGGCAGCTGGTCCATCTTGAAGTCGCCGGTGTGCAAGATCAGCCCGGCCGGGGTCCGGATCGCCACCGCGAGCGCGTCCGGGATCGAGTGGTTGACCGAGAGGAACTCCAGCTCCCAGGGCCCGAATCGCAGCTTGCCGCCGGCCTCGACTTCGACGTCCGCCGGGGTGATCCGGTGCTCGGTGAGTTTGCTGCGCAAGAGCGCTAGCGTCAGCCTCGACCCCACGATCGGGATGTCAGCGCGCTGGCGGAGCAGGTACGGCACAGCGCCGATGTGGTCCTCGTGGGCGTGCGTGAGCACGAGGGCCTCGATCTGGTCGAGCCGTCCCTCAAGGGCGGAGAAGTCCGGCAGGATCAGGTCGACGCCCGGCTGGTTGTCCTCCGGGAAGAGCACGCCGCAGTCCACGATGAGCAGCCGGCCGGCGTACTCGAAGACGGTCATGTTGCGGCCGATCTCGCCGAGGCCGCCCAGGGCGACCAGGCGCAGGCCCTCAGGGGCCAGGGGCGGCGGTGTCCCTAGCTCGGGGTGCGGATGGCTCACTTGAGCTTCACACCGCCAGCAACCAGATCCGTCCGTAGCCGGTCGACTTCGGCCTCGGTCGCGTTCGACAACGGCAGCCGGACCGGTCCGCCGGGCAGGCTGAGCAGGCCGAGTGCGGCCTTGGTCATGATGACTCCCTGGGACCTGAACAGGCCCGTGTAGACGGGCAGCAGCTCGCGGTGGATCCGCAGCGCATTGGTGACGTGACCGGCGCGGTAGGCGTCGATCATCTCGTGCAGCCGATCGCCGACGACGTGCCCGACAACGCTCACGAAGCCGGCGGCGCCCAGCGAGAGCCAGGGCAGGTTGACCATATCGTCGCCGCTGTAGAACACCAGCGGCGTCGCCGCCATGACGAGGGAGGCGGCGCCGAAGTCGCCCTTGGCGTCCTTGACCGCAACGATGCGCGGATGCTCGGCAAGCTGGAGCAGCGTCTCGACGGCGATCGGGGTCCCGGTGCGGCCGGGTATGTCATACAGCATGTTTGGCAGGCCGGTGGCGTCCGCAACCTGCTTGAAATGCGCGACGAGACCGCTTTGCGGTGGCTTGTTGTAGTACGGCGTGACGACCAGCAGCGCGTGCGCACCCGCCGTCTCGGCGGCGCGGGCCAGCTCGCAAGTGTGCGCGGTGTCGTTCGTGCCGACACCGGCGATGATCGTGGCCCGGTCGCCGACTGCCTCGAGCACGGCGGCCAGCAGCCTGGCCTTCTCCTCGTCCGAGGTCGTCGGTGACTCGCCGGTGGTACCGCTGAGTACCAGGCCGTCGTTACGCATGTCGGTCACCAGGTACTCGGCGAGCTGTGCGGCGCCGGCGTAGTCCACGGCCCCGTTCCGGTCCATGGGCGTGACCATCGCCGTGAGCATGCGCCCGAAAGGCGCGGAGGCCGGCTCGCCGGCCGGATTCGCTGTCTCGCTCATGTACCGAACGCTACCCGGCGGGGACGCTGCGGCGCACTACCGGCACGGCAGGGCGGCGGAAACGCCTCCCTGGCCGACCCGGCCCGCGGCGCCAGCTAATGGCCAGCGGCCGGCGTGTCGCTGCCGAGTGTGCGGCAGGTTCGGCCGGACAATGGTGCCGGGCCCCTCCAGGTATGAGATGGAGGGGCCTTATTCGCGGGCCGCGGCCGAATGCGATGGCTCCCCGCGCAAGTAGCGCCGGGAGACCGGCCGACTGCGATAGGCTTCACGCCGCCTGGGGCTGAACTTTCCTGGGCTGGTGCTGAGCACAGCGAAGCCGGTGTGATCCCGGCGCTGTCCCGCAACGGTGATGCCCGACCGAGTTAACTCGGCCGCGGACGAGCCCGGACGCCTGGCCTGCGCCAACGACCTGTCCTCGGAGGAAGGGCGGCTCGTTCCGATGCCGGGTCGGCGTCGCAGCGAACGCACTTCGTCCTCCAGTAACAACGGAGGATGATGATCATGCGGGCTTTCACCCGTGCACGGCCGGCCGTCATGCTGGTCGTAGCTCTCGCCGCCACGTGCGCGGCATGCAGCAGTTCTGCTGCCAGCTCTAACTCTGGTGCCGCATCTGTGTCGGCCGGGTCTGGCTCGGCCGCGGGCTTCCCGGTCACGGTGACGACCGCCGGCGGGAAGGTGCACCTGACGTCGCGCCCGGGCGCGATCGTCTCGCTCTCGCCGACGGCGACCGAGATGCTCTACGCGATCGGGGCCGGCGGCCAGGTCAAGGCCGTCGATAGTGATTCCGATTACCCCGTGAACTCACCGCACACCAAACTGTCGGCCTACCAGCCCAATGCCGAGGCGATCGCCGCTTACAAACCCGATCTGGTGATCATCTCCAACGACATCGGGGGGATCACTGCCAAGCTGACCGCACTGGGGATCCCGGTACTCGATCTGCCCGCAGCGTCGAATGTGTCCGGCGTGTACAGCGAGTTCACTCAGCTGGGCGCCGCGACCGGCCACGCCGCCCAGGCCACGGCGGAGGATCAGAAGCTGCGGGCGGACATCAGCCAGATCGTGTCGTCTGAGCCGCACCACTCGGCGCCGCTGACGTACTACTTCGAGCTCGGGACAAACCCCTACTACTCGGTGACCGACACGACGTTCATCGGCAGCTTGCTGTCGCTCCTCGGGATGAAGAGCATCGCCGACGCGGCGAAGGGTGCTGCGGCCGCGGGCGGTTATCCGAGCCTGTCCGCCGAGTACATCCTGAAGGCCAACCCTGACTACATCATCCTGTCCGATACAGGCAGCACTGGCGGCGGGCAGTCCGCCGCCACGGTCAGCGCCCGACCAGGCTGGTCGGTGCTCGCCGCGGTGAAGGACAAGCACATCGTCGTCCTGAACGCCGATATCGCGTCGCGCTGGGGCCCGCGGGTTGTCCAGCTCCTGCAGACGGTCGCTGCCGCGACCAACTCCGGTACGTCGTGACAGCTACGAGACACACGACCGGGCCTGCCGGATCGGCAGGCCCGGCCACCGTCGGCTCGCCGATCGGTAACAAGCACAGTGCCGGCCAGCACACCGCCAGCCAGCACGTTGCCGGCCAGCACACCGCCAGCCAGCACAGGGCCGGCCAGCACAGTGCCGCATCAGTCGCGGCCGAATCAGCCACAGCCGAACCGGTCACGGCCGAACCGGTCACTGCCGAATCAGCCACGGCCGGCTTGCCAGGAAGGGCTGGCGGCGGCCATTCCGTCAGCCGACGCAGGCCGCGGCGGGTCATCATGTTCGCGAGCGTTGTGCTGCTCGCGGCTGTGGTCATTGGCATCGCTGTCGGGCCGGCCGGGCTGTCGCCGCAGCAGATCGTCGACGCGCTCGCGGCCAGGCTGCCGTGGCATCCGCACGTCTCGGTCACCCCGCTCGATAGCGCCATCCTCTGGCAGATCAGGCTGCCGAGGGTTGTGCTCGGCGTTCTGGTCGGGTCGATGCTGGCCGGCGGCGGCGCGGCGTACCAGGGCATCTTCCGGAACCCGCTAGCCGATCCCTACCTGCTGGGCGTGGCCGCAGGCGCAGGGCTCGGCGCCACGATCGTCGTGGTCTCGGGGGTAAGCCCGGCCCTGACGCCGCCCGCGGCGTTTGCCGGCGCTGTCGGCGCGGTCGCGCTGACCTATCTGCTCGGCACTGGCGCGGGGCGCCGCGGCGATTCGCCGGCGGCGCGCAGCGGCACCGGATCCATCTTGCTGGCCGGGATCGCGGTCGCGGCGATGCTGACTGCGTTCCAGACCTATCTTCAGCAGCAGCACACGCAGACACTGGCGACCGTGTACTCGTGGATCCTTGGCGGCCTGTCGGCCGCGACCTGGTCGCAGGTGTGGATGATCCTGCCGTACGTGGTCGTGGCTGCAATCGCGTTGCTGGTCCACCGCAGGTTCCTGGATGTGCTGCGGGTGGGCGAGACCGAGGCGACGAGCCTCGGCGTCAACGTGACCCGGCTGCGGCTGATTGTGGTCATGGCGGCGACGCTCGGCGTCGCGGCGGCCGTCGCGGTCAGCGGGCTGATCGGCTTCGTCGGCATCATCGTGCCGCACGCGGTCCGGCTCACCGCTGGGCCGAGTTATCGCCTGCTGCTGCCGGTCTCGATGATCGGCGGCGCAGCCTTCCTCGTGCTCGCCGACGTCGCGGCGCGAACCGTGCAGGCACCGTCGGAGGTGCCGATTGGCGTGATCACGGCGCTGACCGGAGCGCCGTTCTTCCTCTTCGTGCTCAGGTCGCGACGGGCGCGGCAGGATCTCTCGTGATCAGTTTCGCGGAGCTCACCGTCCGTTACAACGACACGACGGCGCTGGACGGCCTTTCCGGCCGGGTCGCCGCTGGCGAATGGCTGGGGGTGATTGGCCCGAACGGGGCCGGCAAGACGACGCTCCTGAATGCCATCGCCGCCCTGCTGCCCTACTCGGGCTCGGTCACCGTCTGCGACCGAGCCGCCGATCGGATCAGCAGGCGTGAGCTAGCCCGGTTGATCGCCTACGTGCCGCAGCGGCCGCTGCTGCCGCCTGACATGACGGTGACCGATTACGTGCTGCTGGGCCGGACCGCCCACATCGGCTACCTGCGCACGGAGACCGCCGCCGACCGGCGGGTGTGCGCGGCGGCAATCGACCGGCTCGACCTCGGTGCGATGGCAGACCGCATGCTGCGCTCGATGTCCGGTGGTGAGCTCCAGCGGGTGGTGCTGGCGCGCGCGCTGGCGCAGGAGGCCCCGGTTCTGCTGCTCGACGAACCCACCAGCGCGCTCGACCTCGGGCGCCGGGTGGATGCGCTGGAGTTGATCGACGACGTGCGGCGCGAGCGGTCGCTAACGGTGCTGTCGGCGATCCACGACCTGACACTGGCCGGGCAGTTCGCCGACCGGCTCCTGCTGCTGGCAGGCGGCCAGATCGCGGCATCCGGAGGGCCGCGCGAGGTGCTTCGCGACACGGTGCTCGCCGAGCACTTCGGGGCGAGCGTGCAGGTGCTGACGACAGACAGCGGCGATATCGCTGTGATCTCGCGTCGAGTGGCACGGCCCGCCGCCACTCAAGGCGCGTTGAGCTAACCGACGGCCGGGCCGCTCAGTTGGCCGGCCCGGCATCCTGAATCGGGGTCGTCATTCATCGCAAAGCCGACATAAACCGCAGCCAAGCACCTGGCCCGCCCAATGGCTCCGATACGCGGAATCCCGAGGACGATCTTGCTGCCGCCTGCCTAAGAATGCCCCGTTGAGGGCGAGCACTTCCAGGACGAACGCCGCGACGATGACTGAGATGGCGATGACGACCAGCCCCGCGGCCAGCGCGGCGCCCTGAAGACCCAGCGTCAGCACAAGCAGCAGCCGTGGTCCGGCGCGCAGCCGGCAGGCCATGCCGACCTCCGCCGCACCCAGGCCGGCGCCGACAGCAATCGCCAGCAACTCGCCGCCGCGCCAGAGCACGTCGGATCCACTGACGCCCTGCGATAGCGCATCCTGCAGCGCCGCTATCCAGACGCCGAGGCCAGCGGCGGCCAGGACAAGCCACGCCGCGCCCTGCCACAGGAGCAGTCCGCCAACATACCGGGCAGAGTCGGGGCGGCGAACGTGCGGCACCGGCCACCGCGAGCGACCCGGCGAGCCCGAGCCACCCAACGACCGCGAGCGACCCGGCGAGCCCGAGCCACCCGATGACGGCACCCGACCCGATGAGCCCGAGCCACCCGATGACGGCACCCGACCCGATGAGGACGGGCGATCAGGCTCTCCCATCATTGGCTGAAGCTAACATCGGCGGCCAGCCCATCTGACAGCGGGCCGTGCTCAGTCAGTCACTCTTAGTGACTGATCCGGTCCTTGCGGAGGAAGCTAAGCCGCACTCGGCTCCTTAAGGTAAGCGACCCATTGCGGGTCGCCGTCGTTGATGGCACCGATGAGCCGCCAGTGCGGACCACGGGGGGCCGCCGGATCTTGTGGCAGCGTCCAGCCAAGCTCCTCGATCAGCCTGTCCGCCTTGCGATGATTGCATCGCGTGCAGGAGGCTACGCAGTTCTCCCAGGCATGGGGGCCGCCTCTGCTACGAGGCACCACATGATCGATGGTGTCCGCCTTGGTGCCGCAGTACGCGCACAGGTAGTTGTCCCGCCGCATAAGCGCGGCCCTGGTCAGCGGAACCCTGCTGCGATGCGGAACGCGCACGTACCGGCGCAGCCGGATGACCGATGGCGCATCCAGGCGCGTCGACGTCGAGTGCAGTTGCATGCCGCCAGCGTCGGAGTGGATAACGTCCGCCTTGTCGCCCAGCACCAGGCAGACGGCGCGATGCAAGCCGACCGTCGTCAGCGGCTCATAGGTGATGTTGAGCAGCAGCACCCGGCGCACTTGCACCTCCCGTTCAGGACGGGGCCTGATCCCTCACTCCGGCGCGCCCCGACAGCCTGCCGTCGGGGCACCCGTGACCAGTGTGACTGCCCGCCCCCCAGATCGCCAATACCAAATGCTCTCTCGCCTGCGAACGTACCGTGTCGGCGCCCCATCGGCGCACAGTTAGGGTGCCAGGTATGACGCTGCCCCCCTATCCCGATGCCCCCCGCCAGGATCTCGTCGAGACGTTGCATGGCCGGCCGGTCGCCGATCCCTACCGCTGGCTGGAGGAAGCAGACAGCGAGCCGACCAAGGCCTGGCTGGCGGCGCAGGACGAGCTGTACGCGAGCTATCTGGCCAGCCTGCCGGGACGGGAGAAGCTGACCGAACGGCTCGGCGAACTGCTCGCCGCCGGCGAGGTAGGACCGCCGGTGTGGCGCGGCGACCGGCAGTTCTTCACCCGGCGCGAGCCCGGCAAGGAGCACGCCGTGCTGTACACGGTGTCGGCCGCCGGAGCCGAACGGGCCCTCATCGATCCGACCGTGATCGACCCGGCAGGCGTGACGACGCTGGACACCTGGGACCCCGATGACGAGG
Organism: Streptosporangiaceae bacterium; assembly: GCA_036496945.1. Taxonomy (GTDB): domain Bacteria; phylum Actinomycetota; class Actinomycetes; order Streptosporangiales; family Streptosporangiaceae; genus JAJYUU01. Next base: position 24,856 of record DASXKI010000238.1, on the reverse strand, counting down.
GACGTCTGCTGGCCTATCAGCTGTCGGAGGGTGGCCGCGAGGAGTCAGTGCTGCGCGTCCTGGACATCGGCACCGGCCAGGACGTGGACGGGCCGATCGACAGGTGCCGGTACTCGGATGTCGCCTGGCTGCCGGGCGGCCGGGCGTTCTACTACACCCGCAGGCTGGCCCCGGACGCGGTGCCCGCCGGCGAGGAGCAGTTCCACCACCGGGTGTACCTGCACGAGGTCGGCAATCCGGCGGACGAGGACATCCTCATCTTCGGCGACGGGCTGGAGAAGACTAACTACTACGGCGTGACAGTGAGCCAGGACGGCCGGTGGCTCACGATCACGGCCTCGGCCGGCACCGCTCCGCGCAACGACGCGTGGATCGCCGACCTGTCGGCCAGCGACCCGCAGGCGCCGAATCTTCAAGTGGTCCAGGAGGGCGTCGACGCCAGCACCTGGCCGCGCCCCGGCCGGGACGGCCGTCTGTACCTGCTCACCGACCGGGATGCGCCGCGCGGCCGGATCGCGGTAGCCGAGCCGGGAGATCCCGCATTCCCCGAATACGCCAGCTGGCAGGACCTGATCCCGCAGGATCCGGACGCCGTACTGACTGGCCTTGCGATCCTCGACGGTCCCGGCCTGGACGAGCCGGTCCTGCTGCTCGCCAAGGCGCGACACGCGATCAGCGAGATCAGCGTCCACGACCTCGCCTTCGGCGATCAGGTCGGCCAGCTCGAACTGCCCGGCCTCGGCACTGTCTCCGGCCTGACGGAGCGGCCGGAGGGCGGCCACGAGGCGTGGTTCGCCTACACCGACTACACGACGCCCGGCCTCGTCCTTCGTTACGACGCCGCCGCAGGCAGCACGCGGGAATGGCAGCGCGCTCCTGGCGTCGTGCACATCCCTGCGGTCACGACCGATCAGATCACCTACGCCTCGGCTGACGGCACGATGATCAGGATGGTCGTTGTCTCCGGGGTCACAAACAACCGCGAAGGGCAGGGAACGGGGTCGTCGACCAACCCCGTTCCCGGAACGACGCGGCCGACGATCCTCTACGGGTACGGCGGCTTCAACATCAGCCTGACGCCTGCCTTTTCCGCCGGGATTCTCGCCTGGGTTGAGGCGGGCGGCGTCTATGCCATCGCCGGCCTGCGCGGCGGCAGCGAGGAGGGCGAGGAGTGGCACCGGGCTGGCATGCGCGAGCGCAAGCAGAACGTCTTCGACGACTTCCACGCCGCCGCCGAGAAGCTGATCACCGATGGGTGGACCACCAGTAGCCAGCTCACCGTCTCCGGCTCGTCAAACGGCGGGCTCCTTGTCGGCGCCTCGATCACGCAGCGGCCCGATCTGAGCGCGGCCGCGGTGTGCTCGGCGGCGCTGCTCGACATGGTCAGGTACGAACGCACTGGCCTCGGCGAGACCTGGAACGACGAGTTCGGCACTGTCGCCGACCCCGAGGAGTTCGGCTGGCTCTTCTCGTACTCGCCCTACCACCACGTCCGGCCCGGGGTGAGGTACCCGGCGGTGCTGTTCACGATCTCGGACGGCGACACCAGAGTCGACAACTTGCACGTCAGGAAGATGTGCGCAGCCGTGCAGTACGCCACAGCCGCGCCAGCCTCGGAGCGCCCGGTGCTATTGCGCCACGAGGCCCAGGTCGGCCATGGCACGCGATCGCTCAGCCGGACAATTGCCCTGACAGCCGAGACGCTGGCGTTCGCGGCCTTGCAGACGGGCCTGCCCCTGGCCTGACGACGAGGCCTGCTGGCCGTGATCATTCGGCGGCGCCGAGCGGCTACCCTGGAGTCGATGACCGAGACGCAAGCCGTGAGCTTTTACGATGCCGTCGGCGGCGAGCCCACCTTCCGCCGCCTCGTACACCGCTTCTACGAGGAGGTCGCGGCCGACCCCGAGCTGCGGCCCGTCTACCCGAGCCGGGACCTGGGTCCTGCCGAGGAGCACTTGCGCCTGTTCCTCATCCAGTACTGGGGCGGCCCGGCCACGTACAACGAGCGGCGTGGCCATCCGCGGCTGCGAATGCGTCACGCGCACTTCGCCATCGGCCCGGCCGAGCGTGACGCCTGGCTCCGGCACATGCGGACGGCTCTAGACGAGCTCAAGCTGGACGACGCACACGACGCCGAGCTCTGGGACTACCTGGTCATGGCCGCCAACAGCCTGGTGAACCAGGAGAGCGACCGGGGCGCCGGACCTGACCTCGGCCTGACGCCGGCCTGACTGTGGTCTGACGCCGGCCTGACGCCGGCCTGACCCTGGCCTGACCTTGGCCTGACGCCGGCCTGGCTAAACCGCTCACCGTGCCCGATAATGTGCACTGAACTAACATGCACTGAGCTACTAATATGCACTGAGCTTGTGCCCGGCTATTTGCGGCAGTCGCCGCGTCTCCAGATACTGGGACCACCCAGTTCATCGCCTGGCACGACCGTGGCACTGCCGACGCTTGGTCCAGGGTGCCGAGCAAGCCCCGCGGTTGGAGGCTAGGAGTGTCGCAGGACATTCAATCCGGACCTGGTGATCTCGCTCCGGGCGATCAGCTCGCGGGGTACGAGATTCAGGAGCAGATCGGCCGTGGCGGCATGGCCGTCGTCTATCGTGCCCTCGACCTGCGGCTCGGGCGCCTGGTCGCGCTGAAGGTGCTGGCACCGCACCTCGGCGAGGACGAGGCATTCCGGCAGCGCTTCATCCGTGAGTCACGCGCATTGGCAGGCGTCGACCATCCGCACATTATCCCGGTGTTCGAGGCCGGCGAGGCGGCAGGTGTCCTGTTCATCGCCATGCGGTACGTCGGCCATGGTGACGTCCGATCGCTGATCGAGTCCGCGGGCAGCGTCAGCCCGGCCCGGACCGCGAGGATCGCGAGCCAGGTCGCTTCGGCGCTGGACGCCGCGCACGCTCATGGCCTGGTGCACCGCGATGTCAAGCCCGCCAACATGCTGCTCGGGCAGGCCGTCGGCAGTGATGCCGATCACGTTTACCTGTCCGACTTCGGCCTCAGCAAGCACTCGCTCACGCCGTCGACGCTGACATCGACCGGCCAGTTCCTCGGCACGCTCGATTACGTCTCGCCCGAGCAGATCCAGGGTCAGCCCGTGGATGGTCGCGCCGACCAGTACGCGCTGGCCTGCACCGTTGTGGAGATGCTGACTGGTGCGCCGCCGTTCCGGCGGGACGACAGCATGGCGCTGATGTGGGCGCAACTCGAGGCTGCGCCGCCCCGCCTGACCGAGCGGCGGCCTGACCTGCCGGCCGCGGTCGATGAAGTCGTCGCTGCGGCGATGTCCAAGTCGCCCTCCGGGCGGTTCGCGACCTGCAGCGAATTCACCGCGGCCCTGGCCGCGGCGTGCCAGCAGCAGGCGCCGCACCGGCCGGGTCCCGCCACGGCGCTGGCCGAAGCGATCCCGGCGGCCCACCAGGCAGAGCGGTACGCCGCTCGCGGTTTCAGGGAGGACCCGAGCCCGCGTCAGGCGGCGCCCAGGCCTTGGTCAGACGCACCCGACGACTGGTTCCGCAACAGCGGCGGCGACCAGGGGGCCGAGGCCGAGCAGACCGCCGGACCGGGCTGGCGGGCCAATGGGGCGAGCCCGGACGGCCGCGTTCCCGCTCCTGGTGCGCCCATCCGGAGGCCGTCGGCCGACGCCGCCTGGCCCGCCATGACGCCGCCCACGCAGCGTCATGGCGTCACGCCCGACACGCGGCCGCACCAGCCGGGCCGGGGCCAGGCCGGGCGCGGCCAGGCCAGGCGCGGCCGGGCGCACCCACACCGGGCTCGCAACATCGTGCTCGCCTTGCTCATCACCGTCATCGGGCTGTGCGGCGTCGCGGGGATCGCGTACAAGCTGGCGCATCGCCGGGACCGCACCTTGCCTCCCGTCACGGTCTACAAGACAGTGCCCGCTACCAGCGGCCAGGGCCCGGCGCTGACGGTGCGTGAGTACTTCGCGGCCATCAACCACCGCAAGTACCAGCTGGCGTGGCGGCTACGTGGCGCACGGGAATCGTTCGTGACGTTCAGAGCCGGGTTTGCCGGGACCGAGCACGACACGGTGACCATCCTGTCCGTCAGCGGCGATGTCGTCACGATCAAGCTGGCCGCGACGCAGACCAATGGCACGGTCAAGACCTACCAGGGCACGTACACGGTGACCAGCGGCGTGATCAGCGCGACCGACGTTCATCGGGTCAGCTAACCAGATCAGCCAGCCAGGTCAGCTAGATCATCTCGGTGATGCCGGCCTACATCCTGGTGCGCTTGCCGGCCGGGTCGTACAACGGCCGCAGGGACGCCCGGGCCGAAGCGATCCGGTCGCCGATCTGCACGGTCCACTCACCGGAATCCAGCCAGGCCTGGTCGAGCGGCGTGCCGCCGGACTCGACCATCGCGAGGCCGACGGCGCCGCCGAGGGTCCACCCGTAGGACGCGGCCCGGATGTAGCCGACCTCGCGACCGTCGCGGCGCACGATCTCGGCGTGGAACAGCAGCGGCTCAGGGTCGCTCAGCAGCACCTGCACCAGGCGCCTGGTGAGCGGCCCGGCTTGCTTCTGGGCCAGAACAGCGTCGCGGCCGACGAAGCCGCCGGGCTTGTCCAGCGCGACCGCGAAGCCGAGGCCGGCCTCAAGCACAGTGTCGGTGTTGTCGATGTCGTGCCCGTAGTCGCGGTAGCCCTTCTCCATCCGCAGGCTGGACAGGGCCTTCAGGCCGGCGTGACGCAGCCCGAGGCCGCGGCCCGCCTCGACTAGCCGGTCATAGACGTGCATGGCCTGCTCAGCCGGGATGTGCAGCTCATAGCCGAGCTCGCCGAGGTAGGTGATGCGGATGCAGAGGACGCGGGCGAATCCGATGTCGATGTGCCGCGCGGCCCGGAAGCCGAACGCGTCGTCGCTGACATCGGCCCTCGTCACGGCTGCCAGCAGCTCGCGCGAACGCGGTCCTTGCACGTTGAGCTGGGCGTACGCCGGGGTGACGTCGGTGACGAACGCGTGCGCGCCACTCTCGCCGAAATGCCGGCGCATCCACGTCAGCGCGTGCCGGTGCGCGGTGTCTGAGGCGACCACGTAGAAGTCGTCGTCGGCCAGTTTGGTGACCGTCAGGTCGGCCTCGAGCTTGCCGCCGGAGTTGAGCCACTGCGTGTACGTGATCGTGCCGGGCTCGCCGTCGACGTAGTTCGCCGACAGCCGGTCCAGCTCGCGCCCGGCGTCCCGGCCCTGGACCGCGAACTTGGCCATGAACGACATGTCCATGAGGATCACGCCGTCGCGGCAGGCATGATGCTCGGCCTCCCAGTGGGGGTACCAGTCCTGGCGGCCGAAGGACAGCTCGCCGGCGTCAGGCGCCGCGCCTGCCGGGATGGAGCCCTCGGGTGCGTACCAGTCGGCGCCCTCCCAGCCGCTAACGTCGCGGAAGAAGGCACGCTGTGCAACCAGCCGATGGTGGACCGGTGACAGCTTCGCGCCACGCGCCGTGCGCATCGACCGGCCGGGGTAGTGCGTGGCATACACCATCCCGAGCGACTCGACGGTCCGCGTCGCGCGGTACTCAGGGTTGGCCTGATAGGCGTGCAGGCGGTCGATATTCATCCCGGTGATGTCCACATCGGGGCGGCCGTTGACGATCCAGTGCGCCATGACGCGGCCGATGCCGCCGCCGGTCAGGATGCCGATGGAGTTCAGGCCGGCCGCGACGAAGTAGTTCCGCAGCTCGGGCGCCTCGCCGATCACCGGCGCCAGGTCCGGGGTGAAGCTCTCCGGCCCGCAGAAGAACTTGCGAAGGCCGACGTGGGACGAGATAGGTATCCGGGACATCGTCTTTTCCAGGAACGGGGCCATCCGGTCCCAGTCCGGCGGTAGCTCGCCGAACGAGAAGTCCGCGGGGATGCCGTCGACGTGCCACGGCGCGCATACCGGCTCGAACATGCCGAGCATGAGGCCGCCGCCTTCCTCGCGGAAGTAGCCGTAGTTGGCCGGGTCCTCCAGGACTGGCCAGTCGCGGCTCACCTCGGGGATTGGCTCGGTCAGCAGGTAGTAGTGCTCGGCCGCCTGGAGCGGGATGCTGACCCCGGCGAGCTCTCCGAGCTGGCGGGCCCACATCCCGGCGCAGTTGACCACGAACTCGGCCTCGATGTCGCCGCGCGCCGTCCTGACCCCGGTCACGGTGCCGTTCCGCGTCAGGACGTCAGTGACGGGCACGCCTTCGATGATCCGGGCGCCCTGCTGGCGCGCGCCCTTGGCCAGCGACATCGTGACGTCGACCGGGTTGACCCGGCCATCCGCCGGAATGTAGAAGCCAGCCAGCACGTCGTCAGTGCGCGCGAGCGGCCACAGCTCGGCGACCTCTTTGGCGGAGATCTCGTGCACCTCGACGCCGCAGTGCCGATTGAACGCCGAAACCCGCCGGTACTCCTCCAGGCGGCCCGGCTCGATCGCCAGCTCGATCAGGCCGACCTGGCGCATCCCGGTCGCCAGGCCGGTCTCCGCCTCCAGCCCCAGGTACAGATCACGGGTGTACTTGCGCAGCTCGGTGGAGGTCTCCGACGTGGAACCGAACGTCGCCATCAGGCCCGCCGCGTGCCACGTCGTGCCCGAGGTCAGCCGGTCTCGCTCGAGCAGGACGACATCCCGCACGCCCAGGTGCGCGAGGTGGTAAGCGACCGACGTGCCGATGATGCCGCCGCCGATGACCACGACGCGTGCGCGGTCGGGCAGGCCGGGGCCGTCGGACCGGCTCGCGCTGGCGGTTATCGGCTCGCCGATGGTCATGCTCGCTCCGATCCGGGCTCGGGGTCTGGACCGGCCCGGCTAGCTCGAGGCAGCTGCCAGGCGGCTCAGGTGAGCATACGCGCCGAAATAGGCTGAGCTGCGTCACTGTTCAGGCTGCATGCCGTGCCGACGTATACCGTGCCGGATGCCGTGCCGGGTGAACGTGTCGAGCGACGGCGCCGACGTCCGCTGGCCGAGCATGCGCGTTCCTGGCTTGCCCGGCTGAGCAGGCGCGTCTCTGGTCCGCCTGGTCGAGCATGCGCGTTCCTCGCCCGCCTGGCCGACCGCAAGCCCGTCGGCCCGCGGGCAGGAGTGATCGGCGGCTTAGCTCCCGGTGGGCCCGTCAGCCTCTGGTCAGCTTGCGGTAGGTGACGCGGTGCGGCCTGGCCGCGTCGGCGCCCAGTCGCTCGACCTTGTTCTTTTCGTAGGAGTCGAAGTTGCCCTCGAACCAGAACCAGTTCGCGCCGCCCTCCCAGGCCAGGATGTGGGTGGCGATCCGGTCAAGGAACCACCTGTCGTGGCTGGTGATCACGGCGCAGCCGGGGAATTCCAGCAGTGCGTTCTCCAGCGACGACAAGGTCTCCACGTCCAGGTCGTTGGTCGGCTCGTCCAGGAGGAGCAAGTTGCCGCCCTGCTTCAGGGTGAGCGCCAGGTTGACCCTGTTGCGCTCGCCGCCGGACAGCACGCCAGCCGGCTTCTGCTGGTCGCCGCCCTTGAAGCCGAAGGCGGCGACATACGCCCGGCTGGGAATCTCCGACTTGCCGGCCCTGATGTAGCTTTCGCCGTCGGAGATGACTTCAAAGACGTTCTTATCCGCAGCGATCCGGCCTCGCGACTGGTCGACGTAGGCGATCTCGACTGTCTCGCCGATCTTGATCGCCCCGGAGTCGGGCTGCTCGTCACCAATGATCATCTTGAACAGCGTGGTCTTGCCGACGCCGTTGGGCCCGATGACGCCGACGATGCCACCCTGCGGCAGGCTGAAGCTCAGGTCCTCGATCAGGCCGCGATCGTCGAAGCCCTTCGAGAGGTTGCTGACCTCGACGACCTGGCTGCCCAGACGCGGGCCGGGCGGGATCTGGATCTCCTCGAAGTCGAGCTTGCGGTCTCTGTCGGCCTCGGCAGCCATTTCCTCGTAACGCTGCAGGCGGGAGCGGCTCTTGGCCTGGCGTGCGCGGGGGCTAGACCGGACCCATTCCAGCTCGTCTTCCAGGCGCTTGCGCTTCTTGACATCCTTCTGGCCCTCGACCTTGAGCCGGGCCGCCTTCGTCTCTAGGTACGTCGAGTAATTGCCCTCGTACGGGTAGGCGCGGCCGCGGTCAAGCTCGAGGATCCAGCCGGCCACGTTGTCGAGGAAGTACCGGTCGTGGGTCACGGCGACGACAGTGCCGGGGTACTTCTCGAGGTGCTGCTCGAGCCACTGCACGCTCTCGGCGTCGAGGTGGTTGGTCGGCTCGTCCAGCAGCAGCAGGTCCGGCTGGGACAGCAGCAGCCTGCACAGCGCCACCCGGCGGCGCTCGCCACCGGACAGCACGCTCACATCGGCGTCCGGAGGCGGGCAGCGCAGCGCGTCCATCGCCTGGTCGAGCTGGCTCTCCAGGTCCCAGGCGTTCTTGTGGTCCAGCTGCTCCTGGAGCTTGCCCATCTCCTCGAGCAGCTCATCGGAGTAGTCCGTGGCCATCTGCTCGGCGATCTCGTTGTAGCGGTCGAGCAAGCCCTTGGTCTCGGCGACGCCCTCCTCGACGTTGCCGAGCACGGTCTTGGAGTCGTCCAGGCTGGGCTCCTGGTCGAGGATGCCCACGCTGAAGCCGGGCATCAGCCGAGCATCCCCGTTCGACGGGTGCTCGACCCCAGCCATCATGCGCAGCAGCGTCGACTTCCCCGTGCCGTTAGGGCCGAGGACGCCGATCTTCGCTCCGGGCAGGAACGCGAGCGTGACGTCGTCGAGTATGACCTTGTCGCCGTGGGCCTTGCGGACACGACTCATCTGATAGATGAACTCAGGCATGTCACCAAGCGTAGGGGCTCCCGGCCTGGGCTTGGAACCGACCGGCCTCCAGCCGGACTCGGCCGGCCCAGGACAACCCGGTATGCCCCGGCGCTCGTCCGCGCAGCGCCTGCGGCATCCGGCCACCGGTGCCAGCAGGCCGGGCTTTCGGCCCGAGCCCGCCGCGGGCCAGGGCTGGCGAACGAAGCCCGCTCCCGCCCGGGCCACCCCGGCCCCGTACTAGCAGACCGGCCTGGCGGCTCGGGCCCGCGCGCTGGCCTAGGCTGGCTGCCGCGTGCGGGCCTACATCAGGCCGACGCGCTGACGGGCTCGGCCACGTCGCCAGCGCTCGACATCATCTCCCTGGCCTCGTCCTCGTCGAACTCCTCGTCGTCGGCGGCGAGCTCGTGCTCCGTCCGCGCTCCTGGCTCCAGCTCGGCGGCGTCGGTCCGCTCGGTGTCCCCGTCGGTGTCCTCCGCGGAGTCTGGCTCGGGCGGCTCGAGATCACCAGGCAGCGGGTTACGGCCCGCCGCAGCCGCCATGGCCTGCTCGTACTGTTGGGCCGTCTGCTCGAGCTGCGCTGGCGCCTTGTTGAACAAGCTGATGCCGCGAGACAGGTCGTGTCCGATCGAGTCGGCATGTACCTCGACCGAGCTGCGCCGCACGCCGGCCTGGTCGACGTACTCGCGGACACGCAAGGTGCCCCGCACCACTACCGGGTCGCCCCTGCGCAGGCAGACGGCCGTGTGCTCGGCGATCTTCTTGTAGCACTGCACGGTGATGAACGAGCTCGGCTGATCGGCCCACTCGCCGGTGTCCCGGTTGAAGGAGCGCGGCGTCCAGCCCACTCGCATCGACACGCTCCGCGACCCGGTCTTGGTGTATCCGCCCTTGGGCTGCGTGGCGACGAACCCGACCACGCTGAAGTGCGCTTCATTGGCCATCTCCGGCCTCCTCAACGTCTGGCGAGACGACCGTCACTTCCGAGGGCGCCTGCCGCAGAGTGCCAGCGGCCCGCTGCCGCCGACGTTCGAGACCAGGATGCGCCGAACCCGGGCACCCTGGAACTGCCGTCGACGGCCGTGTGCATAACGACGGGCGGCAAGCCCCCGGCTGTGGACGGATGCCATCACACAGGACGTAACAGCGGGAGGATTCGCCGGGCGCCGTGACGTGCCGCCGCGACAGGCGCAGCTCGAATACTGCGGCGGCGCCTCGCCCGAGCCAAACCGCGGCTCGGCTACTGCGGCGGCGCCTCGCCCGAGCCAATCCGCAGCTCGGTTTCTGGCGGCGCCTCGCCCGAGGCGATCCGCAGCTCGGTCCGGAAGCGCTCCAGTTCGGCCAGCTCGGCCTCGGCGGGCGCGAGTACCAGCTCGCGCGCCACGCCCGCCATCCCGTTGCCCATGTCCTGGCGGAGCAGGTCCTTCTCGCGGCCGGCCGCGACCCTGACAGCCCGCGTGCAGATCCTGGCCGTCAGCCAGCCTCCGGCGAGGCCGATGACGAGCAGCCCGGCGGCCCACACCAGATACCAGCTGCTGGTGAACAGCTTCGGCACGCCCGAGGAGCCAACGCCGCCGACGCCGAGTACCAGCAGCGCGCCGATCCAGGCGGCCCCGAGAACATCGCAGCCAAGGAGCAGGCCTTGCAACACGCCGATCGCGCGCCACCACCGGTCAACGGCGTTGTCCGCAGGCAGCGCCGCGCCGATCTTCGCCCCGACGGCCGCTGGTATGTCGTCGGCTCTCGATCTGACCGCGGCCCGCACGGTACGCGACCAGGGACTAGGCAATGAGGGCATTCGCTCGTCGGCCACCGCTGTGAGCGCGTTGTCGATCTCAGCCTGCTGAGCTCCAGACGGGCCGGCCGTGACGCCGCGCAGCTCCGCCCAGATCTTCCCCAGCCTGATCTTCCTGATCGGGTCCCGGCTGGTGAGCCGTTCGATCAGCCAGCTCACAGGCCAGCCGACGTAATCCATGGCACGCAGCTCGCGCGCGCTGAGCAGCGCATCGCCGATGGCGTCGACACCAGCGGCCCCGGCGAAGGCCGTCGCGAGTTCCTGCTCCGTGCTGGCCGGCAGGCTGGTACCAGAATGGTCACCGGCGTCGTCCGCTGACAAGCTGGCGCCGCCCCCGTCGACCGCGCCGTACGGCTCGAACTGGGACACCACCTGGTCGACGTCGGCCGCGATGCGCGCTGCTGCGGCCTTCCTGGCGGACACAGCGTTGATCAGCAGCTTGCGGAGCTCCTCGATGCCAGCGCCGCTCTTCGCGGAGGTGACGATGATCTGCACGTCGCTCAGGCCCTCGGAGTCCAGCAGGCGACGCAGGTCCTGGACGCAGTCATCGACCTGGCTCGCGGTCAGCAGATCAGCCTGGTTGAGCACCACGGCGACGACCTCGGAATGTCCGGCGAGCGGCACGAGGAAGCGCCGGTGCACAGCAGCGTCGGCGTACTTCTGCGGATCGAGGACCCAGATCATAAGGTCCGAGAGGCCGACCAGCTTGTCCACCAGATCAGTGGCGTGGCCCATGACCGAATCGTGGTCAGGCAGGTCCAGCAGCACGAGGCCCGCCATCGACTGCTCGCCGCGGCCGAGCGCGCTCGAACGGGCGTAGCGGTACCTGCGCGGCACGCCTAGCCACTCCAGCAGCGGGCCCGAGCCTTCCACGCCCCAGACGCAGGCGTGCGCTGCCCTGGTGACCGGCCTGGTCACTCCGACGGTTGAGAAATCGGCGCCGGCGAGCTGGTTGAACAGCGAAGACTTGCCGCTCCCGGTCCCGCCCGCCAGCGAAACCACGGTGTGATTCGAGGACAGCATAAGCCGCTGACCTGCGCGTGCGAGCACCGCACTCGCGTCGGACAGTAGGTCCTCGCTGAAGCCGTCGGGCCCTCTCCTTGCCCATCCGATCTGTACGAGCCTGGCTAGCGCAGTGAGCCGGGCGGGCAGATCGGCGCGATCGGCGGCGTCGGATATTCGCGCCGTCATGGTCGCCGTCATCGGGAAGCCTCCAGCGCGTGGCCGGCCTGAAGCAGCTCGGCGGCCGCGGTCTCCGCGGGTATCCCGGCCGAGTCAATGATCGCGAAGTACCGCAGCGCCTCCGCTTCAAACAACCCGTTCACCCGGTCGCGCAGGTCCTGACGCACGCGGGCGCCCATGTCACGCAGCAGCCCGGCGCCAAGGAGCGATGTGAGCAGTTGCTGCGGCACCGCGCTCGCGCCGTCGCCGTCGCCATCTTCACCGTCAAGCGCCGCGTGGCCGAGGACGCCGATGCTGAGCACCAGCGCCAGTGACTCCTCGTCGAACGAGACGACCCGAGCAATTGAGCGCTTCGTGACGTTCTCTTCCTTGACCAACTGCAGTACATGCTCCTGCCAGCTGGCGACGACCCGTTCGGCGAGCGGACTCAGCCCGGCCGTTGCCCTCGCGAGAGCAGCAGAGTCCGGCCGGCTCCCGCTGACACCGGCGCCGAAGGCGACGCCCAGATCGGCCAGCGCGGAGGCCACGTAATCTGCCTCGCTTACCACTCCGCCGCGCCTGCTGGCAGCGTCGATGTCAGCGAGCAGCCTGGCCCCGGCCGGTTGCTGCCGCCAGTCGGTCACGACCAGCTCGGCAGCGCGGTCGGCGGTCGCCCCGATCATCGACTGCATGCTGGTGCGGAGTGCTTCGTTCAGCGCGCGAGCCCTGGCCGGCATGCGCTGCTTCCGCTGCTTGCCGCCGCCTCGGCCGCGCCGCGCCTGGAGGGTCCGCAGCAGGTCCCCGGTCCCGGCGAAGTCCTGCCACCGGGCCAGCACCTCGCCGCGCAGCAGCGACCCGTCCTTGGTGGCCTCGTCCAGGTCCGCAAGGCTCGTCGCATAGGCGGCGTCGACAGACTCGCGCAGCCCGCGCCGGACTTCGAGCTGCTCGCCTACCTGATCAGCCAGCGCCGGCACCCGGCTGCGGAAGGTATCGAGAACACCGGACATGGTCTGTGTCAGGACGGCGACGCGCCGGTCCTCCCGCCGCGCGGTGTCGGCCAGCCAATCCCTGACCGGCGCGGCCACCTCGGTCGGAAGCTGGGCGTCGGTGACGGTGGTTTCCGGGATGATGAAACGGCCAACCTGGTGCAAGCCGTTGGCCTCCAGCATCGCGTCAAAGTGGGCCGCCAGCTCCGCCGACGAGGATGGCGGGACGCGAGTCAGCGCAAGCGCCAGCGCCGCGCCACGGTCGCGGGCATCCTTGAGCATCTCCCAGACAGCCGCGTCCGCGTACCGACGCGCAGTGGTCACGAAGAGCCACAGATCAGAAGCATCGAGGAACTGGTGGGCGAAGTCGCGGTGCGCCTGCACCACCGAATCGATATCGGGCGTGTCGAGGAGGGCGACGCCCTTCGGCATGCCCTCGCTGGCCGCGAGCACGAGCAGCCCGTCGCGGCCAGGCATTGCCAGGCCCTGCTGCCGGACGCGCGGCAGGGTCGGCAGGAAGACGTTCTCAGCAAACCAGCGCATGTCGTCCGGGTGGCACGCCAGCACGGGACTGTTGGTCGTAGGCCGGCGGATGCCCGTGGCGCTGACCTGCTTGCCGACCAGGCTGTTCATCAGCGTCGACTTGCCGGCTCCGGTCGACCCGACCAGCGCCACGAGAATAGGCGCGCCCGATTGCCGCAGCCTTGGCAGCAGGTAGTCATCGATCTGGCTCAGCAGCTTGACTCGCTCGGCCCGTGCCTCGGTAACGCCCGGCACATCAAACGGCAGCGGCACCGTGACGATCGGGTGCCGCAGCTCGAGGAGGGCAGCCTGCAGCTTGCGAGCGTCCACCCGGGCGAACGGCTCGTCCCCGTCGTCGTCATCGCTGGTATGCGTGTCCACGGTCCCTGCGCCTGCCGAGCGCGGCCGCCGAGTACTGGCGGGCTCAGCGCGGGCTGACCAGATGCCGCCCGTCTCGGCCCGCGGTCGCGGTGACTCAGCCAACGGCGGATCGGGCGAGGTCAGCTCCGTACCCGCTGACTCTGTGCCAGGCGTGCTCACCGAATGGCGTCCAGGAGCCGGCTGGCTCGCGCCACCCTGGCCAGACCCCAGTGGAGGCCATCCAGTCCCGCCGGACTTGACGGACGCGGCGCCACCCTGGTCGAGTGCGCTTATAGCCCCAGCAGCAGGCACCGGCGCGCCGACGTGTCCATCACCTGGCAGGGCGTATCCGGCGGCGGGCACTGCGAACCCGGCGCCAGCGTCCCCGGCTCCGACGTGACCCCGGTCAGGGGCAGCCGGAAGCCGCCCGCTGACGCCGCTCCACGGCAGCGGTGCCGCGGTCGGGTCCTGTCCTTCGGTCATACTCGCGGGTCTCCCACCCCAGCCGAATTGCTCATCGTCCGTCTGTCCTGGTTATTCAGTCCCCTGGGCCGTCGCGTAACCGCGCCACGTATCCACTGGTCGCTAGGGGGACGGCCAGGAAATGGGCGTTCAGCACGTCGTCTGTCCCTTCGGCGGCCTAGGCCGAGCAGGTCACACCTCACCACCACGACTCTCAAACGTAAGGCCCGTATTTGTCCAGCCCTGGGGGGCGACAGTATCCGGCCTTGACGTAATTGTGCGCTGCTAGGGCAGATTACCGGCAGCAATGCTGCAACATGTACCGACGTGACCGCCAAGTGGCGCTAGCAGACCATCAGCCAGACCCCGCACGCACCCTTCAACACGTCCGCTAGCATCAGCATAGCCACTGCTATCAGGAGTTTTTCGAGTATTCGTTCGGTTCACACGCATAGTTACTTCTCGGTGACTCCGGCCGAGTCGAAGGTGGCAACTTCGCGTAGTGCTCGCACTGCGCTCTGCACAATCGGCAGTGCCAGAAGCGCCCCCGTTCCCTCTCCAAGCCGCAGGTCCAGGTCGACCAGCGGGCGGAGGCCCAGGTACTCCATCGTGATTGTGTGGCCCGGCTCGACTGACCGGTGCCCGGCGATGAGGCAGCACGCCGCACCTGGGGCCAGAGCGCACGCCACGAGCGCCGCGCTGCCGGCGATCACGCCATCGAGGATGACCGGGACGCGGAGCGCCGCCGCGCCAATGATGTAGCCAGCCAGCGCCGCGTGCTCGAACCCGCCGAAGGCCGCCAGGATCCCCAGCGGATCGGCGCGATCGGGCCGGTGGAGGGAGAGGCCGCGCTGAACCACCGCCACCTTCCTGGCCAGTGTGACGTCGTCGACTCCGGTACCGCGGCCCGTCACCTCCGCAGGGTCCCGTCCGGTGAACGAGCAGATGAGCGCGGCCGACGCCGTCGTGTTCGCGATGCCCATGTCGCCGGTCAGCAGGCATTTGTTGCCGGCCGCTACCAGGTCGCGTGCGACCTCGATGCCCACCCCGATCGCTGCCACCGCCTGGTCCCGGCTCATCGCCAGGCCGGTGGTGAAATCCGCGGTGCCCCGGCCGATCTTCCGTGGCAGCAGGCCGGGCACCTGGTCCAGGTCCGAGCTGACCCCGACGTCGACGACGACAACCTCGGCGCCTGCCTGCGCGGCGAAGGCGTTCACCACGGCTCCGCCGGCCAGGAAGTTCGCTACCATCTGGCCGGTAACCTCCTGCGGCCAGGGGGTCACCGCCTGCGCGTGCACGCCGTGGTCAGCGGCGAAGATGGCGACCGCGGCCGGCTCGGGCATGGGCGGCGGGCAGGCGCCCGCAAGCCCAGACAGCTGGACGGAGACGTCCTCCAGGACGCCGAGCGACCCGGCCGGCTTGGTCATCTGCGCCTGCCGCTGTCGGGCCGCGGCCAGGGCATCGCCGTCGAGCGGCCGGATCGCCGCTACGACCTCGTCGAGCAAGCTCACGGCCTCGCGGCCGGGCAATTCGCGGCGACCGTACTCTTCGGCGTGCACGGCCCAGCTCAGCGGCCGACGGCGCGCCCAGCCGGCCAGCGCCAGCTCTGGCTCCGGCGCGAAGCTCGTCACGTACCCCAGGCACAGGTAAGCGACGACCTCCAGGTGCGGCGGCAGGCCGAGCTCGGCCGCCAGTTCGCGCTCGCTGAAGAAGCTGACCCAGCCGACGCCCAGGCCCTCCGCGCGCGCCGCCAGCCACAGGTTCGCGACGGCGAGAACGCTCGAGTAGGCCGCCGTCTGCGGCTGCGCATGCCGGCCGAGCGTGTGCCGCCCGCCCCGGGTCGGATCGCAGGTAACGACGATGTTCACCGGCGTCTGGAGAATCGCCTCGGTCTTCAGCCGGTCGAAGGCACGGGCCCGAACCGCAGGCAGCGACCCGGCGAAGTCGTCCCTGGCCCGCTCGGCGAGGGCCTTGATCCTGGCGCGGCGGTCAGGATCGGCGATGACGATGAAATCCCACGGCTGGGAGAACCCAACAGACGGCGCCCGGTGCCCGGCGGCGAGTACCCGCTCCAGCACCTCGGGCGGGATTGGATCAGGAACGAAGTCGCGGCGGACGTCGCGGCGCTCATCGATCACGCGATAGACGGCGGCACGCTGATCGTCGGGAAACGCGTTCTTATCGGGCGACCAGGTACCCGCCGATTCAGCTCGGTCGTCGGGCATCAATCCCGGCCTCCGTCCTGGCGCTACCAGCCTGCGCCGTCGTCATCCGCTATGGCGGCTGGCGGGCCGTCGGGGCCCCAGCCTGCCCGCGAGCCGGTCGGCGCCAGGGCGTGCCGGAGCAGCGCGTTAAAAGCCGCGACGGCCACCGCCGGGCCGCCCTTCTCAGACACGTTACTCACCGACGGGAGTCCGCTGGCCCGCAGCGCGTCCTTGGCCTCGGCGGCACCGACGAACCCGGCCGGCAGGCCGATCACGAACGCGGGCTCGACCTGACGGCTGAGGATCTCGGCCAGGGCTGCCGGGCCACCGCCGACGATCCAGACCGCCCCGGGGCCGTTTTCGCCGAACGCCAGGCGTACCGACGCCGCGGCCCTTGTGATCGATGCCGTCCTGGCCAGCCGCAGCGTCAGCGGCTCGCCGATCTTGCACACCACCGGACTGCCCGTGATCCCGGCCGCCACCATCGTCGTGTCCGCTATCACGGGAGCCCCGGCCGCCAGCGCGGCCACCCCCTCTGCCAGCGACTCCTCGTCGCAGACGAGGTCGGTGAAGTAGTCGAAGTCGGCGCTGGCGTGGATGACGCGTTCAGTGACGTCCCGGCTGAACTTCGGCAGCCGCGACAAGTCGATCCGGGACCGCAGTATCCGGTACGACTCCTCAGCTACCGAACTCGTGTCGGCTGGCGCCTCGTCCGGCCAGGCCATGCCGCGCCCACCTCCTACAGCCAGCTACCGGCGGGGCGGCCTCGAGTCGCCAGACACCAGCGCCATCGGGCCGGTGTCGCTGCCGCGCACCACGTCGGAAATAGCACGCTCTGGCGGGGCTGACGGCCCGGCGGAGCCAGGCGCCGGTGGCCGAACCAGCGCGGCGGCCGGGGTTTCCTTCGCCGCGAACAGCACGTAGTGGAAGATCAGGAACCGCGCGATGAAGGTCACGCAGTTCATCAGGAGGTACGCGCCCTGCACCACCAGGTGCTTCTTCAGGTGCGTGTAGTCCTGCGAATGCGCCCAGACACTCGCGAAATGTGACGTGAGGCCGAGGATGCCCCACACCGCCGCCGAGACCAGCCAGAACGGCAGTGTCTCCCGGAGCAGGTCAGGCCGGCCATTGCGCTCCCAGGCCCAGCGGCTCAGCAGGTAGCTGACCAGTGCTGCGGTCATCGAGGCGATGACGCCCGAAGCGCCAGCGCTCAGATTGACCGGGCCGGTCAGCAGGCCCAGCATGACCTGGCTGGTGATGACTGCCACAATCGCGACTAGCGCGAACCGGGTGAATCGGGTGCCGGCCTCGGTGCGCAGCTTGCGCTCGATCGGCGCTGGTACAAAGCGCCAGGCGGCATTAACGATCTTGTCCGGTAGGGGCGTCATCAGGGTCCTAGGTCGACGGGGGCGGAAGCAGGGCGAGGTGCGGAAGCTGGGTCAGACACCTACACAGTACGGGAACTCTCGGAGCGCTTACCCTGAAACCCACCGGTGCGCGGCCGACGCGGATTCAGCTGAGCGATGCCGACCTACCGGCGCGATAATGTCCAGCGGTCGGCGGCCAGGTCGTGACAGAGCTCGAACGTCGTCGGTGGCATCACCCGCTCCGGTGTGGCCTCGACC
The DNA here is from genome assembly GCA_036496945.1 of Streptosporangiaceae bacterium. Lineage (GTDB taxonomy): Bacteria > Actinomycetota > Actinomycetes > Streptosporangiales > Streptosporangiaceae > JAJYUU01. Next base: position 6,984 of record DASXKI010000238.1, on the reverse strand, counting down.
CGCCAGCACTCGCGGCCGTCCCCGGCCGGATCGGCCTGCTCGGCAGCCGGCACGGCAGGCGTCATGCGCTGGTCCAGGACGAACCGGTCCAGTACTAACATCACCGTGTACATGCGCCCGCGCCACACGAACCTGGCCGGCCGACCGTCCCCCAGCCAGACCTCCACTGGCTCGCCGCCGATGCCGCGCATTCTGCCGCTCCCTGGCAAGGCGCCGCGTCGGCGCCGGCTCTCCGCCCAGGGGAAGACAGGCAGACTTACGTCTTTCGAACATACATTCGGCGCCCGTCAGGATCAAGTCCAGCACCGAGCCGTCAGGATCAAAATCCAGCACCGAGAGGAACGGGGCCGTCCCCGCATGCCGCCATGTCACGCTGGCGCGGCCCAGCCTGGCATGGGGAAGCCTGCCAGCAAGTCCCGCACCTCGCCGGCGACGTGCTCAATGACCTGCTCGTCTTCCTTGGTCGCGGCGACGATGGCCGCGTCCATCCAGGCGGCGATCTGGGCCATGTGCGACTCAGTCAGCCCTCTGGTGGTAATCGCCGGCGTCCCGATCCGGATGCCCGACGGATCGAACGGCTTGCGCTGGTCGAACGGCACGGTGTTGTAGTTCACCTCGAGGCCAGCCCGGTCGAGCGCCTTAGCGGCAGGCTTGCCCCCGATGCCCTGCGCCGTCAGGTCCATCAGGATCAGGTGATTGTCCGTGCCGCCGGACACCAGCGAGTAGCCCCTGGCCTGGAGTGCATCAGCGAGCGCCTTGGCGTTCGCCACGATCTGGTGCGAGTACCCGCGGAATGACGGCTGCGCAGCCTCGCGGAGCGCGACGGCGATCCCGGCGGTGGTGTTGTTGTGCGGTCCGCCCTGCAGGCCGGGGAACACTGCCTTGTCAATCGCGGCGGCGTGCTCAGCCGCCGACATGATCATGGCGCCGCGCGGGCCGCGCAGTGTCTTGTGCGTCGTCGTGGTGATCACGTCGGCATAGCCCACCGGCGAGGGGTGCGCACCACCGGCGATGAGGCCAGCGATGTGAGCGATGTCAGCGACCAGGATCGCGCCGACCTCCCTGGCGATCTCCGCGAACGCGGGGAAGTCGATGGTCCGCGGGATGGCGGTCCCCCCGCAGAAGATCACCTTGGGCCGCTCAGCCCTGGCGAGCTGGCGCACTTCGTCGAGGTCGACGCGGCCGGTGTCGGCCCGGACGCCGTACTGGACCGACCTGAACCACTTGCCCGTCACCGACACCGGCCAGCCGTGCGTCAGGTGGCCGCCCATCGGCAGGGCCATTCCCATCACGGTCTCGCCGGGCGAGAGGAAGGCGAAGTAGACGGCCAGGTTCGCGGGCGAGCCCGAGTAGGGCTGGACGTTGGCGTGCTCGACGCCGAACAGCTGCTCGGCCCGCTCGACTGCGATCCGCTCGATCGGGTCGATGAACTGCTGGCCCTCGTAGTACCGCCGGCCGGGGTAGCCCTCGGAGTACTTGTTCGTGAGCACGGTCCCGGTGGCCTCGAGCACCGCGACGGAGACATAGTTCTCCGACGGAATCAGCCTGACCTTGTCGCGCTGCCGCCGGGCCTCGGCCTGGATGAGCTCAGCGATATCGGGGTCTGTGCCCGCGATATGCGGGATAGGCGGCTGATGCATCGCGTACTCCTAATTGCGGCCCGGCTCGGCTGAAGTTCATCATGCCCAGCCGCCAGGGCTGGCAGACGTGACGGAGCCAGCCTTGGCGCGAGCTCGGGCTGGCGTCGAGGGCGCACGTCGTCCGCGGCCGCCGCTGAACGGAGGCCGAGGTCCCGGGAGTGCGCAGCGGGCGTAAGCGTTGCCCAGCCCGCCGGGCTACCAGGGCGCCTCGGGCCGACAATGCCTAGCCAGGCGGGTACGTATGCCAAGCCCGCGGAGCACTCGCCGGACCTCGGCCACGCCAAGACTGGCTACCAGGACCGGCTACCAGGGCGCCACAGTCGGGCGTCGGACCGGTGCCTCGACGCGAGCGGCGCCAGGAGAGTCGCTGAGCCGGGCAGCGCCAGTAACGGCGGCCGCCCGGTCTCAGCTCAGGCCGATACGGCCTCGAGCAGCTTCTTGCGCTGCTGCTCGCCCAGCCCGCCCACGCGGCGGTTGTCGTCGATGCCAGCCTCTTCCATCACCGCGGCGGCCTTCGCCGGGCCGTAGCCGGGCATGGCCTTGATGACCTGGGCAACCTTGGTCTTCTTGGTGATGTCGTCCGTCTTGGCTAGCACCTGCGCGATGCTCACCTTCCCGGCCTTCACTGAGGCCAGCAGCTCGCTGCGCTTCTTGCGGGCAGCCTGCGCCTTGGCCAGCGCGTCGGCGCGCTGCTCCGGGGTAAGTGTTGGCAGAGCCATGTCACTCCTTCGGTTGATTCGATCAACTGTCCCACATACCCCGTGCTAGCAGCGGTAGCCCTGGTCGTGTCGGGTCCGTGCGTCGCTGGGCGGCATCCGCGCTGGTCCGGGCGCTGCGGGCTGGTCGGGGCTCGATTGCCGGATTTATCCGCTGAAATCAGCACGATCTAGGGTCGAACTCCCGCCGGAAGCGGCGGATGAGGTTAGGCGCCACCGACGTCTCATGGTTTTCCGGGATCTTGAGTCCTGGTTTGCCCGGTTTGGACCTGGGGAAAGCATGAAAAGTCGGAGCGGAGACGCCGCGCGGCGGCCCCGGGCCGCGATCGCTGGCTGAAGTCGAAAGATCCGGCGCCTGATAGCCGCCGAATCCTTCGAGTTGATTGTTGATGCCCGGCGCGGCGGCCCGACCGGCGGACGCTGGTTGAAGTTCCGGCTAGAACCTGTTCTACTTTCGGCGGCGGCCTTGCGAGCCGAGGAGACGCGAGCCGGAGGAGACCGTGGCCATGCCGGACCAGAGTTGCACCGCGCGCGACCTCGCGCGCAGGTCACAGGGGGCAGTCAAGGTGAAAGACCGGGCGGGCTGGCTCAGTCTGTTCGCCGAGGACGCGGTCGTCCAGGACCCGATCGGCCCCTCGCCGTTCGACCCGGAGGGTACCGGGCACCGCGGGCCCGAGGCGATCGCGGCGTTCTACGACACGGTGATCGCCCCGAACGACGAGATCACGTTCGAGATCGAGCACTCCTACCTCTGCGGCGACGAGGTGGCCGACGTTGGCGTCATCCGCACCGTGCTGCCTGGCGGTAAGCACGTCGCGGTCGTGCACGGCGTCTACACCTACCGCAGCAACGGCGCCGGTCAGCTCGTGGCGCTGCGGGCGTTCTGGGAGTTCGACAAGGCCGAGCTCGTCGAGGCGTAGCGCAGCGGGCCGTGGCGGTGCCAGTTAGCACCGGCCCGCCGGGGTAACCGTTGCCGACTAGCAAGTAATCTGCGTTCGTGGCCGCTCAGCCGGGCGGGCGCGGCCACGCATGTCGAGCCGCTCACCCCGACCTCGGAGCTGGCATGCGCATCGGGCAGATCGCCATCGACGTTGCCCCGCTGCGGGAGAGTCGGGACTTCCGCCGGCTGTTCGCTGGTCGTTTCGTATCAATGGCCGGGAACGCGGTCGCAACCACCGCCGCCGACTGGCAGGTTTACGGCCTGACGCACAACTCACTGGCCGTCGGTCTGCTGACGCTGGCATCGAGTGCTGGCATGTTCCTCGGACTGCTGACCGGCGGGATGCTCGCCGACAGCCATGACCGCCGCACGCTGCTCATGGCCGTAAGGCTGCCCCAGGCCGCGCTCGCGGCGCTGCTGATGGTCAACAGCCTGCTCGGCCACCCGGCGTTGTGGCCGCTGTATGTCATCACGTTCGGCATCGGGCTGCTGTCCGGCCTCAGCTCCCCGGCATCGACGGCCGCCACACCGGCACTCGTCGGTGAGGACAGGATGTCGGCCGCTGCCGCGCTCAACGCGACGGCGAGCCAGGTAGGCAACCTCGGCGGCCCGGCCATCGCCGGGCTGCTGATCGCCGGCCCAGGACTGGCTAGCTGTTACGCCATCGACGCCGTGTGCTTCGCGGTGTTCGGGCTGGCGATGATCGGGCTGCGGCCGATGCCGCCCAGCATCAAGGCCCAGCGTCCCGGCCTGAAGTCGCTGGCTGAGGGCTTCCGCTACGTCCGGCACAACCGGGTCGTCGGGGGCATGCTGCTCGTCGACACCAACGCGATGCTCTTCGGAATGCCATCGGCGCTGTTCCCGGCGATGGCCAGCACGCACTTCCACGGCGGCGCGGCAACCTTCGGATTGCTCGTAGCCGCACCAGGCCTCGGCGCTCTCGTCGGCGCCGCGACTAGCGGCTGGACCGGTCATCTCAGCCGTCCCGGCCTCGTCGTGATCTTTGCAGGGATCATCTGGGGCGGCTCGATCGCGGCGTTCGGCCTCGTCCGCAGCCTGCCGCTGGCACTGTTCTTCCTTGCCCTGGCCGGGATGGGCGACCTTATCTCTGAGGTGCTGCGCAATGCGCTGCTGCAGATCTACACGCCCGATCAGCTGCGGGGTCGCGTCTCCAGCCTGTACCTGGCGCAGGTGACGACCGCCCCAGCCCTGGGCAACGTTGAGGCCGGCGGGGTTGCCCGGCTGGTAACCCCGGCGTTCTCCGTGGTCAGCGGCGGACTGGCGTGCGTAGCTGGCGCGCTGGTGCTGGGAGCGCTGATCCCGGCACTACGCAACGCACGCCTGGCTGGCCCGGCCGACGACCCCGCGACGGCCAGGCCTCAGGAAACCGCCGCCTAGTCTGGCCGGGTTCGCCTGTGAGCAGGACGGATTCGGCACCGTCGCCCGTGTCGAATCCTTCGCCTTCATCACGCGGGACTGCGCGCCACTCCGGCCGGCGGCAGGATGGGCAGTCCGGGCGGTGCGCCGCCCTCGATGAGCCGCAGCAGGGCGTCGGTGTCGAGGTTCTGCGCGACGAGGTCGCCAAGCAGATCCAGGCTGGCTTCCCGGAGCGCAGCGAAGTCGGTGTCGGGTGCGGCCTTGAAGTCGCGCCCGGCTACGGCCGCGACATCGGCGAGGAAGGCGCGGCGGAACTGGTCGTTCTCCAGCGTGCCGTGCCAGCTCGTACCCCAGACCGCGCCTCTTCGGCACCCGTCGAGGAACGGCTCGGCCGTGAGGTCGCTGACACTGACGACACCGTGGTGGATCGCGTATCCGGAAACCTCGACCCCGTAAGCGGTGCCGGTCGGGCGGCCGAGGGTCTTGGTCTCGGCGAATGTCACCGTGGTCGGCAGCACGCCGAGGCCTGACACGGTTCCCGCGCCGGACTCGACGTCATCGGCGATCTCCTCGGCCAGCATCTGAAAGCCGCCGCAGATGCCGAGTACGGGTCGGCCTGCCAGCGCGCGAGCGACGAGGACGTCAGACATACCCCGTTCCCGCAAAAATGCAAGATCAGCTACGGTCGCCCGCGAACCCGGCACGATGACCAGGTCCGCGTCGGCGAGTTCTTCCGCGCCGGAGGCCAGCCGGACGAGTACGCCGGGCTCGGCGCTCAGGGCGTCGATGTCGGTGAAGTTGCTGATCCGCGGCAGCCGGACGACGCTGACGCGCAGCACGTCGTGACCGAGCGGCGTGCCGCCCGCGGGCCGCGTGCGGGTGTCGAGGGCCAGCGAGTCCTCGGCGTCGAGCCACAGCCCGCTCGTCCAGGGCAGCACGCCGAGAACCGGGCGGCCGGTCAGGTTGCGCAGCATGCCCAGGCCGGGTTCGAGTAGCGCCCGATCGCCGCGGAACTTGTTGACGACGAAGCCGGTGACCAGCGCCTGGTCTTCGGGCTCGAGGAGGGCCAGCGTGCCGTAGAGGGAGGCGAACGAACCGCCGCGGTCGATATCGGTGACGAGAATCGCGGGCAGGTCGGCGGCGCGGGCGAGGCGCATGTTCGCGATGTCGGTGCGGCGCAGGTTGATCTCGGCTGGGCTGCCGGCGCCTTCGCAAATGACGACGTCGAACTCGCGGCGGAGCTGGCTGAGGCAATCGAGGGCGACGTCGAGCAAGCGGTCGGCGTTCTCGGCGTAACCGGCCGCATCGACCTCGCCGACGGGCTGGCCGAGCACGATCACCTGGCTGCCGTGGAAGCCGGGCTTCAGGAGGACGGGATTCATCCGGGCATCCGGTTCGAGCCCCGCGGCCGCTGCCTGCATGGCCTGAGCCCGGCCGATCTCCGCGCCGTCGAGGGTGACGAATGAGTTAAGCGACATGTTCTGCGCCTTGAACGGGGCCACGCTCACGCCCTGGCGCCGCAGCCAGCGGCAGATCCCGGCCGCGAGGACGCTCTTGCCGGCATCGGAGGTGGTGCCGGCGACGAGCAGCGCGCCGTTCACCGCGAACCTGGGCGCTTGGTCGCCTCTGCTGCCCGTTGGTCCTCTATTGAGTGGCTGACCTGCGGCTTTTGCGCGCTGGGCGGCTGGCGACGGCACATGAGAGACGACGATAGGCAATCCTCGGACCGAACGCAGCCACCAGGCCCGCGAGGCGTGTCCGGGACGTGATCTACATCGGGCACAATATGCGCCTAGGCGCCTGTAGCTCAGCCGGATAGAGCAGCTGCCTTCTAAGCAGCCGGTCGCAGGTTCGAGTCCTGCCAGGCGCGCCGCACTCCCCCGCAGGTCAACGGGATGCAGCGCCATGACCAGTGAACTGGCCAGTGTCCGAAATGCCCGTCTCATGCCACGCACGTGCCACAGAGTCATTTTCATCGTCCGCGACCAAGATCATTTAGAGTCCGCGCCGCGATGGCGTCGGCGAGCGCGCGCTGGCGGTCCGGGCTCGAGTGCAGATAGATAAGCGCGGCGCGGCTGCTGGCGTGGCCCATACGGTCCATGAGCTCGCGGAGGCTGGCGCCCGCCTCAGCGACCAGGTTGTTGCCGGCGTGCCGCAGATCGTGGAAGTGGACGCCCTTGAGATCGGTAGCGGTGACGGCGGGGATCCAGACGCGGTTCCGGAAGACAGAGTGGCGGAGCAGCTTTCCCCCCGGACTGGTGAATAGCAGGCCGTCCGGCCCGGGCAGAGCATGTTCGGCCAGGTGGTCCTC
>DASXKI010000237.1:0-5947 GCA_036496945.1 Streptosporangiaceae bacterium | reverse complement strand
CTACGTCAACGACGCCCGCCGCGAGATCAACGGCATCAACGCCATCCGCCGCTGGGCCACCAAGGAGATGGTCGGCGACCACGTCACGATGGAAGTACGTGAGGTCATCGACCACTACGGCCAGACCATCGTCCGCTCCCGCTACGACGGCACCTACGACAAGACCAACCTGCCCGCCGAGCTGATCATGTCGGATTACTTCACCGTCCGCGACGGCAAGATCGTCAGCCTCATCGTGATCCGCAACCAGCCGTCCCCTCACTGAGCCAGCGCCGCCGCCCGCAGCCAGCGCGAGGACCAGGAGCAGATCTGTGATCGACAAGCACGCATGCTAGACCGCAGGTCCGGCCCCGGCCCGGCCCCGCGGTGGCGTGCGCTCACGGCGGCGCGACGGTGACGGGAAACCTGGACGCTTGCTGTCCCCATACGTCACGACGACGGGCATGCCGCCCCTTGCGGTGGACAACTGTCTGGCCCGATTTCACCGGCCGAGCTCCACCATTACCGGAACGTGCGCTCACGACGGCGAAGCCGACGGTTCCGATAAGTTCGCGCTGACCGAGGAGGGCAGCGTGGCCGGACCACCATTCGTGCCGCCGAAGTGGCGTAAGCCCGCGCCGCTCGGCTGCGGGAACGCGAGCGATTCGGTCGGCACCGTCGGCTCATCACTGCTGGCCGGGTTCAGTCTTGCATCGGTCATCGTCGTCACCAGCGCGGCCGGGCAGTTCCGGTGGCCGGGTGCCGTGCCCGCCCTGGCAGGCAGGAGCTGACCAGAGACTTCGACAGGCGCCGGGGGCCGGGCCCTCCTGTCATGGTCACGATCGATGTCCCAGGCCCGTCAGAAAGCTCCCACTGCCGGCCGGCGCGCTCGAGCAGGGGGTACACCGACTGCACAGGCACCGTTACAGCGTCCGGTTCGAGTAGCAATCTCATGCGGAAGAGCTCAGCGAAGCTCGGTGCGCCGCCCGGGACCTGGTAGCGCGCGATGCTGTCCGCGCGAATCTCGGCGGAGTCGCGACGGCTGCTGGCGGCACCAGGTCGGCGTGCTGATGGCGCTCTCGTCGCGGTTTTTCCGACGACCTGCCGGGTGAGCGGCGATCGCAACCGGAGTCGCCGCCATAGCCGAAGACCAGCTCGGTGATCGACTCGTGTACCTAGAGCTGCCTGGCCGCGCGTAGCGGTCAGGCAATTTCGGCTTAGGTGGTTAAGACCTGACGCGATGGAAGCTCGCCGGGAAGATCGCCTCGCTGATCATCCATGCCTTGAGCAGCGGCGCGATCTGCTAGGCCGGGGCGTGCGACAACGGCTGGACCGCCGCAGTCCGGGACCGGAACGCGCAAGCCGCTGTGAAGATGGTGCTCGTGATGGCATTTCGGGGCCGACGTGTGCCGTGCAGTTTGGGATTCCGATCGAGGCTGCCGACGCACGACACGATGCAATTGGTCCCATGCCTGTCCTGCGCTCCGGCGATGCCGCCCTAACTTGGTTGACCAGTCAGAGGGCCAGTCAGTCCGGTTGGGGCGCCAGACCTGGCCTGCGCTTCCTGACGTCATGCCGGAATCGGAGTCGACTGGCCGGCGGACCATGGACAGCGGATTGGCGATGTCTTCCAGCGATTTGCCCTCTGCAGCGATGCCCAGGACGATCTCGACGATGCCGCCGAGCACCATCGCGCCGGCGCCGATCAGGTACCCGATGAACAGGTTGGTGGTCCTGGCGCCGTTCCCGATCAAGTGGCCGTAAAGGACCGGCCCCAGTGCGCCGAAGCATTGCGCGATCGCGAAGAAAACCGCGATGGCCTGCGCACGCACCTCAAGCGGGAAGACCTCGCTCACGGTGAGATACCCGGAGCTGGCTCCTGCGGAGGCGAAGAAGAAGATCACGCACCACGCGACGGTCTGCGTCGTGGCGGTGAGCACGTGCTGCTCGAAGAGGGCAGCAGTCACCGCGAGCATCACGCCGGAGCCTATGTAGGTCGCGGCGATCATCGGCTTCCTGCCGATGGTGTCGAAAAACCGCCCGATGGTGAGCGGGCCCAGCAAGTTCCCGGCCGCGAACAAGATCAGATAGAGCGGCGCGTCGGCCGAGTGCACATGGTAGAACTTCGTCAGCACCAGGGTATAAGTGAAGAAGATCGCGTTATAAAGGAACGACTGGGTGATCATCAGCGTGGCGCCGAGGACTGATCTGTTCCAGTACCTCTTGAACAGGACGTAGGTCAGCGCTAGGTAGCCAGTCCGCTCCGTCGGCTTGACCTCGATCATCATGCTTGGGTCAACCGGGGTGAGCTGCTGGCCGGCGGCCTGGGCCTCCTCCTCAATGTGGCGGATCGCTTCCTCCGCTTCGGCCGGCCTGCCGTGCATGAGAAGCCATCGCGGGCTCTCCGGGAGATTCCGCCTGATGAAGATGATGACGACGGCCAGGACAGGCCCGAGGAGGAAGCCCAGGCGCCAGCCGAGGCTCGGGGAAAGCTGGTTGAGCAGGAGGGACGTCACGAGTGTGCCGAGGATCGCGCCGGCCCAGTACGTCCCGTTGACCGCGATGTCCACCCTGCCTCGGTAGCGGGCGGGGATCAGCTCGTCGATCGCCGAGTTGATGGCCGAGTATTCACCGCCGATGCCAGTGCCAGCGACAAACCGGGTCAGGTACATGAAGGCCACCCAGCCCGCGGTGTGGCCAGCGGTGAGCGCGGTGAGGGCGCTGCCGACGAGGTAGACGCCAAGCGTCACCATAAAGAGCTTCTTGCGGCCGAGCCGGTCCGACAGCCGGCCGAATCCGAGGGCACCGACGACTTCGCCGACGAGATAGACCGTCGCGATGGCGCCGACGGCGGTGGAGGATAGGCCCAGGGTCGACTTGGAGGTCAGATCTCCCGCGATCGAGCTAGCGATCGTGATCTCCAGGCCGTCCAGGACCCACGCAACCCCGAGGGCGACAACCATCCGGGTATGGAACGGCGTCCAGCGCAGGCGATCGACCCTCGCTGGGATGGCGCTGCGGATCGTACCGGCCGGGCTACGGATACCGCTTGACATGATCCGGACCCCCTTCTCCCGGACTGCAGTTTCAGGCTTGCTGCCTCCGGCGCGCCGCACATCGTCAGGACGGGTAGTTTGCCGGGAGCAGCACGCGCTGCTCTGGCAGCGGCTCCTGTTGCGTCCGACGGCGGTGCCGGGAGCGCGTGGGGTTAGAACTCGGGCCTGCTGCGCCTTGCCGGCACCGGCCAACCAGCGGAGAAACTCTCCATCTGGGCGCCCGACGACGTCGCCACGCCCTAGTTGTGGCTCGCTTTCCTGGGGCGGATCTCGTGGCGGTTACCGGAGACCCGCCCTGCATTCCAGCAAGTCCATCGCCAGGTGGCGGCGCACTTTGTTCGGCTTCGCCCCGATAGGTGTCAGCGACCGGCCAGCAGCGACCGGTTCTGTTCCCGGCTTTCCAGGGCGATCATCCTGGCAGCTCCCTGACAGGCCGGGCCGGACGGGTCGGCACAAGCGCGCGGTTGTGCTACCTGGGAGGCCCACGGTGAAACACGCGGTTGCGCTGACAGCGTCAGCGACTGTTGCCAGCGCGGGCGGGACGCGCGCAGCGACCGGACGTCACAGTGAACTGCCCGCTGGAATCGGCGTCTGCTGGTCACGCCGCCAAGCGTTACGCGGCGGCGGTGGCGGGGCTCCCAGGGCCCGGTACTGCTGCGCCAGAAACTAGACGACTCGGTGATGTGATCACCAGACGGGGGCGGCAGCGTGATGCAGATGTGCCCTGGGACGGAACGGCGGGGCCGGCCTGCCCAACTTGGCGCGGCCGCCCGAGCCGTTGCGCAGCGCGCGCCGGAAACGCTGACAATCGTTCGATACCGGGCGCAGCCCAAGGCCGTCACGATTGCGCGGCTCGCCAGCACCGCAATCCTCGCGTACCTGCTGGCGCTGCAGCTACCCGCCGTCACCGCGAGGCCGGTCCTGGCGCCGCTGACCGCGCTGCTGGTAGCGCAGGTGACGCTCTATCAGACTGTTCGCAGCGCGATCCAGCGGGTCGTGGCGGTGGTGGCGGGCGTCCTGCTGGCGGTGGGGCTGTCGGCGTGGGTCGGGTTCACCTGGTGGAGTCTCGGGCTGACGATCGTGGTCGGGCTTGCCGTGGGATACGCCCTGCGGCTGGGTGAGACGCTGCTCGAGGTGCCGATCAGCGCCATGCTGATCCTGTCGGTCGGGACGCCTAACGCCGCGGCCACCGGACGGATTGTCGAGACCCTGGTCGGTGCCGGCGCCGGCCTGCTGGCCGGCTTCATCTACGCGCGGCCGCGGGTGGAGCCGGCCGCGGAGGCCATCGCCGAGCTTTGCCGGACGACGGCGGATTTGCTGGCCGAGATGGCGACCGGGCTGAGTCACGGAACCGTAATCGACAAATCGGGCGACTGGCTCGCCCGGGCCCGGTCGCTGGGTGGCGAGATCCAGCGCGTCGAGGACTCGCTGCGCCAGGCCGAGGAAAGCGTCCGGCTGAACCCTCGCGCGCCGCGGCTGGCCATCGCGCCGTTTGAGCTGCGACGACGCCTGGAAACACTGGAGCACTCAGCGGTGACCGTCCGTGTTCTCGCCCGCTCCCTAGCCGACAGCGCTCGCCTAGGCGAGGACACGAGCCCGATGCGGGACCAGGAAATCCGGTGGCGGCTGAGCGCGACCCTCAGCGAGCTCGCAGCGGCCCTGCGCGACTACAGCCGGCTGACTCTGGCCGAGAATCCCGACCAGCGCGGGCTCGTCGAGGCCGACCTGCGCTACCACCTGGACGGGGCGCGGCGTCGGCAGGACCAGCTCAGCGAGCTGCTCGGCACCGATCCCGCGGCCCAGCCGGTCGGCTGGCCCTTGCGTGGCGAGCTGGTAAGCCACCTCGACCGGCTGCGAACGGAACTGGAGGCTGGGATCGGGCGGTCCGAGCAGCCAACCCGGCGACACCGGCTGCGGGAGTCCTTGCACACGGTGCTCCGGATGGATGCGGTCGGGCCGGCCCGACCGCGCTCCCCGCGGAAGAGGCTTCGTGGCAGCCGCAGCGCTCGCGCGGGTGCGCCTCCTGCTACCGAGTCGGGGGGCGGTCGAGGCCAGCATCACGGTGAGATAATCACGACTCACAGGACCGGCGCGGGCAGCTGACCGGCGGAATCGGACGGCCCGCGAACGCGCGCCGAACCGTGGCTCGCGATTCAGGCTGGTAATAGACCTCACCGGGCTGGGTAGCGTCGCGGCCGCTGGCGGGCAACGAGGCTGGCTAGCTGGATTGAGGATGTGCGTGGCGACCCTGCTCAGGCAGGCTTACAGGGACGTTTCTCAACCGCAGGAGGCAGCCATGGTGATGCTCCCGACCCGCCGCAGTATGCGAAACCGCTCCCTCGCCGACCCGACCCGGGAGTTCGAAGACATCTACCAGCGCATGGGCCAGCTCATGAACGCCGCGTTCACTGATTTCGCCCTTGCCCCGCCGGGTGACGCCCCGTGGATTCCTGCCGCCGAGGAGTCCGACACAGAGGACGCCTACGTGGTGCGGGTGGAAGTGCCGGGCGTGCGCAAGGACCAGCTGCACGTGCAGGTGACGGACCGGGAGCTGACAATCACCGGCGAGATCAGCGAGACCGAGAGCGGCCACCGCCGCCGCAGCTCCCGCCGGACCGGCCAGTTCGAGTACCGGACCATGCTGCCTGGCGACATCAAGGCCGACCAGGTAACGGCAGAGCTAGCCGACGGCCTGCTGACCGTCACCTTGCCGAAGGCCGAGGAAGCCAAGCCCAACCGGGTTCAGATCAGCGGCTAACGGGGCCTGCCAGGTGAGCCCGTCACGGGCAGTAGCCGTGACGGCCGGTGACAAGCACATGCGCGTGGAATGCCCTATCGGTCGGCGTCCCCCGAGTCGAAGTTCGGATAGGGCGACGGTGACGGCATTTGGCATCTGGAATCCGATGACGTCC
>DASXKI010000236.1:0-1610 GCA_036496945.1 Streptosporangiaceae bacterium | reverse complement strand
TTCCGCAAGACCCGCAGCGCTGAAGTAGCCGAAGTAGCCCGTGCCTTACAAGCGCAGAAGACCTGCGAGGCCGAGCACTTACCCGCCCACGACACCTTCGACCGAGAGGGACCCTGAGATGACCGCCGACCATACCTCCTATGAGCAGCTGGCCAGCCAGCGCCGTGACAGCGCCGACTACCGCGAAGGCTACGCCGAAGCTCATCGCGCCTACCTGATCGGCCAAGCCGTCCGGGAGCGGAGGCTGGCCCTTGGACTGTCCCAGATCGAGCTCGCCGCCAGAGCCGGAATGACCCAGCCCGCCCTGTCCCGCCTGGAGGCCGGCGGCGTCATCCCGACCATCCCGCTACTCGACCGGATCTCCATCGCGCTGGACGCCGACCTCATCGTCGAAATCGCCCCGCACGCCGCCTGACCACGGCAATTTCCTCCTTAGCCAACGCAGATGCCGAAAGCAGTGCGTCTGCCGGGACGCATAAGGACGCGGATGCCTGCATAGACGCGCACGGAGGCCGGGCGGGAGCACTTCGCTCTTTAGCTCGGCCGAGCAGTTACCAGCGCGGTCAGATCGCCGACCATTTTCATGGCGGCCTGCTTGCAGATTCCGGGACCCAGACGCGCAGATTATATGTTTTGCGTGCCACCCGGTGGTGCGCTCCGCGCGGCCAGGGCGGCGATCTGCATGCTGGCTTGTGGGGCGAGTTCTCATTCCCGTCGCGCGGGCGGAGCGGCTGATCAGCTTCGCGGTGCTCAGCTTCGTCGTCAGCGAGGCGGCCGGCCGGTTCCGGCGCTACGACCATGCGATTGTCTCGACGAGGACTTTGCCGAGTTGCTATGCGGGCTCCGCACCCGCGCTGCTGTCAGCAGCGCCGGACGGCTCGGCGTGGTGCGTTCTGGCATGCTGAGACGATGGTCAGCCCGGTCGCGGTCCTGTCCGACATCCATGGGGTCATGCCCGCGCTCGACGCGGTGGTGGCAGAGCCGGACCTGCAGCGCGCCGACCGGATCGTGCTCACCGGGGACATCGCCGCAGGCCCGCAGCCGACAGAGCTGCTTGACCGGCTGCTCGACCTGGGCGACACGGTGGTCTGGGTGCGCGGCAACGCGGACCGGGAGCTGGTCGAGCTCGCCCGCGACGTGGTCGACGACGTTGGCGACGCTATAGCGTCATGGGCGGCCAAGCAGCTCAGCCCCAAGCACGGGTGGACGCGGACAGTTGGCTATGAGGGTCAGGACGGCCAACCCTGGGGCCTGGAATCCTGCGACTACGACGGGCGAGAGCTGCGACTGACGGTCCAGACGTACCGGCCGCTCCCCCCCGACGTGCGCCCTTGGGTCCGCGTCGCTGTCGCGGTGGCTCTCGTGGAATTCGCCGCGCGCAGGCTGCGCCGACGCGCCACGCGGGAGGAACCTGAGGCACGCCGCACCGACCTGATCGACCGCGTCAGCCGGGACGTCGCGCAAAGGACTCCGAGCCGCGACCGTTTGCTGGTCAACGGCCTGGCCGTCGCCTGCGAATCGCTCACGTATGAGGAGTACCGCACTCGGCTGGCCACCGTCGACGACCTGACGGTCGTGTGCTCGACCGCTCCGCCGGAGATGCACCAGGG
>DASXKI010000235.1:0-1999 GCA_036496945.1 Streptosporangiaceae bacterium | reverse complement strand
TGGGTGATTTCGCCCGCACGCAGTCCGCCGCCACCGCGGCTCTGGACATGGGCGCGGCGACTGGCGATATCCGCTCGCAGGCTCTCGCGCTCAGCCGGCTCGGGGCCCTGGTCATCTTGAGTGACCCCAGCACCGGTGATCTGATGCTCCTGCGGGCGGCAGAGCTGGCCCGGGCCGCAGGAGACCAGGTCGCGCTGTGTGACGCGCTCGGCTCGCTGGCGATCAGCTACTTCTTCCAGGACGATCCCATCGCGATGCGAAGCCCGCTCGAGGAAACGCTCAGGGTGGCGGAAGCTATCGGCTATGAGGACGACATCCGCTGGTGCTTGTGGTGTCTGGCGAACACCGCTTTCTCGGCCGGCGACCTGGCCAGCGCCCGGGCTCACTGTGAGCGGGCGCTGACCATGCCGCCGGGACAGGACCAGTTGAGCCAGTACTGCGTGGTTGAGATGCTGTCCGTCGTCGACGCCCACATGGGAGGCGCGGACGCCGCTCGTGAGCGGGCGGAGGCCGATCTCGAGCAATCGAGGCAGGAAGGGCTGCTTCTCGGGACCGGAGCGCTCATGCACGCACTGGGCGTTGCCGCCCTGGCGGTCGGCGATCTCGACCGGGCAGCACAGTGGGCCACGAGCCTCTACGAGCATGAACGTGAGGTCTGCGCCGCCGCCTGGCAGGCCCAGGAGATCCTGGTTGCCGTGGCGCTGGCCCGCGGCGACAGCGCACTGGCCAAGGTGCACGTCGAAAGGCTCCTGGCCGCCGCCAGACCATTGAACAACCGGCGCGCCGAGGCAATGGCCCACCTCGGACTGGCCCGCGCCCTGCTGCTCGAAGGCGACGACGAGCGGGCAGAATCCGTCACCCACGACGCGCTCAAGGTGCTCATGGACAACGGGTGGCGTCCCGGGGTGATCGACGCCCTCGACGTGGTCGCCGAGGTTGCGTTGCTCACCGGACAGCATGAGCGCGCCGTCCGGCTGATTGCCGCGGCCCAGCAGGAGCGGACCGAGCTCGGCCTGGTGGCGTTCCCAATGGTCAGGGAAGCAGCGATGCGGAACCTGGCCTCGGCCGGCGCCGCACTGGGCGACGAGAGCCTTGAACGGGCGCTTCAGGACGGTGCCCGGCTATCTCTCGAGGAGGCCGTCGCCTACGCCCGGCGCGGCCGCGGGGAGCACGCGAGCGCCACGCATGGGTGGGCCAGCCTCAGTCCCGTCGAACGTCAAGTGGTCGAGCTTGCCAGCACAGGCCTGAGCAATCCCGACATCGCGCAAGACCTGTTCATATCTCGCAATACGGTCAAGGTGTACCTTTCGCGCGCTTACGCGAAGCTCGGGGTGGCCAACCGGACTGAGCTGGCCCGGCTCGCCGCCCGCCACTCGCAGGACCGCTAACCGGGGCCGCTAACCGGGGCCGCTAACCGCGCCGAGAAAGTGGTACCCACCTGGGTATTATTCCGCCGGCCAGTCGTCTGTTTACCTGGTGTTCACTTACGGACGCACGACTCGACTGGCTGGATTGCCTATGACAGAACTCGAGGCCGGCGAATCGGCCGCCACCCGGCTCGTCGCTCGTGATGATCTTGTGGCGCGCCTGGACCGGCTGGCGGCGCGGAAGGTGACGGTTGTTTCGGCGTCTGCTGGCAGCGGGAAGACATCGTTGTTGCGTGCCTGGGCAGCTGGTCCAGGGCGGGCGTATCGGGTCGCTTTCGTGCCGGTCCGGCAGGGGGAGCAGGACGCGCAGGTCTTCTGGCTCGCGCTGCTGTCCGCTGTCCGTCAGGCGTGCGGCGCGACCGAGGATGAGCCGTCGACAGCGACGCCTGGATTCAGCGGGCGGGCGATGGCCGACCGGGTGCTGTCAGAGCTTGCCGGGCACTGTGATCCGGTCGTGCTAGTGATCGACGATGTGCATGAGCTGAATTCGCCAGGGGCGCCGGCTCAGCTCGCACGCTTGCTGGCGAACCTCCCCGTGGGCGCGCACGCTATCGTGTCAACGCGTCGCGATC
>DASXKI010000234.1:0-1571 GCA_036496945.1 Streptosporangiaceae bacterium | reverse complement strand
CACCGTACCGGGTATGACCGACATTGACTTGGACGCGATCGCCGCGAAGCGGGCCCGCCTGCAGGCCGAGTACATCACCGCAGGCCGGCCGCCGACGTCGGCGCGCGGTATCCACCACACCGCGCTGATGTGCTCCGACGTCGAGCAGACGATCAGGTTCTACCAGGGCGTCCTGGAGTTCCCGCTCACCGATCTCTTCGGGAACCGCGACTACCAGGGGTCCACCCACTTCTTCTTCGACGTCGGCAACGGGAACCTGCTGGCGTTCTTCGATTTCCCCGGCCTTGACCTGGGCCCGTACCAGGAGGTCCTCGGCGGCATCAACCACATCGCCATCTCCGTCACGAAAGAGAAGTGGGACTACCTGCGCGGCAAGCTCGACGCCGAAGGCGTGCCCTACCAGGAGGCGAGCGGCACGTCGCTGTACTTCCGCGACCCGGACGGCGTCCGGCTGGAACTGCTCGCCGACCCGCTCGGCGAGATGTACGGCACGAAGGTCCTGTAACAGCCCCGCGTGAGTCTCACCCGTCGCTGTCGCTAGCAGCGACGTCGCGTTCGAAGTCGGCGCAGACGTCGGTGATCGCCTGATGGTAGGCGATTCCTAGCTGCAGCGTCAGGCCTGGGTAGAGGTTGCCGTCGGCTTGCGCGGCCCTGGCGGCCGGTTCGATGGTGCGCAGGGTCCTGACTCGGTCCTCGCTGCGCTGGCGTAGCGCGCGGAGCAGCGTGACCGCCTGCCCGGGGTCGAGCGCGTCGGCGAAAAAGATCTTGAGCAGGCCAGTGTCGCGCAGCTCGAACAGCATGGGTTCATCGCGGGTAAGCCAGTCCCTGAGCGCTGCCTCTCCTGCCTGGGTGGTTTCGAAGACCCGGCGGGGTCGCCTGCCTTGCGGGTCGGCCCTGCCGGTGATCAGCCCGGCCGATTCCAGCAACTGCAGGCTGGGATAGATCTGGGCCTGGGAGATGGTCCAGAAGAACCGGATCGAGTTCTCGACCGCCTGCTTGATCTCATAGCCCGACCGGGCGCCCAGGTGCACCATGCCGAGCACGACGTAGGCCGGGGCGCCGAGTTCAGGGAGGCCGGACGGCCGGGGAACCGAGGACAGCGGATGCATGACCTGTTACATTAACATGTTATAAGAACATATCGCGCGGAGGAGGCCCTAGTGTCTCAGCCTGAATCCAGCCCAGCTGTGCTCCCATTGCGAGCCGCGATGGAGGCGCGCGACGTGGCCGCGGTCGTCGACGCGTTCGCGCCCGACGCCGTGTTCCGCTCTCCGCTGACGACGCGCCTGGCTTTCACCGGCCACGAGCAGATCGCCGCTCTCGTGCAGGTCCTCTTCGAAGTCCTCAAGGACCTGCGATACACCGACCAGGCGGGCGACGGCTCCACCGGATTCCTGGCCTGGCGCGCCCGCATCGAGGGCCAGCAGATCGAGGGGGTCGACCTGCTGCAGTTCGGGCCGGACGGGAAGATCAAGGAATTCACCGTCTTCTTCCGGCCGCTCCCGGCTGCGGCCCTCGCGCTGCGCCTGATCGGCGCCGGCCTCGTCCGCCGCAAGAGTCCCGCCCGGGCC